>JANQIE010000051.1 GCA_028282295.1 Desulfobacterales bacterium | reverse complement strand
GTTGAACAGGTCGGTTCGGATAATGATACGGCCAAGTGAGTTCGACCAAGAGGTATCTTGTCGTTTAGATTCTGGACCCCGGCGTTCGCCGGGGTGACGGCGAGCCCTGGGGGCTCGCGCAAAAATAATTTCACATTTATTTCCGGATGGGCACTTGCTAACGGGTTTGGGGCGTGGGCTCGTTTTTGATGACAACAACCTGCTGGCCGGGGTAGATCAGGTCGGGATTTAAGATCGCGTTGTCGTCGGCTAGTAAAAGGTAATTAAAGCCGTTTCCCGTGTACATCCGGGAGATGTCCCACAGGGTTTCGCCCTCCTGCACCGCATGGATTTCAAGTTTGCGGGTATTGAGAAAACGTTGCTTTTTACTGCTTTTAGGGTCGCGCGGTTTGGGATGTCTGGCGACTTTAATGGCGGGGATGGGCGGCTTTTGTTTTACTTCGGGTGTTGGCGGTTGTTCGCCGGGTTTGTCTTTATTCTGCAGCCGTTCTTTCCAGAATGTGTTTAGCTGGCGGTCATTGCCGGCGTTGCCGTAGAAGTTCATCGGATTGTAACCGGTGGCCGGGGCGCTGAGCGTATTATGCGGCTGCTGTGGTTGGGCGGCCGGCATCGCGTAGCGTTCGATGGTGGTTGCGGCGGTGCCGGATTTTTTCTTCTCCGGTTTTGATTTGAACGCTGTGATGACTAACACGAGCAGGCAGACGGTGCAAAGTGACACAATCAGGATTCTCATGGGATAGACCTGTATTGGTGCATCTTAGGGCTCGCGCAAAGATAATTTTACATTTTATGCATCCCGGCTTCAGGTCATCTTGGTCCGATCTTCGGTCCCAAAATTCTCGCCATAGCTTGCTATGGCTGCGGTTTTGGCACCTCAGATCGAACCAACCTGACCTAAATCCAGGCGCCTAAAATGTGAAATTATTTTTGCGCGAGCCCTAAGGGCTTCGGGTTAACATAACGGGCGCTTAATTTGGCCGGCGCATCAATGAAAATGCCCGCCAGATCGTTTACTGCTTCGATGCGAACATTCTTGGCGAACCGGTCCAGCACCAGGTCGCTGATGTTATTGGTGTCGATCAAGTCGAAGCGGACCATCAGGTCCGCCATGCACTGTAACTCACTCTCCTTGGGTAGATATTCATTGTATACGATTCGCTTTTCCGGCTGGGTTAAAGCGTAGCGAACGACTTCCAGCGGCTGATTCCAGTACTGCGAGACGATTGCCGCCGCCTTGTCGATGTTCTTCTCGGACCAGATGCCGGTGCGCACGGCGCCGGTTACCAACTGTTGCACCAGATCCGGGTGTTGGTCGATAAAGGTCTGGTTGACGACCATCAGGTTGCAGATAAAATTCGGCCAGACGTCTTCTACGTAGTGCAGGACATCGGCATCGCCGCTCATGATGGTTTGCGCGGCAAAGGGTTCGCCCACGTAGTAGGCATCCAGGGTTCCGGCGGCCAGTGCCGACGCCATGTCCGGCGGGTTCATTTCGACGACGTTGAGCCGGCCGTTCAAGCCGTGTTTTTCCATGAGGCTGAGGATGCTCAGATTGTGGCCGGAATAGCGCATGGGAACAGCCAGCGTTTTGCCGCGCAAGTCTTCGATCCGTGTAATATTCAGATCCTTGCGGGTGACCAGCGTGCTTTCGTGCCGGTTGCCGATGTAGACGACCTTGACATCTTCACCTTGTTGCCGCAGCACAATCGACAGGGGGGCGATGATAAAGGCGGCTTGAATGCGATCGTGGCGCAACGCTTCGGCCATTTCAGCGAACGATTGGAATTTTACGGCTTCATAGCGCACGTCACCGTCGCGGCTGGCATAGTCGAGCAGGGGGCAGGCCAGATTGGTGATGACCGGCATGTAGCCCATGCGCACCCGTTGCCGAGTGTCGTCGGTGCTGTTCACCCAGCGGTGCAGGCCCGCGATCACAACCAGCCAGATTAGTGCCGTCAGGGCGATGGCCCAGGGGGGCGACAGGCGGGTAGGGGACAGGTTAAACCGCATATGGTACTCCCAGCATCAAAAACACTTCGGCGCGCAACCGGCTGAGTTCCTCGTTGTGCTCAAAGTCGCGCGGGCGCGGAAAATCCAACTTGCGCGCCAGTTTAATCGTGGACGGCCGGCCGCTCATGACCACGATGCGATCGCCCATGATCAGGGCGTCGTCAATATCGTGGGTGACCATGAGCATGGTTTTGCCGATGTAATCATGCATGTTGACCACTTCTTCGCGCATTTTCATGTGCGTGAAAAAATCGAGCCCGCTGAACGGTTCATCCATGATGAGCAGTTCCGGGTTGACCGCCAGCGCCCGGGCGAGTTCGGCGCGCCGTTGCATGCCGCCTGAAAGCTGGTGGGGATAGTGGTCCTCGAATCCTTCCAGCTCGACGATTTCGATATACTCGCGCAGGGTTTCATCGTGTTTGGCCTGGTCCTGCATCTGGCGCAGCCCCAGGCCCACGTTCTGTCGCACTGTCATCCAGGGCAACAGGCCACTGCTTTGAAACAGAAAAATATGATCGGCGCAGGGCCCGTCCACCGGTTGGCCGTCAACATTCACCTGGCCTTCGAACTGTTCGTCGAAGCCGGCGATGATCCGCAGCAAGGTGGTTTTGCCGCAGCCGGACGGCCCCAGGATGCAGACCATTTCGCCGTTTTCAAATTCTAGGTTTACATCGTCGAGCACGCTGATGGTTTCACCGGCAAGCCCACCGGCCCCGTTGCCGGTGCGACGGGCTCCGCGCCGTTCACTAAAATGTTTATTCAAATTGCGGATAACAATATGACCCATGGGCTCCGCTTCTTAATTTCTTGTGAAGTTCAGGTTTTCAGTTTTCAGTTTCAAGTTCCCAATTTCAAACCTACCCCGAGGCCCATTCGGTCGATTCAAATCGGCCCAGGCGTTTCATGATGACATCGAGCAACAGGCCGATGGCGCCGATGGCGATCATGCCGTCCATGACATAGTCCATGCGCAACGCATTGCGTGAGTCCAGGATCAGATACCCGAGACCCGATTGAACCGCGATCATCTCGGCCGCCACCACCACCAGCCAGGCAATGGTGATCGTGATGCGCATGGCGGTCACCACCGCCGGGACAATGGCCGGCACGACGATCAATTTGATGCGTTCCCAGGCGCTGAAGTTGAAATTGGCGGCGACCTGAAAATAGGTCGGGTTGATCGCCGTCACGGCGATCATGGTGGAAACCGCCAACGGGAAAAAGCTGGCCAGGAATATCAAAAAAATCGCCGGCGGGTCACCGATGCCGAACCACAGCATGGCCAGCGGTATCCACGCCAGGGGCGAAATCGGGCGCAGAAACTGTACCACCGGATTCAAAAGGGTCCGGGCGAATTGCCAGCGTCCCAGCACGATGCCGGTGGGCACGCCGATCAGAAAAGCCAGGTAAAATCCCATGGTCACCCGGTACAGGCTGGCGACGGCATGTTTGAACAGACTGCCGTCGGCGATCAATTCCAGCATCCCGGTTGCCACTTGCTCGGGCGCTGGAAAAACATGCGCGCTCCAACCGGCGTAGCGTGCCAGCAGCTCCCAGATCAACACCAGCAGCGTGAAGGATATCACCGGCAGCACATATTTAAGCTTGAATCGATTGTTCCGCATGGCCAATTTGTTTCACCTGATCGCGCGACTGTCCGGACCGCAGATGTCCCTGCCGTGTCTGGTCTAAATCAACTCCTTGGCCAGACGCATATACTGTTCACCGGCGTCGCTTTGGCGGCTGTAGGACATCAATGGTACCCGCATGATCTGGGCCTCCTTGACTTTGGTATCCGCGCAGATCACCGCTTTGAATGTTTTGTCGCCGTAACGCTCTTTTAATTTGGTTAAAATCAGTTTTGACGCGGTACTGTTGGGATCGTACATGGTGGCCAGGACGGCGTAGCCGATATCGGGGTTGGTCTTGGTTTTGACCAGGTCGATCAACTTGACCAGACGCTCTAAGCCCTGGGTCGCAAAGAAATCGCATTGGCAGGGAATCACCGTTGTGTTGGCCGCGGTCAAAGCGTTGAGGGTAAAAAAGCCGATGGACGGCGGGGTGTCGATCAGGATGAAGTCATAGCGGTGTTTAATGGGCGCCAGTTGTTTTTTTAAAATATACTCGAAGTTTTTGGTTCTGAGATATTTTTTGTCCAACAGGACCATGTTTTCGTTGGCCGGCAGCAGCGACAGACCCGAATAGCGGGTTTTGATAACGGTACGCCCCATTGTGCCGTTGCCCGAGGCCAGCACGTCATAAAACGATGGTGTGTCCTGGTAACCGAGGGCGAGTGTCAGATTGGCCTGAACATCGAAATCGATCAACAGGACCCGCTTTTTTAATTGGGCCAGCGCCATGCCCAGGTTCAGGCAGGTGGTGGTCTTGGCCACGCCGCCTTTCTGGTTGCTGAAAACCAGCACTTTGCAATGGGAGGAATCGGGATAAGTCGGCTCTTGTGCGGTTGCCGCCGCGGCTGTTTGATCGCTTTGGGGCGCGGCGGGTTTGGCCTGCGTTTTTTGAGTCCCGGCGGCCGCGGCCGCGGTGGGTTTGCCCAAAATAAAAATGTAGCGGCAGACCGAACAGCGCACCTTGCAGGGGATTATCCTGAGCGCGCCTTCATCCAACGAGAATTTGGTTCGGCATCTTTCACATTCAATTATCATAGGTCAGTCCTTAAATTGCTTCGCAAGGCTTGCGACAGCCCTAAACATCGATAAATGATTCAACCGTTTCCGGCAGCTTGTTTTCTTCCATGATGATGTCGACCACACCACGCGCGATGGCGTTGTCGGCCAAATTCGGATAGACGCAGGTGCGCCCTTTTTGTGCGATGGTGACACCGGATTTGGCTTTGATCTGGGCCAGACCCTCGGCTCCGTCGTCGCCGATACCGGTGAGCAACAGGCCGATGGTGTTTTCGTGAAATACGCTTGAGGCCGTCGAGAACAGGTAGTCCAGCGGGCGGTCGCCATTGGGACTGGTTATCAGGCAGGCGTTGCCCTGCTCGTTTTGACCGATGCCGATGGTGGTGTCCACCGGATTGATGTAGCAGGTGCCCTGTTGCAATGTGTCGCCCTCGCGCGCGATTTCTATTTTCCAGGGGACGTGCTCATCGAATTTTTTAACGAACGATTCCAGAATTTTCGGTGAGATCTCCTGGGTGGCCACGATGGCCAGCGGCAGTGTCGGCGGCAGGCTGGCCAACAAACGGATGATGGTATTGGGGCCGCTCAGCGTTGTTCCCAGGGTCAGCACGTAGTCAAGGGACCGAAAGCGGTAGCGGTCGATCATCTGTTCTTCGCTTTCCATGTGTTCCAGAAACACCCGGCGGATATTTTCCAGGTTCACACCCGTTGCGATGAGGGTGCGGTCGATGATCCGTTGTTTGGCCTGATCGATATTATGTGACACCGCGCCCGAAGGTTTCGGTACAAAGTCGACCACCCCGAGGCGCAACGCCTCGAAAGTGACCTCACCGTCGGCGAACATGGAGCTGAGCACCACAATCGGAACCGGTGATTCGATCATGATATGTTTGATCGTGGTAATGCCGTCCATCACCGGCATGTCGATATCCAGCGTGATGACATCCGGTTGCAGGGTTTTTATTTTTTCGATCCCTTCCACGCCGTTGCGCGCGGAGCCGACAACTTCGATACGGTCATCGGATTGTAAGATTTCGGTGATCCGTTTGCGCATAAATGCGGCATCGTCGATGACCAGTACTTTTGTTTTTTCATCCATTTCTTCAGACCTGCTTTCCTCACATGGGTCGGTTCACAAACTTCTGGATCCGTTTCGCCAGTTGAACCGGGGATGCGGTTTGCACGGATTGATTCGCTTCAAGCAGTGCATGCAGCGGTTTCGGTATCAGTGCTGTTTTGGGTGATTGAAGCAATAAGCGATTGCCCTGGTCCAAATGCCGGACCACTTGTTGCGGGTCCTTTATCCGGGCACCGGACAGAAACAACGCCAGGTATTGATCGTCAAAGCCCACCGGTATCGATTTTACCAGATGACTGAAGCCTTTGCGGTGGCCGTTGGAGCCCGGATCGCCGGACTGGCGCACATGCAGTCGGCCGTTGCTTTTGTACAGCGTCAGCGGCGCAGCATCGCCGGCGATGTAGCAACAGCCCGGCTGTAATTGAATTTTGTTTTCAATCGCCTTGACCGCGATCCGGCTGCGCGCATCCAGAAAGTCGGCCAGAATCTGGTCGAAGCCGGTCGGCATCGATTGCCACACAATGACAATGCCGGGCATGGCGGCCGGAAGGGCCGGAATGATTTTAAACAGTTCGGCAAATCCGCCGGCGCCGGAATTGATCAGCACCAGGCGTGTTTTCGGCTTCAAGGGCAAAAGGGGTTTGTCCCGGGCGGTAATTTCGGCCAGCGCTTTGCCGCGGCTGAAACAATTCAATTGCGCCTGGGCCGCCTGATGCAAGGCTTCGATGATTTGCTGTTTTTGCAGGTCCATATCCGCGGACCGCGACGGTTTGCCGATAAAATCGACGGCGCCCAGGCGGAGAAAATCGAGAATTTTGGAACGGCCGTAGTCGCCGGGGTTGCTGATGATGACCACCGGGCAGGGGGTTCTGATCATGATATGTTTCAAGGCGGTGCCGCCGTCCATCACCGGCATGTTGACATCCAGGGTGATTAAATCCGGATTCAGATCAGAGATCTGCTTTAACGCCTCTTCACCGTTTTTGGCGGTGCCCACCACTTCCAGGCGATCATCCGAATTGATGATATCGGAGAGAATGCGGCACATGGTCCCGGAATCATCAACCACCAGCACCCTTAGCGTTCTATCCGCAAAGTCCGCCTGGGTATCGATTTCAAAGAACTTGGGGTCTTCGATGCCGAGGTCCGCCATACCGTTTTTGGATTCAGGTTTACTGAAGATTTCACTGGCCAGCTCATAAAGATTCGGCTCGTTTGCATCTTCCGGCTGCGCGTCGGTGTCGTCCTGGTCATCGGAGACGATTTCCTGTAAAGTCAATAATTGTGCGTCGTCCGGCTTTTCTTCCAGGGGGCCATCCGTTTCGGTTTCGTCCGGCGGCACCCGGGCCGGTTGATCTTCAACCGGCGCGGCGCATGCTTGGGCGCCATCTGCCTGCCTGGCGGCGATTTCATCCGATTTGCGGGCCGCTTCCATCAACAGGTGCTGATAGTGGTTTTGAATTGTACGCTCCGGGGCCGGCCCGCCGCCCAGGGTTTCAAAGCGCCCGGTCTGCCAGGAAAGAATTTCGTAAAAAGCTTCTTCACCGGTCGACGAGGCCGTGGTGGCGTGAACAATCTGTCCGGAATCGATGTAGATCGTGCCGGTTTCATGTTCTTCCATGATGCGTATGGCGACGCTGATGCTCGACAGACAGCACATCTGGATCAGATCGATCAGGTCGATACACTTGAGGGTGCCGGCGAAGCCTTTATCATCCTGTGCGTCTTTCAGTTGCGCGTCGATCAATTTTTTCAACGCTTTCAAATCGATCGGTTTTTCCAGAAAATGCAGACAGCCGCCACGTTGCGCTTCGACTTTGATCTGTTCGGAGTTGTGGGCGGTCATCAGAATCACGCCCACCTGCGGATATTTGTTGCGAATGGCGGCCAGCAGCTCGATACCGGAGATGCCCGGCATGACCACGTCGCTGATGACCAGAAAGATATCCTTCTCGGCCAGAAGCTGCAGCGCCTTTTCACCGCTGGTCGTTTTTAGTACGGTATAGCGCTCCTCCTTGCGCGTCAACGCCTCGGCCATCACATCGATGATCAGTTCGCTGTCATCCACAAGCAGGATGTGTCTGTTATCTGCGGCCATTAATTGAGTCTTTCCGTTTTAACTGCCGTCAATAAGGTGCTCGTATTACTGCCAACACCCGGTCGCGATCAATGAAACGTGTCCTGCGGTCCCGGCAGAACGCGCAGCATGTCCATCGAGTTGTCCATATTTGTCCAGAACGGCGATTGGGCCTGTTGCTTGACGCGCCGGTTGATCGACATGTTTACCAGTTTGTAGACATCCAGGATCAACGAGATGCGCCCGTCACCCAAAATCGTGGCGCCCGAAAAACCGCTCTTTTCCTGCAGATAATCGACCAGCGGCTTGATGACCACCTCTTCCTGGCCGATCAGTTCATCCACCACCAGGCCGACAGCCTGCAGACCGGTATTGACCACGACCACAAAAGCCCTGTCGGGATCCTTGGTGCTTGATTGCTTCTTGAAGATATCGGCCAGCCGGACCAGCGGCAGTGTGTTTTCTCGCAGATGGATCACTTCGAACCCTTCGATGATGTTGGTTGCGTTGTTGTTGATCCGCAGGGTTTCTTCCACTGCCGACAGTGGCACCGTATACAAGTCGGTACCCACGCGAACCAACAGGGCCGGAATGATCGCTAGGGTCAGCGGGATTTTGATCCTGAACCGGGTGCCCACATTTACTTTGGAGTCGACTTCGATGGTCCCGTTGAGTTTTTCGATATTCTTCTTCACCACGTCCATGCCGACCCCGCGCCCGGAGGTGTGGGTGACCTCATGTGCGGTTGAAAATCCCGGCTGCATGATCAGTCCCATCAGTTCCTTGGGGGTCATGCGATCCAGGCTTTCCGTGTTTAAAAACCCTTTGCGGATGGCGGCCAGTTTGATGCGTTCGGCGTCAATGCCCCGGCCGTCATCGGCGATTTCGATCACCACGTGATTACTTTCGTGGTAGGCCTCCAAGGTGATTTTACCGGTTGCCGGCTTGCCTTTGCGTTCACGTTCGCCGACGGTTTCGATTCCGTGATCCATGGCGTTGCGGATGATGTGGATAAATGGATCGGAGAGTTCTTCGATAATCATTTTGTCCAGTTCGGTCTCTTCACCCTTGATATCCAGGCGCACTTTCTTGCCGCTGTCGCGCACCAGATCGCGGACCAGCCGCGGGTAGCGGCTAAAGAGCTGGGCAATGGGCAGCATGCGGATTTTCATGACCCCTTCCTGCAGATCATTGGCCACGCGACCCAACGCCACGGTGGCTTCGCTGAGCCGGAAGGTCAGATTGCGGGCCCGCTTGAGCTCTTTTTTGTCCATGTTGTAATACTGCTTCAGGTGCAATTGGAAATCGCGCATTTCATTGAAAAGCTGCGAAAACCAGGCACGGCTGACAACCAACTCGCCGACCTGGTTCATCAAGGCATCGATTTTACTCGCGTCCACGCGGATGTTCTGTTTGGCCAGTTTTTCCCGTAAGGCTTCGAACTTGGCAGTTTTCTTGCCGTTGCCGTCGGCCGCATCCTCTTGCTCCGGTTCGGCTTCAACCGGTTCGACCGGGGCGACCTGATTGCCGGCGGTTTGCTGGAATTCAGGGGCCGGTGCGGACAGCGCCGGCGCCAACTCATCACTTTCACTGGAAAAGAGCATGTCGCCCAATTCATCCGAACTTTGAATGTCGGGCAGGTCGGGTTCTTTGTCTTCGATATCGGTGTCGGCCCCGTCTTGTCCGGCGGAAAACAACTGCGCGTCCACTTTGGTGCCGTTTTCATCCTGGGCGGTCACGGATATGCCGTTGTGATAGGCGTCAAACGCCTGGCCCAGCTCGCCGAAAAGCTCCGCTTCGTCGGCGGTTGTTTCAACGGGAATCTGTTTTGCGGTTGCGGCCGTCTCCGGCGGTTCCGGTTCTTTTGCGGGTGCGTCGTCTTGCACGGTGTCGTCACGGGCCGGGGCTGTTGTCTGCACAGCGGTGTCGGCCGGGCCGAAGGCGCTATCCGCCGCGCTGACGATTTGCGGGAAATGCTGCAGGATTTCCCGCAAATAGGCCAACATGAAGTCCGTGCCGATATCGGCGCCGCCGCCGGCTTCATCGGTTTTGGCCTGTTCGATATCTTCTTCCCACCGGTCGTATATATCGGCCAGCGCTTCGTAGCCCATGTAATTCGCCGATTTTTTCAGTTTTTGCAGCGGTCCCAGGCAGGAATCGAGGATCGGTGTCTTGTTGTTTTCGTCGACCAGATCCTCGCTGATTTTTTTGAGTAGATTGAAATTCTCTCGCAGTTGATCTAAAAAGATCTCGAAAAGTTCTTCGTCATGTTCTTCGTCGTAAGCCTCGATTTCGGCTGCATCGCCGGTCTCGTCCGCTTCAGTGGTTTGCCGGGGCTCGTCCTCGGGCTGGATTTGCGGGAAAGTTTTTTGGATACGATGCATGTAATCGTTCATAAATTCCGGGGCTGCCGCCTGGGTCTCAAGGTCGCCCTTTTGAACGCGGAAGATATCGGCGCACCAGTCTTCATAGACCGCTACGACTTTTTCATAGCCCATGTAATTGGACGCGGATTTTAATTGTTGCAATAGCTCCAGGCAGCGGTCCCACAATGCGGTTTTATCTTCACTCGCTTTCAGTTCCTCGTTTAGTCGAGCCAGTTCCTGATGATTTTCCTTGAGTTGATCAATGTAAATTTCAAACAGTTCCCGGTCGTAGTCCTCGGCCAGGATGACCAGGCCCTGCGAGTCGCCGGCATTCTCTTCGGCCACAAGCGGTGCGTCTTCGTTTGTTGCGTCGTCGGCATGCACTTCGTTCGGTCCGGTGTCATCTTCGTCCAGCAGGTCGCCCAGCTCCAGTTCGTGACCACCTTCGTCTTGCGCTTGCGGTTCGGCAGTTTGTTCTTTTGCCGGTGAGTCAGCCAACCCAAGTTCCCCGTCGTCATCCAGATCGGCCAGGGACAGCTCCTGGTCGTCGTCGTCCACGTCGGTCAATTCGATAGGGTGGTCGAGGGGTTGGTCGCCGTCAGCCGGACCGGTCAGTTCAAGTTCCCGGGCGTCTTCGTTCAGATCCGGCAATTCGAGTTCGTCGTCAATTTCATCCAGTTCGAGCGACTCAAGTTCGCCTTCATGATCCGCCATGTCCAGCGGGTCAGGGCCGGTGTCGATTGTCGTTGAGTCGGTTAAGTCGAGGTCTTCTTCACTTAAGAGCAGGTCGGCCTGCAACGGCTCTTCATCCGGCAGGGCCGGCGCAGTGTCCTCGTCGGTCTCCGTACCGGTTGCGGCAAGAACCGCGATTTTTTTGAGCAGGTCTCCGATTTCGGTGTCCTCGGTTTGGGTGCGGTCCAGATCTTCCACCAGAACGGCAATCCGGTCGCGCGATGCGATCAGGGTGTCGAGCAATTGCCGGGTTGGGGTGGTTTTTTGTTGCCGCAACAGTTCCAGGAGATTTTCCAGTTTATGGGACAGCTCGGCGATGCGCGCCAGACCGATATATTCCGAAGCGCCTTTGATCGTGTGAACGCTGCGAAAGATCTCATTTAATAGTTCGATGTTGGTGGCATCTTCCTCCAACTTCAACAGATTGTTTTCCATCTCCTCAAGATGCTCGACGGTCTCGGGGATAAAGTCTTGAAGCATTGACAGATCAATCATGAATGTCTCCTTTGGCTGGCGCGCGCATGCGACTGGGTTTTGCCGTCTTTCAGGTGTAC
Organism: Desulfobacterales bacterium; assembly: GCA_028282295.1. Lineage (GTDB taxonomy): Bacteria > Desulfobacterota > Desulfobacteria > Desulfobacterales > JANQIE01 > JANQIE01. The sequence goes on along the minus strand of JANQIE010000051.1, from coordinate 9,853 downwards.
ATCGTAAAATTCAAAAGTCTTTACCAGTGCTTGCATATGGTGCAGTTCCTGGCGCAGCGCGTTTAAATGTGCCAACGATTCCGAGCTCAAACCGCTGGTGTCCGAGCCGAGTTGGGATAGCAGTGTATTGGCATGTTCGCTGTGATTCCAGATGAGTAACAATACTTCCTGAAAATCGGTTATCAGCAGGTTGATGTGTTGGCCGAGTTCATGCAATTCAAAATGAGCCTGCGGCGCAATGGTTTGGTTTAGATTGCCGGCGGCCATGAGCGCGACCTGCCGGTTCATTTTTTTTACCGGGATCATGACACAGCGTTTGATTGCCAGTGCAAAAACGAGGCTGGCGGCAAGCACAAACGCCATGAATGTCGCCAGGCGCAAATTCAACGCGTGGGCCCAGACCGTGCCGGCCGCGCCAGGGCGGGGTGTCGCAACGCTTTGCGCCGCCGCCGACGGCGTCGGCAGGGTGTAGCTGAACAATAAAAGTAAACCGGCCAGCATAACGGTCAATGCGAATACACCGCAGTAAACCCAGAGTCTGTTCTCCAGGCTTGCTTGCCGATTCAGGGCGTCTTTCGAATTCAAATGCATTCGTTGCGTTTCCTTGATGCACGAGCGATCACGCTCTGGCGTTGCCGCGCCGAGCAGGTAACCGACCTCGGCGGCCGGCCGGTTCAATGCCCCGCGTTTTATCCGAAGGCTGTTGTTTATCACGGGCCGCTTGCGCTAACTCTCCACCATGTCGATGATCATGGTCGATTTGCTTTTGTTGACATACCCTACAGCGCCCAGTTGGACCGCGTCCTCGCTGTAGATTTCATCGTTCAGGTTCGACAGGAAGATGATCTGGGCGTTCTGGTCGTAAGTGAGAATTTGCTTGGCGGCTGTAAAACCATCCATTCCGCGCATGGTTATATCCATGGTCACCACGTCCGGCTGCAACTGCTTGTACAACTCTATGGCTTCCTGACCGTCTTTGGCTTCGCCGACGATTTGGTGGCCGCGGTCGCTCAGCGTTTTGCGAATCATTTTGCGCATGATGGATGAATCATCGACGATCAAAATGCGTTTAGACATGCCGGTACACTTTCTTTGGTTATAGGGGGTTGGCAATTTGCCGGGGTTCATGCAACGTGTTCAGCTCAAGAACTTCATCGACCATCAAAATCTGGTCGAAGTCGAGCAGGATCAGCAATTTTTGATCCACTTTGCAAACACCTCGAATATACTGACTTTTAAGCCCGGCCACGACGATGTCCGGCGGCGGCTCAATGGTTTTGGTTTCGATCTTCAGCACGCGCGTAACCTTGTCGACGATAAAGCCGGTCACCCGGTTGTTGATCTGCAGGATGACAATCCAGGTATCGGCGCCTTCATGCAGTTCTTTTTTGTACAGGTTGAGCCGCTTGCGCAGATCGATGACCGGAATAATACTGCCGCGCAGGTTGATTACCCCTTCAATGAAGCCGGGCGAGTCCGGTACGGCCGTGATCGGCGCGTAGCGAATAATTTCCTGAACACTCAGGATATCCACCCCAAACTGCTCTTTACCGATATTGAATCCGACCAACTGCTTCAGATTTTCTTTTTCCGTCGATTCAACCCGTTCGGTGGAAATAGCGTGTTCCATAGGTTCTTCCTCGTTAGTAGGTTGATGGTGCAAAAGGCGCCGGTTGAAACGGCGCCGCAACCGGCTAAATACGCCGGTTGCGGCATAGGGGCGTTATACGCGTTGGCGTCTGCTGCCGCCGTTGCCCTGATACCCTTGGGACCTGATCTTGAATTGCGCCATCCTGTCGGCCAGGCTGACCGACAGATTTTGCAGTTCTTCCGTAATACCCACGACCTGGCCGGCACCTTCAACCGTTCGTTGGGCACCTCTGGCCGAGGCCACCGTAATTTCAATCAGCTTCTGGGAGCGTTTGGCCTGCACACCGGTGAGCTTCTCCATTTGTTCGGTACGTTGCACGATACCTTGCATTTCGTCACCGATGGTGCGGGTAATATCGGAGGTTTCGGTCATCCTGGCGGCGATTCCCTGGGCTTCTTCAACCAGTTTGGTCAAGGCGGATTGGGCGACCTGACGGCGTTCTTTCTGCTGTCCGGCCATGTCCGCGATCTGTCCGGCCAGTTCGTTCAGGGTGCCCATCAAGCTATGTACCTGCTGGGTCCCATCATCCAGAACCTTCGCGTTCTGCGCAATCTCCTGGATAGCGGCCATGTTGACCTCGCCTCCCTCGGCGATCTTCTTCAACGCTTTCTGGGATTGGTCCGTCAGGCGGGTTCCTTCATCAACCCTGGCACTGGAGTTTTTGATCAGGTCGGTAATCTCCTTGGCAGCTTCGGAGGAACGTTGGGCCAGTTTACCAACTTCGTCGGCAACAACCGCGAAACCTTTACCATGGGCGCCGGCACGGGCCGCTTCGATGGCGGCGTTCAGGGCCAGCAAGTTGGTTTGTTCGGCGATTTCGGTGATAACTCCGATGATTTCGGAGATCTGTTCCGAAGATTCGGCAATGGCCTGCATACCATCAACCGTCGCGTTAACCGAATCAAGACCTTCACGCGCGGCTTCGAGAACCGATTGGCCGTGCTCGTTGGCGCGTTCGGCCGCGCTGGTCATCTCCTGAACCGATTGGGCAATCTGGTTGACCGATTCGGTAACCCGGACAACCTGCTCACCCTGTTCGACGGCGGTGGCCACAACCTTACCACCGGTTTCACCCATCTCGGCCACACGGTCCATGGCGTTGTTGGCGTCCTGGGTCTGGGCCTTTGAAACTTGCGCCGCGTCTTCCATGGCGTCGACGAGTTTGGCCAGGTTGGCGCTCGACATACTCGCCGCCTCACTCTGTTTCAGGGAGAAACCGGCAACCTCACCGGCGGTTTCACCCATCTGACGCACGGTGGTCTGGATAACGGCCATCTGCTTTTCTTCGTTTTTGGCACGCTCCCTGTTGTTCGAGGCGCGTTTGGCCACCTCACTGGAGTTGGCGCGAACGTCGATGGCGGCGTCGTCAACCAGCACGAAGGAGTCTCGCAACTGGCCGAGCATGGTGTTGAACTCCTGGCCCATGACACCGATTTCGTCGCCGCCGACAACCGGCACTTCCAGGGTCAAATCGTGTTCCTGGGCAACCCGGCGAATGGTGTCGGCCATGTTGACAACCGGCTTGGAAATACCGGCCGAAGTAAAGTACCAGACCACGGCAGTACCGATCAGGGCGAGCAGGGAGATAACGACCAGCATGATGTTGGTACGGGTAGCCATTTTTTCAATACGTTGTGGTGCCGCCAGAAACTCTTCCTCGTAAGAACCGGCACCGATGACCCAGTCCCAGGGAGCAAAGTATTTTACGCGGACGACTTTATAGCGGGGTTCCGGGTCCCCCGGGTTCTGCCAGGGATAGCGCTGCTGGGCATATTCGCCCGGCCGCAAGCCGGTCGCTTTTTGAATGATTTCCTGGATAAACAGGTTGCCTTGTGGATCTTTGGCGCCCCAGATCAGCTCGCCGTCACGTTTACCGTTTTGGGAAATGACGTAATGGCCCTTGCTGTCAAGAACATACACGTAACCGGTTTTACCCACCTGCACGTCCATGATCGCCTGACGCAAACTGTTTGTACTTTCCTGGGGAATACCAACGTAGAGCACCCCGACGATGTTGTTGCCGGCATCGTAGATCGGCTCGTAGGTGGTGATGTACCATTTGTTAACAACGTAAGCACGACCGGTAAAGGTCTGGCCCTTGAGCACGGTTGAAATAACCGGGTTGGGTGTGCCGTCCGGGTTGATATACGGAATGTAGGTGCCGATGGCGCGGGTGCCGTCTTTTTTAATAACGTTGGTGGCAACACGCAGCATATCGCCGGCGCTGTTGATCCGCTGGAAGATGGTACAGGTGGTATGCGTCAATTCCTGAACCTTGTCCACAACCGGTACTTTTTTACTAACGTCGTTGACTTGTCCAAGCCAGCGACCGCCGACGAGCATTTTGGGAAGCTTTACGGTGGTTGTATTTCGTGTGTACTGGTTCATGGCGTTCCAGGTAACCAAGTCACTTTCGAAGGAAAAGCCTTTATAACTTTTCACGATATCCCAGGCCACGCTCAGTGAACGCTGCATGAACCCTTCGAGAACTTCCTGCTGGGCCTGACACATGGCGTAAACACCTTCGACGATATGGTCCAAGTCGGCAAACGCCAGGTCAACACTTTCCGTGCGCGCAACGTTTTCCATGTTTTTGTTCTGGAAGTACGTTGAAATACCGAGTACCAACAGGGGGACAACGGTCAGGACAAGCCCCACAAGCAGCAATTTGGTCCGGAGTTTTACATTTTTTAACATTCCTTAAGCCCTCCGCTAATTAGGTAGAATATGGATTTGGTATGGATTTACTATTTTTAATCCGGGGATCATGGCCTCGCGGCGGCATGCGAGTGCACCGCTGCCGTGCCGTTGCCGGATGCTAATAATTGTTTGATCGCGCTGGCCATGTTGGTATCGGAAATCATGTTGACCGATTGCAACTGGCTGATGGCGGTGCGCGACATATCTTTGCACAAACAGGTGCGTGGTTCCTGTACGATGACCTGGGCCCCGACCCGGTTCAATTCCGCCATGCCTTCCACGCCGTCCTGGCCCGATCCGGTCAGCAAGACACCGATGGCATCGTTGGGAATACTTTCCGCCAATGACATCATCAACATATTGATGGCGCCGCGTCGCTTGGGAAACGGGTTGGGGTTGATTTGAAGGGTGAGATCGCCGTCGCGTTGGTCGAAGGTAACATAATTGTGGCAGGACGCCAGATAACATACGCCGCTTGCGAGTGCTTCTCCGTCCAGCGGTTGGCGTATCTTCATGGGGGTGTCCTGGCCCAGATAGTTGATGAATGCTTCGATGATTTCAGGTGCTTCGTAGAGCATGAACAGATAAGCGGTGGTCTGATGCGGGTCCAGCCGGGGAATTATTTTTAATAACGCGCTAAACGCCCCTTCAGCCCCACCGATCGCCACGATTTTACGGCATGCGGCATTGTTTGCTTCACAAGGCGCCTCATTGCCGGTTTGCGGCCGCAGGTACCGCAGCATACCGATTTCTATATCCGCCGCCAGCAGGATCTTGTTGATAATCAACTGTTCCTGCTCGGCCGCGTCTTCATTGCCTAACCGTTTGGGTTTGCGAATAAAATCGACAGCGCCAAATTTGAGCGCGTCAAACGTGATTTTGGCCCCTTCATGCGTCAACGCGCTAAGCATCAGCGTCGGCCGGGGATATTTGATCATGATGTGCTTCAGGGCGGTGATCCCGTCCATCACCGGCATATTGACATCCAGAGTAATGACATCCGGATTGACGCGGGGGATCAGCTCGAGCGCTTCCTGGCCGTTGGCGGCTTCACCGACCACCTGAATGCGGTCATGATCCTTGACGATCTCCCTGATGGCCTTGCGGATCATTTTGGAGTCGTCCACAATCAGTAAATTGACTTGACCGCTGCCTTGAACTGTTGGTGCTGCTCGGGGAGATTCGTCGTTGAAGTTAAGGGGCGGGAGGTCTTCGTAGGCTGTGCAGCCATCTGCTTCCTGACTGTCACAAAAGGTAATGGCGTTTTTGCGGACCGACATGGTGTCGTTACACATGGTACATTGTAATACCTGTGACTCTTCACCACTATTAAGAATAATCTCGTGCCGGGTGCCGCATTCTTCACAAAAAACAAGCATCAGAGTAGTTCCCGTATGAAGTTGCTGCGAGCGCCGTGCTGCTACAAAACGCTATGACGTCGAATCAGTATTTTAATATGCGTCAGAACATTGGCAAACAAGCGGCCCAAAACACAGGCATGAAAGAAAGCAATAAATATGCCCTTGCAGTTTCCAGTCCAAAAAGTTTGACTTGGGGGCCTCCTGCAGGTGCAGGCACCACCTTGCGACACCAGCTCAGTCATTTGTTCGGGTTCGGACCGTTTGTTTGCAACTCGCAATCAAAGTTAAATTATAATGGTGTCTTACAGCTAACTTTCAATATCGGAACCGATCGGGAGACACTTTAATTTTTTTTGTAAAGCCTTTATTGAAAAGCGCGCACAAGGTAACGACTCACTTTTTTTTGGAATTGGCGGCACCAGGAGAGACCGAGCAAAATGGACGGAATTTGTCTTTAAAATTGACAAATTTTGTCCATTTTTGATCGTTAAATTTTCACGATCAATGTGAAATTGTGGATGGATATCATTTGTTAAGCTGCTTTAATGTTGTTTCAACTTGCCGGGCAAAGGTATCGATATCTTCGGCGGTGGTGTCGAAGGACGTCATCCAACGTACGATATTGTCGGCCTTGTCCCAAACGTAGAAGGATGTATGGGCCTGCAGAGGGGCGATGATGCGTTGCGGCAGCCGGGCAAAAACACCGTTGGCTTCGACCGGTTGGGTGATGGTGACACCCGGCAGGTTGCCCACACGCTCGGCCAGTCGCTGGGCCATGGCATTGGCGTGGGCGGCGTTGCGACGCCATAAGTCATTGGATAAGAGGGCGTCGAACTGGGCGGCGATAAACCGCATTTTGGAATTGAGCTGCATGGCTTGTTTCCGGATGTACTTGAATTCGCGTGCGAGATCCGGATTGAAAAAAACGACGGCTTCACCAAACATCATGCCGTTTTTGACCCCGCCAAAGGACAGCACATCAACCCCCAGGCGGCCGGTGACGGCCTTTAGTCCGGTATTAAGAAAAACAGCCGCGTTGGCCAGACGGGCGCCGTCCATGTGAACAAGCAGGCCATGATCGTGTGCACAGGCACAAATCGCTTCGATCTCACCGGGATGATAAACCGTGCCCAGTTCGGTTGCCTGGGTTATCGATACGATTTGGGGTTGGACATGGTGCTCAAAGCCGAAGCTGTGTAAATGGGTTTCGATCCCTTGCGGTGTCAAACGGCCGTCCGGACTCGGAACCCCAAGCAGTTTGCAGCCGGTGTAATTTTCCGGCGCACCGCACTCGTCCTGGTTGATGTGCGCTGATTCGGCGCAAATCACGGCCTGATGTGAGCGGGCGCCCGCTTTGATACTCAGCACATTGGCGGCGGTGCCGTTGAAAACGAAAAACACCGCCACCGTGTCTCCAAAGTGCTGTTTAAATTTAGCCAATGCCGTCTCGGTATATTGATCGTCACCGTAGGCAACCGTATGCCCGGCGTTGACACGGCACAAGGCGTTCAGAATCGCCGGGTGCGTCCCGGCATTGTTGTCGCTGGCAAAACCGCGTCGCGGATTGCGTGTCATGGCGTACGTCCTGTTTTGTTGGGGTTGAATCTGGAAAATCGGGCGCGCCCATCCAAAAACAGCATCATCTGCCGGGCCGGATCATATTGTCAATAGAATTTGCCGCTATCGGCGCCGGTCGGTGTAAGGATCCGGCGGATGGACAGGACTTGGGAAGTCGGGCAGGGGGTGGGGCTACACCGAGTTTATAAAAGCACGAATCGAGCGGCCGATATTGTTGCGTTTGGCTCGATACCGGCGCTTGGCATCGTCTTCACGCATTAGTTTGCGGCTGCGGATGCTTTGGTAAAGACTGCGGACCGAGCGATGGAACGTATCGCTGAGCCGTGACCCACGGTCCAGAATATCCAAGGCTTGCTGGTAGTTGCCGCTTTCATAATAAACAACCGCCAGGTCGTAAAACGGGTCCATGAATTTTTCGGTCGTCAGGTCGCAGGCCTCAAGCAATTCGGCGATCCCCTCGTTAACATGACCCAAGCGGGCCAGGCATATCCCCTTGGCGCTACGGCAGTAGATGTCGTCCGGTTTCTGTGCGAGAATGGCTTCGTTGATGGCAAGGGATTTTTCGAAGCGGCCCAACATGAAATAAACATATCCCAGGTGCTTTCGCAGGCTCACGCGGTCGGGTGCAAGGGTGCCGGCCTGGTTCAAATAGATCAGGGCGCGTTGGTATTGGCTCTGCCTGATAAATGTCAGGGCTTCCTGTTCGAGGCGTGACACCGATTTGATCGAGGCCGCTTTTTCCTCATACCGTTTCATTTCCAGACGGTACATGCAGTATGAGTTTTGGGTCAGACTTTTTTCGAAGGTTATCTTGCAACCGGTGCAACCGGCCTGGCACACATCCGCGTGGCGGCAGTGGGCGCAGAATCCTTCCAGTTCGTTGGCGCTGAAGTTGCGGTTCCAGGCAAAGGCGCCCGGCCGGGACCATATGGTTTTGAGCGGTGTTTTGCGAATATTGTCCTCGATAAAACTGTCGTCGCGAATGGAAAGGCATCCGGTGATGTCGCCGTTGGCACGAATGCCGAGTACATACTTGCCGGCCTGGCAACCCTGCCAGGCGGCATCGACCGGGCGGGAAGCCATCTGGGCCGAACAACTGCGCACAAATATGGAGTCTTTGGTGTAATAGCCCAAATCGTCGCCCAGATCGACGACCAGTTTACCTTCAATGGCGGTCTTGACCGCAAATTCAGCCACCTTGGGTAAGTCCTCGGGCCGGACCACCAGTTCCGGATTGTCCAGCAGATTACCCATCGGATGGGCGATCTGGAATTGCCAGCGCGCCACGCCGGCCGCGGCCAACACTTTTTTTAGTTTTTTGAGTTCCGTGATATTTTTTTTGTTGATGCAGGTGCTGACAGCGGTTGACATGCCCCGTTTTTTCATGAGGGCCAGGCTCCGGGTCAGGCGATCCCAGGAACCTTTGCGGCGAATAAGATCGTGGGTGTCTTTGTAACCATCAACGCTGACGGCAATATTTTCGATACCGGCCGCAAATGCTTTGTCAAGCAGCTCATCGTCGATCAGCCACCCGTTTGAAATCACGTTGCAGGCAATATGATTTTCCCACAAGCGCCTGGCGATCCGGTGCCAATCCGGATGGGTAAACGGTTCACCACCGGATAGTGTGATCTTTTCCAGCCCCAAAGCCGCCAGATCGTCACACAGGCGATAGGCTTCATCCAGTGACAGTTCATCCGGCATTGCGTCTCCACAACTCGATCCGCAATGTTTGCAGCGCATGTTACAACGATATGTAATTTCCCAGACAGCAGCGACAGGACGGTACATATAAGAATCCTCAAGCGAAACGGCGCTTTTACATAAATGTATCGTGTATTCCGGCCGGTTAGTCTAATAGCACGGGCGCGTCCAAGCATACAGGTTTTCGGCGTAATGTGGACGGAATTCGAGCTGCTGGTTGATTCGCTCGATAGACGCCGATGGCTTGATTGTACTTCACTGTTGCGAGTTGGTCGTTGCGTTTACTCCCTGTCCGGCACCTCCGTCGCTGCTTTTGATCGGCGAGGACTGACCGAAGAGTGATTGGAACATCTGCATCAGCATTTGAATCATTTGCTTAAGTTTACCGAATCTATCACCGAAATCAGGCTTGGGGGGCTTGGTATCATCCGGCGGGGGCATTTCAACACCGTATAACGGGCGAATGTCAGGCAGCGGTTTGGGGGTTGGTTTGCCTTGGGCGCTTGGATCCATCGGAAGCTGGCTTTGGGGGGGGAATCCGCCTATCATGATTTTCCTCCTAAGTGAAGAGTCGGCTCGATTGATAAAGTTCAATTTCGGAAACAGGCCGTTTGTCCCTTTAGACGCAATATACAGCGAACGCCGAAAGCACACAATCAGGGAATCCCTGAATTTGGCCCGCCAAAACCCTTAACGGCTGTGTTTGATTTTGGGACAGTGACGCTAAATTCCCATGGCTGGGGTGTTCGGAGCATAGCTGGTGCCCATCCGGAAATGGCATCTTTTGGCCCCCGGCGGCGTTCTCGCATTTTTAAAATCCTCGACATAGCCTGCTATGCCTGCGGTTTTAAAAATGCTC
>JANQIE010000047.1 GCA_028282295.1 Desulfobacterales bacterium | reverse complement strand
CCTGGCGGCGTTCTCGCATTTTTAAATTCCTCGACATAGCACGCTATGCCTGTGGTTTTAAAAATGCGAGAACGCCGCCAGGAACCAAAATCTACTATTTCCGGATGGGCACTATCGAATTTATTCTATGGTATGTCGACCGGCAGCAAGATCAAAATAAGTCTGTAAAAACAGTCGGTAGCCATCTTAGCGCAACCGTGTTGCCGAAACAAATATATTTTACATTTTTTTCTTGACGGCAGGCCGAAGCGTCAGCTATAAAATGAATGAACATTCATTCATTAATTGCTTTCGGTCTCTATCTCGATGATTTTTATAATAAAATGGGAAAATGTCTATCCGGAACCGGATGGACGATAGAAAGGGGCGGATATCAAAACAATGAAACCTGTCTTAATTTCACCGGCCAACGCAGAGTTTCTGGGCATCTCCGGCAATTTGGTCGCCACGGTTATCCCGCTGGTGGGCATCGGTCTATTCATTTATATTATCAGTCGTCGTCTGGCCCCGTTGCGCAGGGCTGCGGCGGACCCGCGCCTGGACAGCCTTGGCGCGCGGTTATTCAGCATGCTGAAGTATGCCGTGGCTCAGTACCGGCAACCGCGCTATATGATGGCCGGAGTGCTGCATATCATGCTGTTCGCCGGATTTATGATTTTGTCCGTGCGTTCGTTGACCCTGGTCATCATCGGGATTTGGGACGGATTTGCGTTTCCCGGCCTGGGGGGCGACGCCGGTCATATTTACAATGTACTGAAAGATATCGCCGCCACAATGGTCCTGCTGGCCGCGGTGATCGCCATGGTGCGGCGGGGAATTTTCAAGCCGGAACGCTATGACGTGCCGCCCCGCTACGGTAAAAGTCACACCTGGGAGGCGGTTTTCGTCCTGTGCCTGATCACCACCCTGGTGACGTGCGATTTTCTCTTTGAGGGCGCCCTGATGGTGGCCATGGAGAAAAACCGCCTGGCCGCCGAATTTGTCCTGCCGGCCACGGGCACCTGGTTTGCCAAAAATATTCTTGCTGACTATTCGTTAGGTCAACTGCAAACGATTCACCTGGGCGCCTACTTTCTGCACGAGGTGGTGTTTTTTTTCTTCCTGTGTTTCCTGCCGCTGGGCAAGCATTTTCATGTGATCACCTCCCTGCCCAATGTCTTTTTGATGAAGCTGCAGCGGGGCACGGTAAAACCGGTTCTTTACAACGTTGAGGAGGAAACCATCGAGCAACTCGAATCCATCGGCGTGAAACAGTTCGAGGATTTTACCTGGAAGCATATGCTCGATTTTTACTCCTGTGCCGATTGCGGCCGCTGCAGCGACAACTGTCCGGCCAACGCCGTGGGTCGCCCCTTGAGTCCGCGGTTCATCTCCATCAAGTGTCGCGACTACGGTTTCAATAAATATACCTTGTGGGGCGCCTCTCAGAACGGTAAACCGCTTTTGGAAAAAGTTCTGGAAGAGGACGAAATCTGGTCCTGCACCACCTGCGGCGCCTGCGAGCAGGAATGCCCGTTGATGATCCAGTACATCGACAAGATCGTTGATGTGCGTCGCGGCATGGTGGATGACGGCAACGTGCCCCAGTCGTTGCAAAAACCCTTGCGTGCGCTCGAAAAACGGGGCAATCCTTACGGTAAGATGGAGAAAAAACGGGCGGACTGGACCAAGTTGTTGGCCGAGGAGCAGAATGGTCCGGTGGTCAAGATCCTCGACGGAAAAAAACAGCGCGCCGACACCCTCTTCTTTGCCGACAGCATCACCTCCTACGACGATCGCATCCAGGAAATCGGCCGGGCTGCGGCCCGTGTGCTGCAAGCCGCAGATATCGACTTCGGCATCCTGGGCAAGGCGGAAAAGGACAGCGGCCACGAGGTGCGGCGATTTGGCGAAGAAATGCTTTTCATGCAACTGCGTGACCAGAACATCGATGCCATTGCAGCGAGCGGCGTCAAGCGAATTGTCACGGCCGACCCGCATGCGTTCAATGCCTTTAAAAACGACTACAACGGCAGTCTGCCGCCGGTGGAGCATATCAGCCGGATGCTCGCGCGCTGCCTGGACAACGGCAAGTTGCGGCTGAAACCGATCGAAGACCGGGCCCTGACGTTCACGTTTCACGATCCGTGCTACCTGGGACGCCACAACGGATTGTACGATGTGCCGCGTAACGTCCTGGACGCCATCCCCGGCATCAAGCGCGTGGAGATGTCCCACTGCCGGGATCGCAGTTTTTGCTGCGGCGGCGGCGGCCTGATGCTGTTTTACGAGCCGGTCGAAGACACCCGCATGGGCAGGCTGCGGGTGGAAATGGCCAAAAAAGCCGGTGCCAACGTGATTGTCACGGCTTGTCCGTTCTGCATGGTCAATATGGAAGACGCCATCAAAACCAGCGGTCTGGAAGGCAGGATGCAGGCCATTGACTTGGTGGAACTAGTCGATCAACAGCTTCTTATTTCATAAATTCTTACTCACAGGGAGGTCTAAGATGGAAATTCTGGTATGTGTGAAGCGGGTACCGGACGCCTCGGAAAACGAGATCGAGGTCAACGCGCAAGGCACCGATATCGAACGCGATGACCTGGTTTATTCGGTCAATGAATGGGACAATTACGCCGTGGAAGAAGCCATCCGGATTCGTGACAAGGTCGGTGGCACCGTCACCGTTCTTTCGGTTGGCGACGAGGAGACCGAAGAGGTGATTCGCCGCCAGATGGCCATGGGCGCGGACAAGGGGATCCATTTGTGTGACGAGGTGTTTGAGGATGCCGACGGTCGGACGCTGGCCGGCATCATTAAGGCCGAAGCGGCAAACGGCAACTACGACCTGATTCTCACCGGCGCGCAGGCCGACGACGGCGCGGGCCAGGTGGGCGGTATGGTGGCAGCGTTGCTCGATGTTCCGTATGCTTCCCTGGTCAACCGGCTGGAAGTGCTGGACGACAAGAAAATTCTGGTGGGCCGGGAGATCGCCGGCGGCAACCAGGAGATGAATGAAATCGATCTGCCATGCGTGCTGTCGATTCAGACCGGCATCAACGAGCCGCGTTATGTGGGCATTCGCGGCATTCGCAAGGTCGCCTCAGTGGAAATCCCGCTAAAAGGGGCCGCCGGTCTCGGTCTGGCTGCCGATGCGGTGGGGCCGGCCGCCGCCAAGGTCAAGCGCATGGATTACTTTGTGCCGGATCCGGGGGATGGGGCCGAGATACTCGAAGGCAGCACCGAAGAGAAACTGGATAAGCTGGTTGAACTCTTAAAGGCCAAAGGAGGGATCAAGTAATGACCACACAAATATTCGCATACATTCTGCACAAAGACGGCAAGGCCGATGATTCGGCTCTGGAACTGGTCACGGCTGCCAGGCAAATCGATCCCGACGCCGCCGTCACCGCGGTGATCGGCGGTCACGGCGCCGACCTGGAGGCGGTCTGCAGCGAAATCGGACCGGCTTACGGCGAGATCTGGAAAATCGATTCCGAGGCGCTGGCGTTTATCAACGCCGAAGTGATTCGCGACATGCTGGTGCGAGTCCTCCCGGCGGGCAGCATCACCCTGATTGCCCACGAGCATTTCGGCATGGACCTGTCACCGGGCCTGTCGGTGAAGCTCGATGCGGCCTACCTGCCGGATGCCGTCGCCTTTGACGGTATTGCCGATGGCCGGCTCAAGGCCGTGCGGGAAGAATATAGCGGGCAGGTGAGCACCCATGTGCAGGTCGATCTGACTAACGGTGCGGTCATCACGGTGCGGCCGGGATCTTTCCAGCCCGATGAAACCGGCGGGCGCGCCGGACAGGTGGCTGATAAATCCGCCGCTGCGTTGGAAGGCGGTGTGCCGGGAGCCAACCGGCGTTTTATCGAAGTGATCGAAGCCGAGGTCGGCGATGTCGACATCACCAAATCCGACGTGCTGGTATCGGTGGGCCGGGGCATCGAGGACGAGGATAATCTTGAAATTGTCGAGGAACTGGCCGAGGCCCTGGGAGCCGTGGTTTCCTGCTCACGTCCCATCGTGGATGCCAAATGGATGGAAAAGGCCCGTCAGGTGGGCACGTCCGGCCAGACCGTCAAACCCAAGGTCTATTTGGCGCTGGGGATTAGCGGGTCGTTTCAGCACATGGGCGGCATCAAGGGTAATCCGTACATCGTCGCCATCAATAAAAATCCCAAAGCCCCGATTTTTCAGGTGGCCGATGTGGGCCTGGTTGAGGATATCCTCGAATTTGTCCCCGAACTGACTGAAAAACTCGAAGGCTAAGCCTTCGCGCGCGGCAGGCAACCCTGTAAACCGGCAATCCCGCAATGGGATTGCCGGTTTTATTTATAGCAGGCTGGGCTATGTCCGCCAATTTGAGCTACCATTTCCGGATGGACACCAGCGATACTCTCCAAAACTCTCCAAATTCCCAAATGCGGCCACGCGGCACGATTCAATACTTGATTTGTAATGAAATCAGGCTATAAATAGAAGTAGGACCCTTTCATGGTGCCTGTCTATTGACGTGTTTGAATTTGAGATGCCCGGTTCTTTGGACATCGCAACCTTTTGTCTGTATAAAAAAGGTAGCCATGCAACACCAGAACCAAATACCCGTCCGTACTGCCAAGCCCGGCAGATCATCCACCGGCAGAAGCCTAAAAATTATTCGTAGCGCCATCGTAATCGTATCGGCCGTCGTCATCGCGGTCGTGTTGTTCACGCTGCGGCCCCAAGCCAAGCGTCGGCAAATCAGTGATCCGCACCTGTTGGTAAAGGTCGCCCGGATCGAACCCCAGGATCTGCAAATGACCGTCGAAGCCTTTGGCACCGTGCGTCCCAAGGAAGTGTTGCGCCTGGTGGCCGAGGTGCCGGGACAGGTGATTTCCATCTACCAGAATTGTGCCGAGGGCTGTTTTTTTCCCGCCAAGGCTGATTTGATCCGCATCGACCCCCGCACCTTTCAACTGGAGGTCCAACGCCGCCGGATTCAAATCACCCAGACCGAGGCCGAATTGGCGCGTCTTGCGCAGGAACGGCTCAACCTCACCGCCAGCCTTGAGATCGCCCGATCCGACACCGCCCTGGCCGAGTCGGAGTTCAAGCGTCTGCAAACATTGTCAGGCCGCAATGTCGTGGCCATGACCACCCGTGATCAGGCCGAGCAGCGCTACCTCGGCAGCCGGGAACGCCTGCAAACCCTGCAAAATCAATTTGCCTTGCTGGCGCCGCGCAGAAAACAGCTTCTGGCGCAACTCGAAATGGCGCGCGTCATGTGGCGCCAGGCGGAACTGGATTTGGAGAAAACCGTCATCACGGCCCCTTTTGACGGCTGGTTGCTCGAAAAGCAGATTGAACGGGGACAACATGTCAGCCCCGGTCAGGTACTCGGGGCCGTTTACCGCGACGGCGCATACGAAATTGAAGTGCGTGTGCCGGTCAAGGACCTCAAATGGCTGCCGGCATTAGAGCAAACCCCACCACCGGCGGCGGCTATCCACTATGGTCCGGCCGGCAACCGGCAACATCGTCAGGGACGCGTGGTCCGGGTGAAGGCGACCATGGATGAAAAGACCCGCACCTTGCCGGTGGTCGTGGCGGTCGACACTACAGCCGCGGGTAAACAGCAGGACGGCTACATCCCCTTACGTCCGGGCATGTTCGTGACCGTTCGCATCCAGGGCCGGCCGGTCCCGCGGGTTTTCATGGTGCCCCGTTACATGGTCTATCCCGGCGACAAAGTGTTTGCCGTGGAAAACAAACGCCTGGCCTTGAAACCGGTGAACGTGATCCGCCGCTTCAAGGATGTTGTCTACGTCGATGAAGGCGTCAGTGCGCAGACCCTGCTGGTTAAAACCCCACTGTCCGAGGCTTCGGAAGGGCTGGCGGTGCAGGTGGTCAAAGAATGAAATCCATCGGTCAATGGTCCGTCGAAAACCGGGTGACGGTCAATCTGATCATGATCTTTTTGGTCGTGGCCGGTCTTTACACGGTTCTACAGATGCGCCGCGAGATGTTTCCGCAGTTCGCCCTCGATATGATCAATGTCTCCGTGGTCTATCCGGGGGCCAGCCCGGAAGAGGTCGAGGAGGGGATCTGCATCAAGGTCGAAGAGCAGATCAAAGGCATCGAGGATATCAAGCGGACGCGGACGGCGGCCTTTGAGGGTCGCGGCTCGGTTACCGTGGAACTGGAAACCGGGGCGGATTCAAAAAAGATCCTTGATGAAATCAAGGCCGAGGTTGACCGGATCGATACCTTTCCCGAGGAAGCCGAGGAACCGGTCATCACCGAAATCGTCAATCGCAATCCGGTTATCACAGTGGCTGTTTATGGCGATGTGCCCGAACGGGTGCTGCGCCGGGCCGCTGAAAAGATTCGTGACGATCTGATGGACACCGGGCCGATTTCCATGGCCGATCTGGTGGGGGTGCGCGACTACGAAATTGCGGTCGAAGTGTCCGAGGAAAACTTGCGGCGCTACGGGCTGTCCTTTGATGCTGTAGTGACGGCATTGCGTACCGGAAGCATCGATCTGGCCGGCGGCAGCATCAAGACCGGTCAGGGCGAGATCATGGTGCGCACCAAGGGCCAACTATACACCGGCAAGGAATTTGAGCATATCCCCCTGATTACGCTCAGCGACGGCACGGTGCTACGGGTGGGCGATGTTGCCCGGGTGATCGACGGGTTTGAGGATGTGGACATCCGGTCCCGGTTCAACGGCAAAACCGCCGCCCTGGTTCAAGTCAACCGTACCAGCAAAGAAGACATCGTCGCCATTTCCCAAACCACCCTGGATTATGTTGCGGGTATCAGCGACAAAATGCCGCCCGGTGTAACGGTAGCCACCTGGCACGATTTGTCCGAGTTGGTCGACGACCGTATCAACCTGCTGCTGCGCAACGGTTGGCAGGGGATTTTGCTGGTTTTTCTGGTGCTCGCCTTGTTTTTAAACCTGCGGCTGGCCTTTTGGGTGGCCGCCGGTATCCCGATTTCGTTCATGGGGGCCTTTCTGGTGCTCAATGCCATCGGGGCCACGGTCAACATGATTTCCCTGTTCGCGTTTATCATGACCCTGGGCATCCTGGTGGACGATGCCATCATTGTGGGGGAGAATGTGTTTGCGCACTACGGCCGGGGCAAGACCCCCTACCGGGCCGTGGTGGACGGTTTCAAGGAAGTGGCCGGACCGGTGATGATGGCGGTGTCGACCACGGTGGTGGCGTTCCTGCCGCTGATGTTCATTGCCGGCCTCATGGGCAAATTCATCGCCGTCATGCCTCAGGCCGTCATCGCCATTCTGGTGGTTTCACTGGTCGAAGCCCTGGTGATTTTACCGGCCCATCTCGACCATGCCCTGACCAGCTCTTCGCGCAAGATACGCTCGCGGGTTGTGACCGACGTTTGGGAGCGCCGCATCCGGCGCCCCATCGAACGGACACTCGATTTTGTGATTCGCCGGTTTTATTCTCCCTCGATCCAGTATGTGGTGCGCAACCGCTACTTTACGTTTTCCATCGGCTTGGGCGTGTTGATCGTCAGTCTCGGCATCGTGGCCGGCGGCTACGTGCCCTTCGTGTTTTTTCCCAAGGGTGAGAGCAACTGGATCATCGCTGAAATCGGGTACCCGCTGGGCACGCCGGTGCAAGTGACCGAGCAGACCGTCAAACATATGGAGCAAAAAGCATTTGCCCTGAACGACCGCTTTAAGGAACGCCTGGATACCGGCAAGCCCCTGGTCACCCACTCCTTTGCCCTGGTTGGGATGATTCCCCGGCGGGACTGGAAGCCGGGAGAACGCGGCTCGCATGTGGGCGAAGTGTGGCTGGAACTGATCACGTCCGAGGAGCGCCGCGACCTTTCCGTGAATGAAGTGCTAAACGCATGGCGTGACGCCGTGGGAGGCCTGCCGGGATTGGACCGGATCGCCTTTACAACCCTGGAGGGCGGTCCCGGCGGCAATCCCATCGAGATTCAATTGGCCGGTCGGGATTTTGAACAACTAAGACGCGCTGCCGACGAACTTAAAACGGAAATCAAAACCTATCCCGGCACCTTTGACATCACCGATGATTTTCGGCCCGGCAAAAAAGAAAAGCAGGTTCGCGTGAAGGACGGGGCTCGCTCTTTGGGCGTGACCATGGGATCGCTGGCCCGGCAACTGCGTCAGGCCTTTCATGGCGACGAAGCCTTGCGCATCCAACGCGACCGGGATGATATCAAAGTGATGGTGCGCTATGCCGAACAGGACCGGCGGCGCCTGTCCGGGCTTGAGGAGATGCGTATCCGTACCGCCGCCGGCAGTGAAATTCCCATCGAAGCCGTGGCCGATATCACTGAAGGCCGGGCCTATTCCACGATCCACCGCGTGGACCGCAAACGGATCATCACCGTGATTTCAAACCTGGACGAAGCCGCGGGCAACGCTAGTAAAATCGTGGCCTCGCTCAACAGCCGGTTTCTGCCCGCTTTGATGAAGCGCTATCCCGGATTGACCTACGACCTGGAGGGGCAGGAAAAAAGAACCCGCGAGTCGCTGGGCAGCCTGAAGACCGGCTATCTGCTGGCGATGATGGGCATTTACCTGCTTTTGGCCAGTCAGTTTCGATCCTACATCCAGCCGGTCATCATCATGATGGCGATCCCCTTCGGCCTGATCGGCGCGATCATGGGGCACTTGGTGTTGGGCATGCAGATCACCATCATCAGCATATTTGGCATCGTGGCCCTGTCCGGCATTGTAGTAAACGACTCACTGATTCTAATCGACTTCATCAACCGCGCCGTTCGCAGCGGCACGCCCTTGGAACCCGCGGTGATCGAATCGGGACACCATCGGTTCCGGCCCGTGCTGCTCACCTCGGTGACCACCATTGCCGGCCTTTTTCCATTACTGCTGGAGCGCAGTTTCCAGGCGCAGTTTCTCATTCCCATGGCGGTGAGCATCTGCTACGGCCTGATGGCCGCCACCGTGCTGACCCTGCTATTTGTTCCGGCGCTGTATTTGATTGTGCAGGATGTGGTTAAACTGGGACAGACGTTGAAACACTACCTGGCGGGGAAACAGCATTTAACAGATGAGACTAACTAGTGCCCATCCGGAAATAGCATCTTTTGGCCCCCGGCGGCGTTCTCGCATTTTTAAAATCCTCGACATAGCGCGCTATGCCTGCGGTTTTAAAAATGCTCGGGCCTTGCCGGGAACCAAAATCTACTATTTCCGGATGAACACTAGCAAGCGCCCATCCGGAAATAGCAACTCATACGAAATAAATGTGTAATTTTCTTGCAGGCGCAGCGTCTCGCCTCGGTTAGAATGACTTAGGGCTCGCGCAAGAATAAATTTGCATTTTTAAGGGTCAAGGCGCCTGCCTGGCAAGACGCGAAGGCGAAGGAATATCAAGATATTTCTTCGCCTTCGCAACACAGCCAGGCGGGATCATTGGCCCTTAAAAATGTGAAGTTATTTTTGCGCGAGCCCTTACGTCACCCCGGCGAACGCCGGGGTCCAGAATCTAAACGACAAGATACCTCTTGGTCGAACTCACTTGGCCGTATCATTATCCGAACCGACCTGTTCAAC
>JANQIE010000320.1 GCA_028282295.1 Desulfobacterales bacterium | reverse complement strand
GCTGGATGTCTTCTGATTTGTGTTCAGTGAGTGCTTTTGCTTGTCGAATATAGTGGGCTAAACACGTTTGTCGCTTCATCCACTTGACATAGGTGCCATGTACACATTCAGGGGTGCGCCAATCAATTACATAGCTTGGCGCACCCCTGAATGTGTACAAGGTATTTTATTGCCGGGTTAATAGAAAGATTGCTCGGACCGGAATCAAAAACAATTAAGAATTAAAGATTAAGAATTGCGGATGGGATCATCAGATCCGGACTTCGGGGCCTGCCCCGGACTCGATCCGGGGCTCGCCGGCATGACACAGAAAAACAGGCCGTCACCCCGGCGAAGGCCGGGGTCCAGAATCTAAACGTCAAGATACCTTAGGTTGCGACGCAACAGGCTCCCCGCCCCGGACACTCTAAATGAGCTGCAAAAACCGCTTGTTGACAAAGTAGTTTTTCGAAATCTTCCGGCAGGTTCGAAAGGAATTTTTGATGATGCGACCGGTGTGTTAACCTTGAGTAATAGCCTTAAACAAAGTGTAGTAGAATTGATGAATACATTAGTACACGAAGTGCGTCACGCCGTGCAAGCACGTTTGAGAAAGTATTCGGATATCCTTGCGGTTGCTGGTCGTCGAGGAGAGCCTTTGGATGAGGATATCGCTGCGGCCCTTAATAGCGAGCTATTCATTGATCTGTATAGACAAACCCGGTTGAATGGGCTTTCTGATAATATAGGTGGATCCAATGCTCAAATAACCACCGAGCGAGTCATCGAAGCATTATACGGTAACCAAGGAAATATTGCCGGCATTCCGACTGATGAAGCCAAGCGGGTTTCAGGTGGTCGCGCATATAATTTAGCGATGGATGAAGTGGACGCACAGTTGACCGCAACGCGTTTTGTGCTCAAGATATAAGAATGTGGGGCAAAAAAGAGGTAACAGTTTACCGGCGTACACCGGGCGTACGCCGGGTCGGTCGTGAAGGCGGCCTGCGTGTCTTTCGCGTCATAATTTGCCGGAGCAACCGGTTTTAATCCATATTGTCGAACATCGCCGTAAGGTCCGTCGCCAACACGGTATCGATGTCGAGCAGAATTTTGACGCCGCCCTCCATTTTGGCCATGCCGAGGATATAATCGGTTTTCAATTGCGCCCCGAATGCGGGGGCCGGTTCGATTTCCCCGGCCTTGATGTTCAGCACCTCGGAAACCGCATCCACCACGGTACCCATCATCACGGTGCCGGTCTGGCCGGCATACTCGACCACGATTATACAGGTCCGGTCGTTGTATTCTTTGAATTGCATGCCGAACCGCATCCGTAAATCGATCACCGGGATCACCTTGCCGCGCAGGTTGATGACGCCGATCAAAAAGCCGGGGGTCTGGGGAACCGGCGTCACCGGCAGCATGCCGATGATCTCCTTGATTTTCAGAATGCCGATGCCGTAGTCTTCATCCGCCATGGTAAATGTAAGATATTTGCCCGCCAAATCCTCGATGGTTTGCGCTGTTGGGGCTAATGCTTCTGCTGCTTCAGCCATTGGCAGATCCCTCCTTAAGAGTATATAATTGCCTGGAAATACACTACTTACCGTAATTTCAACCCGCTTTCAGCAAAGTTACGGCAAAAAGCGCATATGTTCTTTATCGGTCGAACCTCCGGCAGTCTGAAGTGCTAAGGGCTCGCGCAAAAATAATTTCACATTTTAGGCGCGAGCCCTAAATGGTTCGTCAATCCAGGCAGCGGGTCGCCGTTGCCGACCGGTCATTCGGTTCACGGGGAATCAGACTTTTTCAGGACCGGTTTGGGCTCTGAGATGCGCCCAATAGGCGAGGCGTTTTTGGATGTTTTTTTCAAATCCGCGATCGGTGGGCCGGTAAAACTTGCGCTTTTGCAATGCTTCGGGCAGATAGTCTTGACGCACGTATCCCTGGTCATAATCGTGGGCATAGCGGTAGTTTTTGCCATAGTCCAAGGAGCGCATCAATTTTGTGGGCGCGTTGCGAATATGCAACGGCACGGGCAGGCTGCCGGAGGATTTGATCTCATCTTGCACGGCATGATAGGCGGCATACACGCGGTTGCTTTTGGGCGCGGTGGCCAGATACACGGCCACCTGGGCCAGGGCCAGCTCGCCTTCGGGCGATCCTAAAAACCGGTAGGCCTCGACACCGTTCAGCGCCACGGTCAGCGCATTCGGATCGGCGTTGCCGATATCTTCGGATGCGAACCGAACCATGCGCCGGGCCACGTACAGCGGGTCTTCGCCGGCGGTGAGCATGCGCGCCAGCCAATATAGGGCGGCGTCCGGATCGCTGCCGCGCAAACTTTTGTGCAATGCCGATATCAGATTGAAGTGCTCATCGCCGGCTTTGTCATACAGCAGCGCCTTGCGGTTCAGGATGTTTTGCAATTGGGCCACGGTCACCGGGGGGCTGTCCTTTGGGGTTCCGGCATGGGCGCCTTGGTATGCGGCGACTACTTCCAGGTTGTTCAGGGCGGCGCGACCGTCGCCGTCGGCCATTTGCGCCAGGCTGTCCAACGCCTGCGGCTCCAGGACCAGGCCGCTTGCCCCGATGCCTTTTTCCGAATCGGTCAGAGCCCGCGTGATAATCGCCTTGATGTCCCCGGTGGTCAGCGGGTTCAAGGTGATCACACGGCAGCGCGACAACAGGGCCGCGATGACTTCAAAAGACGGGTTTTCGGTGGTGGCGCCGATCAGCGTGATCAGGCCGCTTTCCACATGATGTAAAAACGCGTCCTGTTGGGCTTTGTTGAAACGGTGGATCTCGTCGACGAACAGGATGGTTTTGCGTCCGCGTACCTGGACCTGTTTTTTGGCTTCGGCGATAACCGCCCGGATCTCCTTTACGCCGGACAGTACCGCGCTGAAATGAAGAAAATGGGCGCGGGTTTCCCTGGCGATCAGTCGCGCCAGGGTGGTCTTGCCGCATCCCGGCGGCCCCCACAAAATCATCGAAAAAATCCGGTCGCCGGCGATGGCCCGGCCGATCAATTTGTCTTCGGCCACCACGTGCCGCTGCCCCACAAACTGAGCCAGTGTCCGTGGCCGCATCCGTTCGGCCAGCGGCCGATGGCCGGCCGTCTTTTTTTTTGCCTGATATTCAAATAAGTCCACAATGGCGCCTTTCTGTAACCCTGTCCCGACGTAGCGCAAACCGCAAACCCGCCAAGGTAGCGCTACTAAAAAAAATCTAATGGGTTGGATATACCATTGCAACAAAAAATGATAGGGGTCCAACAGTCACATCAAGCAGTTACAGTTTTGCGCCCCCGGATCGATATGACCTCACGCTACTTTCAATTTATCAAATAGCGCATACTTTCCGGTGATCGTAAAAAAAGTTCGCCTTGCCCCATTCCGTCGGCAATCAATTTGTCGATGAAATGGCGGTTTCGGTTCAATTTTGAAGCATAGTCCAATTTCTTCTGCAATTCGGCCGACATTTGAATAATAAAGATCTCCACCTGCTTCAGGTTATGTTTTTCGATATAGGCTGTCTTGATGGCATTACGCTCAAGCAACTTATTGATCAGACTAATGTGCTTCAGGTCCTGATTTAGGGATTGGTTGCCGATCATCTCATTGCGGCGATCGATAATCTCCTCCGAAGTGTGCGGAATGGTATCGCGTTTTTGAGGATTAATCTGGATCACCCAAAGCTGATCCGGCAAGTTCTCTTTACCAACCTGTTTGATGTCCAGTAGTTCATCGGTCGGGGGATTATCTGAGAACAGCCCGTCCCAATAGAACTTTTCATCAATTTTTACCGCTTTCATAATTGATGGCACTGCTGCTGATGCCAAAATTTTTTCTACTTGAATGCCGCCGTTATGAGAATTGAATTTTTCAAAATGTCCCGAGGCCACCTCCGCAGCGCCCAGGACCAAAACCGGGCTCTGGTTTTGATCGATCAATCGAGGCAATTCATTGAAATCAATGTGCTTTTCCAGTAGCCTCTGAAAATCAAAAAAGTTCGGCATGAACCATTGAAAAGTTGCAGCCAGGGCATGACGATGCAGGGAATAAGGGCTCGATTTCCACTCCGGTATTAACCCGCTATCCACCATCTGGGTATAGTGGATCAACGAATCATTGAGGAATCGTTCGATCAGGTTCTGGGTCGAGTTATCCTGCCAAAAAGACTTTAACCGTTGCTCGACGGGGATTTTATCCCCATCTGCCGTCTTTAAGATAGAATACCATGCCAGTGCCGCACATACGGCTCCGCCGGAAGTCCCACTGATACTGACAATCTGTTTGTTTTCATGAATTTTGTTCTTGAGCAATGCAGTCAATACGCCGGCTGTAAAAGCCGTTTGACTGCCGCCCCCTTGACATGCAATGGCAATCTTTTCTTTGCCCATTGAATCCCTCCTTCGTTTGCTTCCGACAGCAGAATGCTGAACGGAACTATATGAAATTTTTAATGAAAACAACTATTAAGATGGCTCTAATGTGCGTATCGCGAGAGGTAAGAATTATGTTTGAAAAGGATGGGTTGACTTGAGTTTTTTTCCAGAAAAAAGATCCTTTGAAAAACCTGATTTGGCGATTTGGCAAAACTAGTATGCGTCCATCCGAAAATAGTAATTTTTGGATCCCGACAAGGCCCGACCATTTTTACAACCGCATGCATAACATGTTGTTTCGAAGATTATAAAAATACGAGAATACCGCCGGGGGGGGCAAAAGATGCTATTTCAGAATGGGTACTATTATAGTAATTTATTTATGTGCCTACGATGATAAAAGTCAATGAATTAATGCAAAAATGGACATTAGGATAAAACTTTTTTTTCGCGGCCCTTGGAGTGACAATATTGACTTCCAAATCCGGCCGTTTGGTAACCTGTTTGCGCGAGCCTGAAATTCAGCGCAACATTAAACCGGCGACTAAATATGTATGCCTTCGTCATGCCGGACTTGATCCGGCATCCAGAATTGACGCTTGATTCCGGCACTCGCCGGGATCACAATTTTAAAGGTATTTTATTGCCGGGTTAATAGCATGGTCAACACCCAGCGGCGGCCGGTGATCAGCCAGGTGGAGCCGAATGCCCGTTTCCCTTCCGGCGTACTGGTCGAACTGCTTTTTCCGCGCACGATCGCGGAGGTGGACGCCCTGCTGTTCGCCTATCTCGACGAAGTACGCAAGCCCTCTTTTACGGTATTTGTTCTGGATACCAGTGCTTCCATGGAGGGCGAACGGATTGCAGAGCTGAAACAGGCGCTGGTCAATTTAATCCGAATTACTTTTATTCAATCGTCCTGCTCTCCGACGGCGAAAACACCGAGGGGATGATTTTTCTTAATTTTG
>JANQIE010000311.1 GCA_028282295.1 Desulfobacterales bacterium | reverse complement strand
GAATGACCCCAATAAAAAAGTAAACGGTTCAGATACCCTTTACTTTGCCCTTGCGGTTACGGTTGCCATCGCGGCCGGGCGGGGTGGGGGTGGTAATGTAAACGGAACCAATAACCTCCACGCGGGCCACGCTTCTTAGGTCTTATCTGTTTGGTTCCTGCCCTTGCAGTGATTAATTTTGGGGTGCAAGCCCTAGCCGTTTTTCCCGAGATTGACGGCGCTCATATAAGAGGCCGGGAAAGCAAAGGGGACAGTTTCCAATGCCTTCCCGGTAATGGTCAGTTGACTAGTCTGGCCTATTTAAAGTCGAGCCGGGTAGGGCTCAAGTAAACTCTAGCGTGTTAATGATTCCATGTCAAGTATCGAAAACCCATCGTCGCACAGGGCCTCCCAATCGTTCGCACGAGCGCCAAACTCACGCCGAATCGAGCCCACGCTAGCCCCTTCGCAGAGAGTAAAGATAGCCGCGTCAACGGCGGTATCATTGGCCTCACGTCCGGTTTGCACAACGTCGCCAAGCGTACCGCAACCGGATAAAAGCAGCATCATAAAATAACCCGCAATCAGTTTCATATTAAAACCATCCATTTTGCTTGTGAGTTTCACGGCAGCCGATAAAGAAAGTAAACCAGCGCCAATAAATAGCACGTATTGGACGCCCGTTCGCTTTCAGTATATCGGAAAGAATACGCGCCGCTGTCCAGGCAGTGATAGGTGTCCCGTCCACAAAGCGCGGGCGTTTGCATATTTCATCGTGCACCCACCATCCCGCGCCATAAATATCGATTGCTTTAGTAGCCCCGTCACTTTCCCGACCCTTTGGTATAAAGATATCCTTATCGGTTTTTGGATCGGTATATTTGAAATTTTCCAGCGTCTTGTATTTGCCGGGGCCAATCACTTCATAGCGAGGGGGCTTGTATTTCAAGCGACTTGCTCAATGGCGATAATTGACAAATCATCGTCGTCTAATTCAGCGATAGCTTTTTCAAGCGCTTCGGACAATGACATATTTTCGCCGGTAATGGTATAGGTGTCCACTACCTCAATTTCCGCATCAGTAATTTTACCGCTGGTCACTTCAAACTCATTATCAAACGCTTCGTTGCTCATGCTTCACCCAATGCTAAATAAAGAGTGTTAAATGTTCGAATTGAATCATAATCATCGTTGCCGATTAATTCGTTCAAAACGCGACTGGTCATTTTTTTATCCGCCTTGCGCCATTGCTTAAGCGCACGCGAAAAATTGTCTTGATCGATGCTTTCTAAAAACGTCTTTACGGCAGTATCTACCGTGTTAGCGTGCGCAATGTTAATTGCCGTTTGGAATCTTTCTGGCGTTATCATTTTTCGCTCCTGGGAGATTTGCCAGATAGTTGTTAAGATTATAGATCACAGTCCCGATACCGACTATAAACATACCCATACGTAGGACGCCCGGAGGCTCTTTGTTAAGGGCACTCATGATCATTAGTGGGCCAAACAGCCCAATATCGAGCAAGCGCACTTGCTGGCTTTTGTGGAGTTCTTGGACCGTGGTCTGATTGGTTTGCGTCAAAGGCAATTGCGAAATTTTCATCGTCTTAGCGCCATGATGAGAATACCCACGCCAATCGGCACCGCCCATTTCCAGTTAGCCGAAAACCAGCCGTTAATATCAAAGCCCTCATTACGTTGCATAACGGGTTGATAAACGGTTTGTGGTGGCGCGGTGCCGGTCGGTTGTCCAGGTGACGTCAACAAGGGAAAAGCAGGCTGTATTAAATCGAAGGTCTGCGAATTGTACAGCGGTTGTCCGGTTTGCATGGCACGCATTCGGGCGTCCAGTTCCGACACGGGCAGCAAATTGCCAGCCCAATCGGTAGGCTTTCCGCCTAACAGGTCATTGTCAGGTGGATAAAATAGCGTGTTGGCAGGCAGTTCAATTCCGCCCTTGACAATAATATCCGCCATATTGACCTCCTAAAAATCTACGGTTGCAGCCGGGTGTCTGTATGCATGTACGGATTTTTTATTGTGCGCATCGCGTAGGATTCGAACGTCTGATTCCAGGTTTCCGACTCTTTCTTTGACGGCAGGGATTTCGACCAGATAGGTTGCTTTGAGCCCATATAATTCGCGTTCAAGGCTTGCGTTAGCACTATTGACGCCAAAGTAAGTAGCCCCGCCATTACCCAAAATCGGAAGTCCGAGTAAGATAGCCAGCGCGGTCCCTTTAATTTCAACCGTTTTTTGTACATCATCGTTTGTACTCATGTTAAGTTAACCTCAAATCACCCGCGATTTTAGCCACATAATTTCGTGTCTCTCGGGGTGCTCGGTCAAATCCTTTTGATGATAGATTTCCTTGCCCCCAATTGTAAGCAGCGAGCGCCATCGGCCACGTCCCAAAGCGATTATAAAGTTTACGCAGATATTGCGCTGCATAATAAATCGATGCTTTAGGATCGAGCGGATCGACTCCCGGATGCCATCGCGGAATAATTTGCATTAAACCGATAGCCCCGGCATGACTTTCCGCATTGGGGTTGTAATTGGATTCGGCTTGTGCGACTCGCGCTAAAAGATAGCGAGGTAAGCCATACTGATTTTCGGCGTCGATAAACCAGCCAAGATAAGGCGCCGCTTTAGAAGGCGGTCGCCAATCATGGGCAGGCATTCCGAGCGATTCAGTTGCCGGTTTTTGGGGCGGGATAAGGTCTACGTCAACCGTGTTGTTATCGTTTATTGGTTCTTTTTTTTTAAACACGTTTTCAGGCAATCGAGAAGATTCAAAATCATTTCTTTCCCAATCATAATAGCCTCCGGATTGTGGGTAATAGATGACCCGTGGCGTGGCTGTCGTGCGACGGGTGGCCATGTACAAACCTAGCCCGATCAAGCTTAGCAGTAATAGGCGTCTACTGTCCAATGTCAAACCCTGCATCAACGCGTGTGTTGTTGGTCGTGACTTCCGTGCACCGGATCACGATATCAGTAAAGGGGTCAATTAAAGTCGGTATGCTATTGACGCTGAAAAAAGTAGTTGACCCTTGCGTATTAGCTTCAAGTTGGCTTTTGACTTGAAAACTTTCACCAATTTTTCGAGTGATTAATTGAACATTAACCGTTGTTGCGGCTTGTCGGCCAGCGCAACAATACCAACGGCGAATATAAACGGACGGCCAATTAACAGCGGTTGTAAAAACGGCCATTAATGTTTGACCATTGCCGACACTTATTCGGGCTACGGGTGTAGCAAGTATTGAAATCGTGATATTACCTGCGTTAACGCCGCCAGACCCTACTAAAATAACGCGCGCTCGAAAAATGCGAAAATAGATTTTAGTCAAATTGACCGGGACAATACCGTCCAGGGAAACGACTTCGGAAATAAAGTCACCGTTGCCATCCAGCCCTTGCACTTCAACGGTTCGCGCACCGGAACCGCTGGACGTATCATCGCCGCTGTCAGATACAATAGTCGCTGCCGCAGGAAATTGCGGGAACGGGTAAAGCCCTCCCACATCCCAAATATCTTGCGGAGTGTTTCCCTGATCGATATCAGGATTTGACCCAAATTTCTGAACTGAAAACGGACCAGGACCACCATCTAAAATATTTAGGCTACTCATAATTACAAAGTCAATTCAAAGCCTGCATATATACCGACATCGGCTGTTGAGTTAAGACAACGCATAACGATGTCCGTAAACGGCTCAATAACAAATCCGGCAGGGTAAAGTAATTGGGGCGCGGGACTGGGCCCAAAATAGTTAAAGAAAGTCTCACGCATAAACGCTTGATTTTGTTTTCGGGTCAACAACGTCATACGTAGATTAGTTGCCGCGTCATTGTAGGTACTTGTCCAAATGGCTTTACATCGCAGCGTGGGACCATTGGCCGGCGTAGTAAACACGGCCATTTGTGTCCGTCCGGCATTACCAAAAATGCGCGCTACAGTAGTGCCAAAAATTGCGAGATCGATATTGCCGAAATTGATTTCGTTCGACCCCGCATCGACAACTTGCATACTGTTAATTCGGAAATAGGCATTAACAAGCGGCACCAAAGACGTGCCGTTGAGCGCAATCGTTTCGGAAACCGGAATACCTTGATCATTTAATCCGTTGACTAAAATCGCCCGCGCGCCTGTACCCCCTGCTGTATCGTTCGCGTTGGATGACACGATAGACGCAGGGCCAAATGCAGCAGGCCATGGATATTGATTGCCGTTTTCCCAAATATCTTCGGGCAGGCTGGCAGTCTGAACGGACGGGTTAATACCTGACACGGTAATTGCTTGGTCAGGTGTCGCGGCATACAAACCGTCAAGAATATTGTGTGACATTTAAACCACCAAATTAGCACTAACGCCATATGTGATAGAATCCGAGTTAGCGTGTTCAATTTGAATACGCCAAATGCGGGGTAAAATATCGGACGCTGCATTATTAGCGATGGGGGCAATACCCGGATAAAGCTTGAACACATTAACGCCTGGGGTTGCAATGGCTGAACTAACCAGCAAATCATAATAGACGTTTAGCGTTTCATCTTTACCTTGTAGCCGGAACGTGATCGACGGTGACCCGGTAATAGATGTCACGTTCAAAATGGCGTGCATTCCGCGCCAATTAAAATTATCTTGGTCGACAGTTTCGGTAGTCGCAGTACGCGCAGAATTAGTCAGCAAATTGTTATAGATATTACTTTGCTGTCGTCTTAATCGTGTTTCGCCGGTGCCATCAAAATTATTATCTAATAGCATCGGCGTCGACGCTGTCATAAGCGCGCCAATCAAACTGGCACTAATGTTTTCTGTTAAATCAGTTGCCTGAACCCCTAAACGTTCAGCACGATCATTAACAGTCTCTAAATTCAACGCTACAAATAATGCACCGTCGCGATTACCTTTTAACGGCTCGTAAAAAATAATGTCATTTGTAATGACATTGTTAACAACGCCAACAAAAGGAATAATTTTTTGACCGACCATGCCACTAGATCCCATGATAGCGCCTCATTTTTTCATCAATCATTTCACGGTAAGGCCCACAAAGCGGCCCAATGTTTGCTAATCGTTTCAACCAATGATTTTTTGTAGATAATGTTTGATCGTGAAAACGAACCACGCAAATACTTGGATCATTGATCGTACCTAAATGTACACCCTTAAGCAGTCCTTGCATGTTAAACCATCCGGGCAATTCAAGCTTTTGCATAAACGTGTCGCGACGATAAATAAATGTCATTTCGACTTGATAAGATCGCCCGTTATTTTGTGGTTCTAAATATATTTCGCCGTCGTGATAAATCAAAAGATCCTGAATAGCCGCACATTCAAGCCCTTCAATCGCTTCGCGTGACTGCGATAGACGATCAGGCATATTAAAATCATCGTCGTCCCAATTGACGATAAATTCCCCGCTTGCAGCCATAACGCCTAATTTACGTTGCCAGCCTCGAATGGGTTCTATTTGACTGGGCTCGGCACTTTGGCCAAAAACGGTATCGTGATACGGGATATAAACAATGTCCGGGTGTTGATCCCAATCGTTTTCGACAAGCTTTTGTTTGCCATAATTATTATCAGCAGAATCAACAATGACCAATTCTTTATTAGAATAATCTTGCTTTAAAAAATCGCGAATCGATTTCAGCGTCATCGAATCCCATCGATCAATATACCCAGTTCGCATTAAGCAAGATATTTTTTCCATATTATGCTGTGCGGTTAGTCGGTTCGTATTGTACCGGCAGACCGCGCGACAACAATAGATTACCGTACAATTGCACCGTCATATTTACGGTGCCTTGTTGACCTCCAGTATTGGGGTACGTGATACGAATGCCGATTCGTTTCGTCGGATTCGTCAACGCATAACAGGGGACAAAATTAGGCTCATCATACGGCATGAGCACTTCGGTATAGTTTGGAACTGCAATGCTATCTGCAATGAGTGTAAACGTTATCCCGTTATCAGGCACCGGAGAAATAATGATAGGATCGGTAAAGTACCGAAATCCGCGCGTTACTGCGACAAAGCCGTTGGGGATATCATAAAACGCTTCCTCCGTGTGACTCAGTGCACAGCCGTTAAGTACAAATTCGAGTTGAAACGTTTCGAGAAAATCGCGCGCGTTAACGGGTCGCGCGTCATACGTAGATGTGACATCAAACCCTAACGGAACGGAACCAACTTCCGATGGCCTTTCTGCGATCTGATTTTGTTGCCGGATATCGATGGGCGGTTGTCCGCCCGTATCGGGTCGGCCGTAAAGACCTTGCCGGAAATCAGTTAAGCGCGAGCCTTCGGTTTCATACCCGACACGTTCGCCGCGCTCTTTACCAATGCCTGCCGGCAGTTCATTCAATTCGCTTTCCCGATCATCTTGAAACTCGCCCATCGATATTTACTCCGGTTTTGGTGATAAGAAATCGATCGACAGAATTAGTTAAGGCGAAATGCCTTGTAACCGATCATCGAAAACTTGAGGTTGTACGTCGTGGACGCGCTAAAGTTTGCGACGTTCAATGTGATCGTAGTGCGAGCTAAGAAAAGTTTCGGCGTGGGCAAAATAAACGGCAAACGCCCCGTACCGAACAGGCTTGCAATGGGTACAGCCGATTCCATGAGGTTACGGCCGCTGCCGGAATCGGTGATCACGATATCGACCAACGGAACCACACGGTTACCGTCTGTTTGGGCTGCACCGTTGACGTCAGCAAAATACGCCAACTTTTGCATCACAAAATCCGAATCAGCTTGAATATTGATTGTACCGGTATCCGTGGCACCCGCGCTCAGTGAATCAAAATCCTCCTCGTAAATGAAGAAGTCTTTAATGACTCTTTCGCCATTGGCATTTACGCCTTGGTTTTGTCCGAGGTGTTGTGACATATCAAAATCTCCTAAATTTTGGCACAAGTAGAAGTGAGAGAAAAAAGGCGGGGCTTGTGACGGCCCCGCCTTGGTGTGCAATCCATTGCAACCGTCGCGATTACTGCGACTGACGATACAGGATGCCGTCCAGAACCACACCGACGCGAGCATCAACGCCAGACGGCAACGCAACCGCCGTAGGCCAATTGAGGGTCACGCTAAAGTTCTGGTTTGGCACCAACAGAACCGGCGGGTCCAGGTAATACGGACGACCGACCCATGCCGCATAATCGGCGGCAAATTGCTGGTCAGCACCGGTAGCCTGTGCGAAGTGCACCGCATAAGACGCTTGCATTTTCGTCTTCGGCGGGAAGCGACCCACAGGGGCTTCTTCGAGGTAGGTTTTGGAACCGATGAAGAAGTTTAGGGAGCCGGATTTACTGACCGCATACATGTCATTCGAAAATTCAGACTCAGCAATTGCCGTGTCTTCGATCACCGGATTGACACCGGGGTATAGATAGATTTCGACGGATTCGACAAGGAAATGCTGCGGCTGCGGCAGTTGACCAGCGGCGGCCATGTTGGTGTCGGCGATCGTTTTTCCGCCTTGACCGCGCGGCTGCTGGAAAAATTGCAGTTGCGTTTGACCGGCAGCGGCGTAAGTCGTGAAATCATAGAAAGATTGGCGGATACCTTCATACTCGCCACGTCGGTTGACGTCGTATTGTTGAAGATCCGACAAGCTAGGGATTTTTGACATTCCGTTACTCATGATAAATTTGCCTCTTTCATTCGTTTGGCATTAAAGGGTTCGCCGTCCATGGCAGGAAAAATTAGTACGTAGTATTACGTCCTTCTTTTTCCAAACAAGTATCCAGTTCCGTTTGAGCGATTTCACGCGCAGACGGTCCCGCAAACGGCTTCGACAGCGTATCCGCTGCAAGATACGGGCTCGTCGCGGCACCGGTGATATAGGCACCCATGTTGCCATCGGTGTATTCGCCCATACCGTTGACGTACTCGCCCACGGGCATCCCCGCAGAGTAATAGCCGAGCGGTACATTAGGCATCATGCCTTGCGCCATTTCGCGCATCGCACCGTGGATAACAACGGTCAATGCACCGGTTGACAAATCCATGGCCGTTTTACGGTTCATGAATTGCGATGCCACCATGCCCATCGCGATTGCGCCGGCACCTTTCGCGACGTGGCGGAACGCACCTGTTTTGATGTTCATGGGAATGGGCAGCCAGCCCCAAATCACATCGAGGCCCAGCGCACCCGATGCCGCGACAGCGGCCGGTATAACTTGCTGGTTCATGATACCGGCACCACCACGGCGGGCGATTGGATTACGGCGGTAGCGACGTGCCGGGGACCGGCTTTTTGCCGTGGTCACGCGTCGACGCGGACGCCGTGCACGGGTAACTTTCTTTTTCGTGGTGCGGCGCTTACGGCGGCGCGGGTTGACCATCATCAATTGAGCCATGCTTTCAGTCTCCTATATAAGGCATGTCATTTATCGACTATGCCCCGATCGGTAAACTGATATGCCCCGCCGAGCATAACCAATTGAGTCCCGTCAAAACTTGCTGCTAATAGCGGCCGGGAAGATTTCTTGAATTTGTGGATGTAGTGCTCTACTTTTCCGTCTCGGGTTGTAGTATATAGCACACCGTCAAGGGTGCCAACCTTTAGCGCCACATCTGGGACATTGATCGTATATTCATCAAGGAATTCCGGCTCATGTCCTGTAAACGCTTCATAAAGTTCAATTGCCTTTCGTATTTTGGTCTGTTTGGCTAACGGGACCGGGTTACGGTTTATTTTTTTTTTCGCATCAATTCACGACACGAAAATTTCATATAGCCAATATTCCAACCCGAGCTAATCGGAATTTGTTTAATCACGACTTTGGCCGAGTCCGATGTGCGAAAAATAACAGCCTTGTGCAAATCGGTATCAAATCCTTTACCGGTCCAATACCCGGTCTTATTTCCTTTTTGCTGTTCAACCGCGATCACAAAGCCGTAATCATCCGGGTTTGATCGACGTACCGCTGTTTTTTTCGTGACACGTCGTTTTGCAGTGACCTTTTTCGTTACACGCCGTTTCGGCGTTGCTTTTTTTGCGCGACGCTTTTTGTTATATGCAATCAATTTTTTCGTTGCGGCCTTTTGGGCTGCTGAGCGTTTCTTTTTAATAGCCATCTTGCGGCCTCCGAATTGAAGTGAAAACCAAAACACCAATGACGCCAGCGCTTACCCATAAAAACGTCGGGTCGAATATAGCAGACAAAATGCCTTGCCGCTTTTTCTCTACTATATTGTACGCTTGTTCCGGCGTGTAGCCTTGAGACTCTAGCCGTTTGATTTCTTCGACACGATTGATATATTTCGTCGTGTCGTTTATCCAATACGTAATTGCCGCAATCGCTGATGCGATTACCGCAACCGGCACTAACGGGATTACACCTAAATTATCTGGTGCGGGTTCGTCACCAAAAAACTGATTCCATTGCTTCACCACAAAATCAATCGAGCGGGTTAACGCTTCGATAGTCGTGCGTATCGTGATGCCTCGTAATAGCAATTTTGACCGCTGTTCTGCCAGCGCCGGTTTATTGCTGACAATATCACCCGTCTGTTCAACTTGAGCAAATAACACGGAAAATTGCGCAGCCTTTGCTTTTAGGTTCGCAACAGCCTGCATCCATTCTTGTTGTTCAAACAGACTAGTCATTAGCACTGCGCATATTCATGAACAACAAAACGCCCACCAGACCGGCACCAATCCAAAGCATATTTTTATCTTCTTGCGCGAGGCCACTGGAAATAGCGCCCGGTGCCACGGCATGCTCCACAACAATCGGCGGCGCGGCATATTGACGTGCATCCAAAGGCGGTTGACCTGCCCGTGCTCGTTCAATTTGCGCGTCGACAATTTTGGCTTGCGTTTTATAGTTGTAATACGCAGGCACCAGCGCGGACGCGGCGTCGATAACTTTGTCATACCACGCGGCATCTTCGGGATCGTCTTCGCCGAGAGTATTAGCGCCTGCATTTTTCAATGCTGCGCGTTTGATGCCAGGAAAACGTTGATTTAACCAATCCAGCAAAAGCATCGCCGATTGTTTACGGGTCAATTGTCCAAGGTTCATTGTGTTGCACCTTTTTCGGGGTTAGATAATGCCAACAAAGCGATACCGCCAATTGCCAACAAGGGTAGCCAATTCATTTTATCGTTGCCCGCTTGTATGTCATACGTCGGGCCAGTTTCTCGCGCCATTTCGTCGCCCGTCATACGCGGGCCGATCGTCGCCGGCAAGCCCACGGGGATCGCGGTCGGTCCCGGCGTGGTGCCAGGCGTGGGCGGCAGTGACACGGGCGGCTGCGGTATCGGCGGGTTGACCGGTGCGGGGATCGGAGACGCCACCGGAGCAGGCGCAGGGGCCGGTGCGGGCGTTGCAGCCGGCGTCGGCGCGCTTTGGGTCGGGGCAGCGGCTTGCACAGGACTGGCGGCCTGTGAGGCCCCCGGAGAATCTTGTTGTTGCTGTAACGTCGGCGAAAACTGGGGCGTAAAACTCTGCTGAAAATTTGGCGATACCGTTATATTAGGAATAATCGGCGCAGGTGCAGCAGGCATCGGTGCGCGACGTGGAATCGGAATGCAACGTTTATCGCCCCGACTCATGGCAACCTCTTGATAACCGGCCGGACAGGACGCGACACGGTTTCGCACGGGCGACATGATGAACGATCCCGCAGGCCCCCCATAACTGCCCGGCGAACTGGGTGCATAAGCGGCACCCGCCGCAAAACTGCCGCCCGATGGCGAGTTAGGAAATGACTGTTTGAGTAATCCGAGTTTCATCGCTTAACCAGCGCTTTTGACGTTGATTTTGTTTGCCCGTTTTTACGTCGTTGATTTTTCCCAAGCGTCTGAATCAATGCGATTGCGCCAATGCCTAACACGCCCCATTTAATCAGTGTGCCCATATTGTCGGATGACTGAATGACCGGCCTTTGTGCGCTTGGCGGAACGTATGCCGGAATGCCAATTGATGGCGCACCGGGAACGGAAGGCGCACCAGGGGTCGCGGTTTGACCGCCCGTTGCGTATTGCACCGGACTCGCGCCCTGCGTTGCGCCCGGAGAATCCTGTTGCTGTTGCAGCGTTGGCGAAAACTGCGGCGTAAATTGTTGCTGAAAAGTCGGGTTGATATTCATCGGTGGCGTTCCCGATGCTCCCGATTTTTTACTTCCGCCACCAAAAATAGGCGCGACAGCCTTTACAATTCCAGTCGGGTCGAAACCTAAGCGCATTGGTGGCGTTTTAAATTTCATGACAATTTCCTAGTTAAAAATTTGCATGCGCGACATGACACCCTTTGGACTCCAACCGACTTCGACCGGTTCGGTAGTTTCTAAAGGTATCCATTTGTTGCCGATTTTTGTCTCGACATAAACATGGGCGTAATGGCGCGGACGAAATCCCACCGCAACGAAACGGGTAGGGTGTCCGATGGTGGCTAACAATGTAGCCAGTAAAACGGATTTATCATCGCAATCCCCTTGGCCTAATTCTAACGTTGTCTCAGGCGTCGCGACGGTTTCGATACCTTGGATGTCACGTATATATCTAATGTTGTCACGGACGAAGCGATGTAATCGTTTCACTTCCCCTAGCCAGTCTTTTTGATCCAGACCGCGAGTTAAATCGAGCGCCTTTTTTCTGAGCGCAATATTTTGTTTACCTTGGCGTACCATAGAACGCATGACCCGGAGAGTGACATAGACACCCTCCGGGCCGTGCGGAATCGATTGCAGGTTACTGGTGAGCGGTTTTTGTTGGGTCGCTGTCGCGCGAAACTGCATCGTTTGGCGTGTCCTGGATCGGCTCGGAACTGTTCGAAGTATTAGCCCCGGACTCCGACCCTGTCAAGCCTTCATTAGCAGGTATTGTGCCATCCGTATTTCCGTCGTCCGTTTCGGAAAATGCAGCGCGAATTTCGTTTAACAATTCTGTGAACCATTGCTGATATTGCATTATACCCGGTTCAAATTGAGCAAAATATTGCAATATCTTTTCATTGGGCTCGGAAATCCATTGCACTATTACGTTTTCCGGGATCATGTCCATTACCATGTCGGCCCAAAGCGCCGTGCTTTTATTTGCAGCCGCCTGCGCCATCAAAAATTGTAATTGTTGTTTCATTGCCGCTTGTTGCATTTGTATATCCTCGTTTGTCGGTTGTTGCGTATTATTTTCAACCTGCGCTGGTGCGGGATTATTTTGCACGGACGCTTGGGGCTGTCCCGGCGCACCAGCGGGCGGTGTCATGGGCGGCGTATGCTTGGACATTTCGGCCAATGCCGGCATGACTTTTCCGCCGAGTTCAACAATACCGTCGATAAAATTACGCCCGCTTCCGCCATCTGAATCACCGCCCCCTACTTCCTTAATCAATTTCACCGCGCCTAAAAGCGTGTCCATTTGATTACTGCCACCACCAATAAATTCTTTCATCTGCACCATAGCGCTCATCATGCCGGTCATCATAGCCATCGGATCCGTGGTAGGCGTTTGTTGTTGACTTTTCATAAACGCTTCCATGCGTTCCGCCATTTGACGGTTATTTTCCATGACCATTTGTACAAGCGAGTTTGTATCATTGCCTGGAAGTACAGGCGCTTCTTTTTTCAATTCTTTGGCGATGTTTAACACACGGCGCTTAAATATCTTGCCGTTTTTGTAGACCCAAATTTGATACGTGCCTGCACCAAAGTTTTCTTTGATGCGATCAATGATGGGCAACTCGGCAGGCGTCGCCGAAAAACAATGTTCAACTTCACCCTTTCCCGGTATGGCACGCTTTACGATAATCTTAAATTCCGTATCGCGATCGTCGCCGCCAAATTCTTGAAAAATAGCGTCCATTTGCGAATCGATGTCGTTTTGTAAATCGGTGACATCTTCAAACTGTCCAATAATGTCATCCGGATTAATCACAGTTTCGTCTGTATTATCCGCGCCCAACATTTTTTGTCCCATTTTTTCGTCCTCAATAATGTAAAAATGACCTTCACCGGCTTGGAGATACCTTAGAGATACCTTCAAGCGCCCGTTGAAGGTTAGCCAAGGTCTGGGCAAAAAGAAACCCGCCACCGGCAGGACCGGGGCGGGTTGTAGACGGTGCGGAGGATTGCACCTTGACAGCGACTAGGCCAATGACCTAGTATGGTGTGCGACCAAACACAAAATACATGATGGGGTATCCCCTATCCAATGTCAACCCCTGACGATAAAAAAAATATCCCTTGGA
The DNA here is from genome assembly GCA_028282295.1 of Desulfobacterales bacterium. GTDB lineage: Bacteria > Desulfobacterota > Desulfobacteria > Desulfobacterales > JANQIE01 > JANQIE01. The sequence continues at coordinate 4,827 of JANQIE010000311.1, read as the reverse complement.
GTGGGGAAAAATATAAGCGTCGAATCAAGGCGTTACGTCGACACTTCACCGGTTACACTACCGCAGACGGTTTCGATCTGCGAAAAGATCCCTTTAAATCCTTAACGCAATATCAGCGTAGCAAGATACGGAAACAATGGGACTATCTTAACGAGATCATGGCCGGCGTTCCTAAACGTCAATATCGACCGAAAGATAAACGTAAAATAAAACAGGTCTTAAGATCGCAGGGTTATGATCACGTACCAAAAAATTTGAAGGCCGCATATTTGCCCGATCTCGAAAGGGAAATGAAGGTCAAAACAACGAAAGCAAAAAAAATAACCGGCAAAGATAATCTCACAAATAAAAATGTAACACTTGTTGAGTTAGCGCCTGTTGAGACTTTTTCGATGGGTGTTAAACGTCGGTATATTTTTGTCAATCCTGAATATCTATTAGATGACCCGCTTGGTGCGGTCAATGATATGATGGAATTGGCGGGAGCCAATTTTTATACCATTCAGGCAGGTGTTCACGAAATTACGTCAACTGAATTTGGTATTACAAAAAAAGATACGCCGGAAGATATTAGTAAAAAGCTTGACCGGCTTATGAAAAAGTATGGCAACCCGGAGGAAAACAATTATTACAAAAACTGGCTTGGTGGATTGGTAGCGTATTATTACCCGAAAGATCGTGCTGCCAATTATGATATGTATCAAAATCGCGTAAGTAAACGACAGCGCGAAAACCGAGACAGTCGCAAAGCGATACGCACGTTGGAGAAAAAATTAGAAAAGACGGAAACTGCGATAGACAATTTAGGGGAGCGATTAAAAGAGCTATTAGAATTTGATGTGATATTCAGACGACGCAAAACGCCTTTATCACAAGTTGAGCGACAAATGGCGCGCAAAGTAACAACAAGGGTCCGTCGCGCGTATAAGAAAAAGGATGAGTTACAGGCCCGCAAAAAAGATATTTTAAACAAAATCAAAAAGGCAAAATTAAATTGACATGGTTGCGACCCTTCACGACCTTCTAAAAATACCGCTCAAACAAACTGAAAACAGAACAAGAAAACTCGCGGTGATCGATTGCGAAACCGATCCGTTTAAATGCGGTCGGTTGCCTAAGCCCTTTATCTGGGGATTTTATGATGGCGAAATATATAAAGAATTCGATATTCTTGATGACCTTTTGGCATTTTTTGCGCAACAACAAGAAGAAAATAACATTTATTATCGGGTGTACGCACACAATGGTGGTAAATTTGATTATCATTTTATGTTAGATCATTTGAATACCGGCTCTAATGTCATGATAATTAATGGCCGGTTATCGAAGTTTACTATTGGCGACACTGAATTCCGCGATTCCTATAACCTTTTCAATTTTCCATTAGCGGCCTATAAAAAGGACGATTTTGATTATCGGCTTATGGAAGAAGACGAGCGCAATAAACCAGAAAATAAGAAAAAGATTTCGATTTATCTTCGCAAAGATTGCGTTTACCTTTACGAACTGGTTGACAATTTTATAGAAAAATACGGGCTTTCATTGACGCAAGCCAGCGCCGCAATGCGTATCTGGCAAAAGATGTGCGATATTAAAGCGCCAGAAACAAACGCTAAATATTACGACAGTTTAAAAGAATACTATTACGGCGGTCGTACCGAATGTTTTAAAAAGGGTATCATTAATAAGCCGTTTAAATTGATTGATATTACTTCCGCTTATCCATTTGCGATGTATTCACGGCATCCATTTAGTGAAGAATACCGCACCTTATACAATAAAAAGGCAAACAGTTACATCGCCGAAAAGGGCGGTTTAATGGCGGATTGTTTTAAGGCTTGCTTTTTTAAGATCATTGCCCGCTCGGGCGGGGCGTTGCCTTATCGTGACAAGCAAGCTAATAAGCTGGTTTTTCCGAAAGACTATTTACCCCGTGCTTTTACAGTTACCGGATGGGAGCTGCAAGCCGGCATCCGTACCGGTACGCTGAAAAATATTCGAGTGTTGGAAATTAAAGAATGGAAAACGCTTATTGATTTTCGACCGTATATTGATTCATTTTTTAAGTTAAAACATGACGCGAAACTAGCGGGTGACCGTCTAACCGAATTATTCGCAAAGCTTTTTCTTAATGCATTATACGGTAAATTTGCTGCTGATCCACGGCAATACAAATCTTTTACCCTGATTGATCCTCACGAAATGCGTGATTATATGGACCGTGGCTATCAGGAGGGCGGTTTTTTAGGCCCGTGGTTTGTGGCTAAGCGTGATTTAATAGAGGAACGCCAACGTTTCTACAACATCGCGACAGCGGCCAGCATAACCGGTTACGTGCGTGCCTACTTATGGGAAGCCGCGTGCAAATGTGACGGTCTGCTGTATTCGGATACCGATTCCATTGCGGCGCATGATATCGGTGATATTCAATTCGGTGACGAATTAGGCGACTGGTCATTAGAAGCCGAATGCAGTTCCGGTGCCATTGCAGGACGCAAAATGTATGCCTTTAAATACACCAATTCAAAAAAGGGAAAAGAATACAAAACGGCATCAAAAGGGGTTAGACTAACGCCTGAGCAAATCATCAAAGTAGCAAAAGGCGAGGAAATTATTTACGATCCCGAGGCCCCGACTTATTCGGTAAAACATGAGCCTCGATTTACACAGCGAAAGGTGGTAAGAACATGACAAAGACAGCGATACGATTTGATAGCGGAAACATTGTAATGATTGGAAAACGCATTGTTCCGAATTATATTGTAAAGAATATGGATGTGATTTTCCCAATTGCGCAGAATTGACCGATGAATCTTTTACATCGGCAGATGAGGCGCGAAAAGTATACCCGGATTTGCATATTTTAGAAGAAAAATATAAAAGGTTTTGATATGAAAACGAAAATCTGCGATGTCTGTAACAAATCTTATCCGCCTTATCCAGACACGGTAAAAGATCACAAAAAAGAATGGTGCCCAGAATGTAACGCAGAATATCAGTTAACCGTTTACGAACTTAATAAACGGAGCCATAATTATGTCGTCAAAAATTCCCATGGCTGAAGTCGGACAAAAATGGTTGCATAAAACACGCAAGCGCGAATGTAAGATTATCCATTGCAGCACTGTATCTATTACCGTGCTTTGGCGGTACATTAAGGAAAAGGGTCAAAACGATGCCCGAAAATGGGATGAGTACACACCCAGTTATTTTTTTCGGCATTTTGAATTGATCGAATAATGTGCTAGTATTGATCAGGCCATTATTCACACGGAGAAAATCATGTCTGACCGTTTGACGATCGTCAACGATGCAATGCAAGCTGCTCATTTGATGCAGGCTTCCGAGCCCGTAGACAGCGATAACTTTAATTTTTGGGGCGGCTACCACTCTGCCATGTCTGATCTGCTGGATTTTTTGGCATCCGACGACGACCCAGAAAAATTTGATTCGATTCGTTCTGCAAAAGACTTGCACAATAATTCTAATTAGTCTAAAGTCACACTTGCGAATGACGCAGACTTTTTACTCAACAGAAACGGAGCAAGTATCATGCCACAAATCGAAATGGTTAAAAAATTGTCAGTCAAAAAAGTCATCGGTGCCAAGCCAAAATTTGATGACGAAGACCAAAAGACCAAAGACGTCATGCAGGTTGTTGGCGTCGCCAGCGGCATGAAAACAGGCACATCGGACAATGGCGATTGGACAGCCCTTACCGGTAATTTCGCCGCAGTCAACCTCGAAACCGGTGAACAGTTCCGTTCCGGTGTCTGTTTTATTCCCGACGTGGCACTGGACCCGATCGTCGGCCAGTTGAACCAGGGCGTTACCGCCGTCGAATTCGGCTGGACGATTTCCATCAAGCGCGATGAAAACGCCGCCACCGGTTACGTCTATACGGCACGTCCGTTGATCGAGGCCGACGAAAACGACCCGCTGGAACAACTGGTGTCGCACCTGGACACGGCCCCCGCGCTGGAAGACAAGTCGGAAGACAAGGCCACCGGTAAAACCACGCGCAGCCGTGCCACTAGCAAGTAAACCCGTGCTTTAACCAGCACTTTTAAAGGCCCCCATTTTGGGGGCTTTTTTATCGAGGATAAATTAATGAGTAAATGCGGAAAATGTGTTTTTTTCAAAAAGATTGATGAAGATCCGGGCATGGGTTTTTGCCACGGTAATCCGCCGCAGGCATTGCCGATGCAAGCCCAATCACCCATGGGGCAAACGTCATTGCAGGTCATGAGTTTCAGACCGCAAGTTAATGATGATGCGATTGCTTGCCGTCATTTCATCATGGAAACGTTATCGCGGTTGTGACATGGGCAATCGGTACGTTTCATTACTGATAGCGTTTATTTTCGGCGGTTTATTCGTCGTTATCGCGCTCGGTATTTCTTGGGTCACGTTTTGGTTTGCTAATAGGCTGGCCGACATTTGGGGGCTTAACCAGTCGTTTGAATATGATTTGCCTACAATGTTAATGATGACTCTTTCAATTTTAATGGTTATGATTTTGGGAGAAAGAAAGTGAAAACTGTTTATGTACATAAAGCGCAAGCATTGGTTAACCATGTGTTTGAAGAAAATATTAATGAAATCGAGCATGCAGTAATAAGCATTGGAAAAGAATTACCGCCAATGGGAACTTTATCACTTGATTTGTACGATAAAATGTTAGGTGATGATGCGCATCATATTGCGGAAACGCTTTACAAGGCCCTTCCTGGGCGCACACTTGAATTGCTTATTGCTAACCTAATGACCCGCCGCGCTTCGCAATTGATCGTGCCATTAACGGCGCGTGATACGGTAACGGCAGTT
>JANQIE010000296.1 GCA_028282295.1 Desulfobacterales bacterium | reverse complement strand
CGTTTTATCCACCCCTGCCCAAAAATAGTCATTCGACCTGCAAATCATTGCACGCAGGCAGCGTTATTTTAAACGTCGTACCGCTGTCGCCGGTCTCGGTAACTTCGATATTCCCGTTGTGCTCCTTGATGATACCGTAACTGATGGACAAGCCCAGACCGGTTCCCTTGCCGACCTTCTTGGTGGTGAAAAAAGGATCGAACAGATTAGTCATGATCTCCGGCTTGATTCCGATGCCGGTATCACGGATGAACACTTCGACGCACGCATTGTCACCACAGTTACATTGGGTGCAGATTTCGATGGTCGGCGATGGCACTTTTTGCGATCGCGGCTTACGTTGTTTTATTTGCCGGATCTTTTTTTCTTCGATGGCATCCCGCGCATTGGTCAACAGATTTAACACGACCTGTTCGATCTGGTTCCCATCGCCGTTCACCGGCAGTATTTTCTCGGCCAGATTGGGCTGCGCCCTGATTCCCCGCAGCCGCAACTGCTCGCCGATCATGAGAAACGAGTTCATTATGACCGTGTTGATGTTTACCCTGGTGAAGGTTGCCTGCGACTGGCGCGAAAAAGTTCGCAAATGATTGATGATATTCATCATGCGCTTTGTATTCTTCTCAACGTAAACGATGCGTTGCTGCAATCTGGCAACCGAATTCAATTGCTTGTCGATATCCCTGCGCATCAACTGGGCCGTACTGCGAATGACCATTAACGGCTGATTCAACTCATGGGCCACGCCCGCCGCCAACTCCCCTATTGAAGCCAATTTACCGGATTGGATAAGCTGGGCCTGCGCGTTCTTCAATTCTATTTCAACCCGCTTGCGTTCTTTTATTTCCTGCATTAAGTCGGCGTTCGTTAACGTCAAGTCGGCCGTGCGGGCCTTGATGCGTTCTTCAAGGTCGCTGTGCGCCCGGAGTAATTCCCGTTCGGCGGACTTGCGCTTACTGATATCACGGCCGATTGCCATGATACATTTTTTTTCGCCCAGATCGATAAGGCCGGTACTAATTTCCATGGGAAACAACCTGCCGTCTTTTTTGCGATGGTAAATTTCTTCCTTGATCCATTCCCCCCGGCGCACTTTTTCAAGGCGACGGGCCTTCTTGCGAATATCTTCCGGAGCATCAAGATCCCTGGCGCCCAGAGAAAGCAATTCATCAAGCGAGTAGCCGTGTATCTTGGCGGCGGCCTGGTTGGCACTGACAATTTTGCCGGCGTGTCCGCCGTCGGCTTCATAAACCCAAATGGCATCGCCGGCTTTTTCAAAAAACAGATGGCACCGCATCTCGGATGCCTTGAGCTCTTTTTCGATGCGGCTGCGCTCGGCAATTTGTTGGTTCAGCAATAGATACAACCGGCTTCGAAGCCGCTGGATGCTTGTCTTCTTGCCGTTTCCCAACAAATAGCCTACAAGTATCCCGCCCATGATCGCAACCGGAATATCTAGCCACATATCAAACACAGACAACTCGTCTTTCAATCCCGTTTCGATAAATATGAGGGTGATGCTGCAAAAACGAACAACGGTTTTAACCCGACCGCGGCAACCGATTCAATTTGATACTTGGTCTGGTGGGCGTGGCCCACCCTACAATTCTGCCCGGCGGTGCCAACAGGATGACTGTCTGGTCTTGCGTTAGCCCTCACTTGCCGGGGTTATTGTTCGAAATATTTGCTTTCACCCATTCCACAGTCCATTGTTTGAATTCCAATTGGTCATCCGGCTCCAGGGATTCACAAATTTTTTCGACCAGCGCGGCGATCTTATCCTGCATCGAAACGGTCGGATCCGGGTCGACCCGGCGCCGGGCTCTTTGAACAATCACTTCCGCGGCAGGTCCGATCATGTTCGCAAGGACGGCCGATGCCGGAGCGACAAAACGATCCAGGATCCGCTTTAGTTTGACCGGTCGGCCGATTATCGGCACGATCCAGTTTTTGCTCCGGTAGTGGTCGGCCTTTAAAAGAACATGCAACTCGGAATGATCGGTTTCCTTGATCAGATCCCGCAGCGATTTATTGCCGGTGAACATCAACAACAGGTTCAAGTCTTCATTGGACTCGCCCAGCTCACCTTTTACGCGATTGACGTCGAATTTGTAAATCGCATTTAACTGCGGCAAGCTGCCATTGACATTCGAGATAATCGCCTCGACCTTCTTGAGCGCGGCCAAAAACTTCATTGTGCTAATCTGGACAATATCAAAAGAATTTGGATATACGCTTTCACGAAAGCGGGAGGAGAGATTGACCCATCCGGTCAATACCATTGCCGCCTGCTTACCCGAAAAATCACCGACCTTGATCCGGACGATCTTCCCTTTGACCAAAAAAAGGATACCTTTTTTACGGGTAGTGTTTTGCTCAATCTCCAAGGCGCCGTGCGCCTTTTTTGTAACCAGGGGATCGAGCACGGAGTATAATGTCTGCAACATTGTTTGATTTCTCCCTGGGTGCCGGATTACTCCTCTTGGGCTCGGACTATTTCCAACAATTTCAAAACACTGATGCGCATACGGTTAAAGGCAAGGTAAAGCTTGCCGATCTCATCCTTGCGCGTTGATTTGATCGTTTCCTGCAACCCTTGACCACGGCTCATTTCATCGACAACGCGTGTCAGGTCGTCAAGGGGCTTGGTCACCACCGCGTCCATAAAAAACCAGATCACCAACAACGCCAAAAGCGCTATTCCGATCCCGGCAGCAACAATTTTAAAGGCAGCCATCTCCGAATTTTCAAAAACCGGCCCGACTGGTAAATAGGTGATCAAAACACCGGCAACCCGATTTAACTGCCGTTTCGGAGTCGCGCCAATTTGGTGACCGACCTTTTGGAACTTGGCGCCATCAGCACCATTGCCATGACACGCCAGACAACTTCTGTAGCTGATAATCGGGCGGGCAACATAAAAGTATTGCTGCCGGCTTCGGGTCACCGTTCCTTTTTGCAGGCTGACGGCACGGTGCTTGTTGAAGTAATGCACAAGCTCCTTTTTAAAGTCGGCATTGAGCCCGACGTCACCGCCTTGCGCGCCTTCGGCCACGGCTTTGGTGCCATTTGCCGTTCCGGTATGGATTTCACTCCTGGAACGGCTTTCGGAAACGCCAAGCTTTAATCGGCGATGAAATGATTCGGGTTTCAGCCAATGACCGACTGCCGTTGGTTCTGTTTGCGCCGTATAGTTGCGCGAAGCCAATTCATATGATGATATCAATGCGGCCTGCTCGAATGCTTGCTCAACTAAAAGCGCCCTGGTTTGAAAATGGTTGTACACCGCAAAGCCGGTTGCCCCGATGATTCCCAGGGCCAGCAGCAGTAAATTGGTTTTGAGTTTGATACTCATGCCTGGCATCCCTTTGCGAAAATATGTTTTTCTGATTACGACCAATAACGTGACGATGCGTCAGTGAACGGTGTCGGAAGTCCACGGAGAAAAAGTGGTTTGCATCACGGGAGACAGCGATAGTGAGAGATCAGTGAACCACCTAGTAGCATAGCAATTTAGGTGCCATGCAGCAGAAAAACTTTTTTTGTATCATTTTAGTTAGTTACGATACTAATTTTCCTTGTGGTGGTTTCCTGGAAGAGCAAATGACAAAATAGCCATTCGGGGTTGGCGATATGGCAAACCTGCCCTGAAGCCGGGGGCCTGAAATGTGAAATTATTTTTCCACGGCCCTAACCTTTCGAAACATCGATAGCTTCCACCAGGACACGGGCGGTTCCCTGCTTGTAAAAACCCAACCGTTTGGCGGCACCCGCGCTCAGATCGATGATACGCCCTTTTATGAAAGGCCCCCGGTCGTTGACCCTTACGATAATGCTTCGGCGGTTACGCAAGTTGGTCACCCGTACATACATGGGCAGCGGTAGGAGCTTATGGGCAGCGGTCAGTCCATTGGGGTAAAACGCCTCGCCGTTGGCGGTCATGTGACCGCCTTTCTGCCTGCGGGTTTCATAACCGTACCAGGATGCGATCCCCACTTCGCGGTATGTGCGCGCCTTGTTTACGGTATAGGGCACATAGCGCCGGCCACGTACCACGTACGGCGCCCGTTTGACGCGTTTTTGCCGAATCGCCTCCTTGGGCGTAAGGCCGTCAATCGAATCGATATCCGAACGGGTCAACGGCCAGTGCAACGGTGCTGTGACGACCTTGAAGGTAAAGCCGCCGACCTTGTAGACGGTTTTACCGGCATCTACGGTGACACCGACGGTTTTTTTGGTCAGGTTGTAAGTTGTCGAAACGGTTTTACCGGTGACGCGATAGGTGGTTTTAACGGCGCCGCAGGCATGCAGCAGCAGGCAACCTGCCAGACACAAATAGAGCATTGCCGGATTGTTCGACATAAGAGGCCTCTGTCCCTTATTATTCAATAAATGTCGGATAGTTATCCGTATTGACAATCAACGTAAAATCATGATACGGACGCGAATATTCTACTAAGGGCTCGCGTAAAAAAATGTTTCCATTTTAAAATAAACCGCTATGATATTCGGTATCGTCAAAGCCAAGCACAAGGAGACGCCATGCTAATTCCCAAAGGGAACGATTTGTGGAGCGATTTGCGTATCTCGTTTATCGATGTCGATAAACTGATGCTTTTTCTGAAACGCGATGACTATACCGGCTATGTTAAATTCGAATTCACCGATACACAAGGTCTTATTTTTTTGCAGGAAGGGGATGTGGTCAACGGTGTCAAGGTACTCGAAGAAGAGCGCAAAGGCGGCCAGGAAGCGGTTCAGAACATCCTGACCCGCGCCCAAAAAGAGAATGACGGCCTCATTTCCATTGCAGCGCTGCCCACGGACAGTGTGGCGGTTTTTTCCGAAGTATTTCAGTTTTCGGTCAAGCTTCTCTATCATGAGCTGTCATCCGATTTCTCACACCTGGGTCAGTTTGTAACCAAACTGAAAAACGACAGCTTTACCGGATATGTGGAGGTTCATTTTCCGGTGGACCGGAGGGAGGGTATCATTTTTCTCGTGGGAGGGAAACTGAAGGCCATTGTCACCGAAAAGATCCAGATTCGCCTGGCGGAGAACAATCCTACCGATTTGAAGTTCATCCGCTCATTCATCGAAGGCGCCCAGCGTATGGGGGTTGTGTACGACACGTTCGAACAGGTCGGCTGACCCACCAGCCGTGCATCAATCGACCGCATGGCGCGCCTGCGCGTTGGACGGCAACTTGAAATCCCCGCGCTTTTCCCCAACGTGGCAAAAGAACGTTGGGCCTTTCTTATCGCCCACCGCGAATGGCCCGCATTGGATTGCCTGCCGCGGGCGCGCCCGCAAGCAATCGACTATTTTACGAAAAATTTCAAACCGCCGATGGATAAACTGGTCATGGCCACAATTTTAAAAACGACATGGGCCGTGTAACTAATGTCAAAACCATACAACGGCATCATGAACAAGGCCAAATCGGCAACCAGTAAAAATCCGATGGTGGCGATAATAAAGTTAATCACCTTTTCAACAATGCCGCCCTTGTATTTGCGCCGGGCGTTCAGAAAAACGACAATGATGACGATGTAGATGGCCATGGTCAGCAGCACCATCATCGCCGGTCCCAAATACTCGAAAGTAATGTCCCTCATTCTCTCCCCCGCAAAGCTACCCGAAGTTGATCAAATGTGAAATTATTTTTGCGCGCGACCTTAATGGCCCTCCGGAAAAGTAACTTCCGTTCTGTGCCTCAAGCACAGGCGCCTGGACTGTTGACCGTGTGCCTGAAAGTGACCGCCCGGTTTACCGACGCGCCGTCAGGAAAACTTCTGGGCGATATCGGTTAAGGATTTCAGCAACCGGTTTTTCAACTGCAAATCCATTGAGAAGCGTTCGGTGTTTGTGATGATCCGCGATATTTTTTTTGCGGTGTCCTGGGTCAGGCCGCTTCCCAAAAATCTTTTTTGTTCGATCAGAATATTTACATACAGACCAAAAAACGCATCGATGAAGACGGCGCGCTGCTCGGGCGCCGGGTAATACGTGGCGATGTTCTTCAGAATCACCCTTTTTTCCATGCGGCTGGGTTCAGTGAGTGGAACATCGACAAACAGATTGTGAAAATCGGTGGCCAGCGCCTCCTTGGCTTTATGTACGATTTCCTTGCCGCGTTCACCGATGACATAAAAAACGTCGCTGGTCACCAGATCATAGACTTCAAAGACCACATCCAGAACTTTGGAAATCTCCAGAAATTCTTTGTCTTCATACTCGACGACTTCCTTGGTCTTGCGAATCAGGCCCTTTTCATTGAGGCGATAAAGAATGTTGATAATGGAGACCTCATCCAATCCGCTAAAGGCAATCAATTGTTCAATGTTGCGCACACCGTCGATGGCGTTGAAAATAAATTGGGAATTGGCGTTCAATTGTGCCAATATGGCCTCCCGGCCGGCTTCCGCGTATGGGGAGTGACGAAAAATCGCCTTGTTGTTGGGAATCTGCTTTCTAAAATCCGCGAAATTGAATCCCCGTTGCGCTGCGATGCAGGCTATTTTTAGCGGTGTGAACTTTATGATCGCTTCTTCATTGACCTGATTTTCGACAACATAGTAAGGCCCTTTACGCCAGAACAGGATGTCACTGACAATCTCTTCCACCTGCAAGGCTAAAATCTCCTGCAAATCTTTGGCGGTCAGGATCCCCTTTTCGATCAGGTAGGCCCCGGTGCGCACATTGCGCGCTTTGGCCGCCCTGATCAACCGGCTCAGCTTCTCGGCCGATACGAGGCCGCGTTTCAGAATAAACGACCCGATACGCTCCTCATTTTTGGTAGTCGCCGCGCGGATCAGCAGCCCTTTGCTAAACACCAGCTTCTTGGAGACCCCCTTGTCTTCCGTCTTCACCACACAGGTGCCGGTCACGCGATTGCTATACAATCCGTACAAAAAAAACAAAAACGGGAGTTCTTCCAGCAGGCTGCCGCAAAAGACTTTACCGCCCTGGGCTTTCAAATCGATTGTTTGGGAATAGTCCAGTCTCGACGCGGCAATCCACTCTTCTATCGCCCGTGCATAAATCTTACTTTGGTAGTTCTCGGTGCCTTTTGCCAAGTGTCTGAAGTAGGGGTGGTCGGGAAAATGGTTTTTGCGCAACACCTGAACTTTTTTTTTCGCCATGGACTCGTCCCTTGTTAGTGCCCATCCGGAGCGCCCCCTGCCGGGCAAAAGCCTGCTGCTGCAAGCAGGTGCCCATCCGGAAATGGCATCTTTTGGCCCCCGGCGGCGTTCTCGCATTTTTAAAATCCTCGACATAGCCTGCTATGCCCTGCGGTTTTAAAAATGCTCGGGCCTTGCCGGGAACCAAAATCTACCATTTCCGGATGGACACAAGCAGGGTCGCAGAAGCGGCCAAACCGTCAAATACGTATAAAATTCCACCAATTATGGTATGGTTCCAATTTTAAATCAAGTTAATTCGTACAGTTATGGTCCAGATACGCCGCCGGCCGGCCGCAAAGCCATGGTTGACCGGGCAAAGCCGTCGACAGTCTCCGGCAGCAGAGAAAGGATCGCCGGAGTTTGGGATATCTATCGGAATATCAAATAAAACCATTAAATTTTTATTCGATTCAAAAAAAAGAGCCAATCGCCGATATAAGGTTAAGCAGGTTACGTCGAGAATCGCAATTGGGGGCGAACGCCGGCCTGGACCCAAAGATGCTATTTGCGGATGGACATTAGCCCCACACCGATTTAGAGGAAGCATCATGCCGTTAAAGGGAAATTTTGAAACGTTTTTTCTCGCCAGTATTCTGGAGCTTTTGTACAACGACCAAAAAACCGGGGTTCTAAAAGCGGCCAATGAGGGCCAACAGATCAAGGTCTACATTAAATCCGGGGCCATCGTCTACGCCATGGGCACGCGCCCCGAAGCCCGCCTGGGCCGCTTGCTGCGTGATAAAAAACTCGTCCGCGAAGACGACCTGAAAACAAGCCTGGCCGAGGCCAAAGAAAAGAAGGTCTCGGTGGGTTACATTCTAGTCAAGAAAAAACTTATCAACCGGGAAACCCTGCAAAAAATAGTATATCAGCAAGCCCAGGATTTGCTCCTGGATATGTTTATGTGGGAACGTGGTGATTTCGAGTACAAAGACGTCAAATTGAACCTGAAAGGCATGGTGGTCACCGACTTGAACATCATGGCCTTGATATTGGAAGCTTCGCGGCGCATCGACGAAATGTCGGTTTTGCGCAAGCAGGTGCCCGGCGGCCAGTCGGTGTTCAAAATCGCCACCGGTCTGAAAGACGAGGCCGAAGTAAATCTGAATGGTTCCGAATGGCGTATATTGACGCTGGTCGACGGCAAGCGCACCGTGGATGACATCATCGGCGCCGTTGATATGGATGAGTTTACAGTCTACAAAATGTTATACGCGTTAATCTCTTCCAAGCTGATTGAGCAGGTGGAACAATTTACCAGTCAAACCCAACAGGCCGCCTTTGAATATTCGGCCATGATCACGATCTACAACGACATTCTGCAGGTCATTCGCCGTAATCTGGAACAAGAACTCGGACAACAAACCTTTACCATTTTCGATGAATGCAAACCCACTCAAAAACCATATCAGAAAGAACTACTGCAGGACTTCCATCCGAACAACCCCTCGACAACCAATATTCACATTGCCCTGAAGGCCATGGAAGTCTTCAAGGATTTTGAGGACGGCCGCAACTTCCTGTTCGACAGTTTTGGCGAATTCATCAGCAACGTGTTATTGGAAATTCCGCGCTACCTGGGGATCCAGCCCACCTTGAAGTTTGCCCAGGACATTGAAGAACTGCTGCATTATATCAACAAATACCACCCCGGTTCCCAGGATAAAGCCTTTATCATCGATCAAATCCAGGGCATCCTCGGCCAGGTCGAAAAAGCGCTCGATGATCCGGAGACCTTTAAGAAAGACTCAAACGGTTTACTGGGCCTGTTCAAGAAAAAATAGTCCCCTTTCAGCTTTTTGGCCGCGTCGCAGACCCCTACCATTAAAGAGCGCTTAAGTCTTGACAAAACCCAGTCATAAATCTAAGGTACGGCCGATTAATAATCACGCCCGTAAAAAAGGTGTTATTTCCGGATGAACACGAACTATTTGTAAAATAAGGGGGATTACAGGATGGTAACTAAACGGACGGTTGTATATGCCTTGTTTGCGATAATCATGCTTAGTGCCGGCACCTGGAGCGTCACGGTGCAGGCGTCCGACGATGAACTCTGCCTGCCGCTGGGCGAAATCGGGCTGGTTCCGCCGGAGGGTGTCGAAGCCAAGCGCAGTCCGGTCGAGTTTCCGCATTCGCAACACTTCGCTTACAACTGCAAAGAGTGCCATCACAAATGGACCGGTAACGATGAAATCCAAGGCTGCATGGCCGGCGGTTGTCACGATCTTACCCAGGCGCCCAAGAAAGGGGATGCCGAACCGGTGGTGCGCTACTACAAAAAAGCCTATCACCAAATGTGCATCAATTGTCACAAAACACTCGCGCAACAAAATGAAAAAGCGGAAAAAGCACAGGGTATCGGTAAAACCGAAATCGTACCGACCGGCCCCACCGGCTGTATCGAGTGCCATCCCAAAGAATAGCAACAAGAAATCAGTCTGATGCGTATCGAAATTAAACGAACTGCCGTGACGATACGCATCAGATATCGAAAGGGATGATTTGATTCTTTTTGTGTGTCGCCAGAGTATGGGCAGTAAACACACACGACGCAACACCTGAATTGTGCCGCTCGACGTCAATTATTTGGCGATTTAGTGGCCGAACCTGATTCCGAACATGAAGAATCGCACATTCCGGGCTTTCCCACTCCGTCTCTAAATCTAATTTTTTCAAATAGTTATGACGATGATAAGCCATTGCCCACCAGGTGTCGCCAAGCCCGGAAAAGGGCTTCGGGCCACCGATTTCGGCAAGATTGAACTGTATACTAAACCGGAAAAACCGTATCCTTTTACCGACACCTTCTGTTGGCGTAACGAATTGCCCAAGGTTGCTTGTGCGGCCTGGGCTCATCCAATAACATAACCTATTGTAATTAAAATAAATTTTGTCGATGATACCATCAAAACATCGCACGCGGGCGATGCAGCCGGTGGCATTTTTTTTGCTTAATTTCAAGTTTGTACCAGATTTGTACTATATTTCCACGTAGCATCAGGTTACAAACGAGGCAATATCCATGCAACCAAACACCAACCGCATGCCTGTCTGCGATGTGCTCAAGGAGCCCGAAGATTGGTTGAGTCAAGTATATAGTGTAGAGTTTCCGGTCGAAGGACTGCAGTTTCACTACCAGTTCAAAATATGGAAAAACGCGTCCAAACCGTTGTTTGTTCTGATCAAGGAAGGATCGGCGATATTAAGCTGTCTTCGGACAGGCGATGTTTTGGACATGAAGTTTTACAGCACGGATCGATGCTGTCCAACCCTTTACAAGAAAACCAAAATCAAGGAAATCGCCCCTCCCGGTCAAAACCAGTACAAGGGGCATTTTCTTGTGGACTTGGACATTATCGAATCTTGTTCGAATTGATACCCGATTAACATGGCAGACTATGTGGTAACGACATCATGAATCGAAAAATCACACTCATACTGTTGAACAACTCCGGTTCTCCCATCAAACAGGCGACACTGTCAAAAACCCTCATTTTGGTAACCGTCCTGTTCATCATAACAGGTATCGGTGCGTTAAGTTTTACCGCCTACAAATATCAAAACCTGCGCCAAGCCCTGACCAACGCCCGCATGTTGGAAAAACGGCTCAAGGTCCAGCAGAAGGAGATCAGCAATCAACGCAACCAGATCCAGTCCTTTGCCAAGCAGATCAACACTCTCAAGGCGGAATTGATCGGCCTGAACAATTTTGAAAGAAAAATTCGCATCATCGCCAACGCCGAAGTGGCCGATGATCAAAACAATCTGTTCGGTGTCGGCGGCTCCATTCCGGAAGACCTGGATGCCGAAATCCCCATCGCCACCAAACACCATAGCCTGATTCGTGAAATGCACGATCAGATCAATCAACTGCAAACCGCTTCCAAAAACCAGGAAAAAGGCTACGAAGCGCTATTCCATCACCTGGAGAGCCAACGCAACCTGCTGGCGGCAACCCCCGCGATCCGCCCCACACGCGGCTGGGTGACATCAAGATTCGGCCGGCGCATTTCGCCATTCACCGGCCGGCGTGAATTTCACAAGGGGCTTGATATTGCCGCGCGCGAAGGCACCCCGATTGTGGCGACCGCCAACGGGGTGGTGACCTATGCCAAGAAAAAGGGGTTATTGGGCCTGACCATGATCATCGACCATGGCCACGGGGTGATCACCCGCTACGGTCACTGCAAGAAATTTCTGAAAAAACGCGGCGACAAAGTCAAACGCGGCGATAAGATCGCCACGGTCGGCAACACCGGCCGCAGCACCGGACCGCACGTTCACTATGAAGTGCGGATCAATGGTGTGCCGGTCAATCCCACCAAGTATATCCTGAATTAGTGTCCATCCGGAAATAGCATCTTTTGGCCCAGGCCGGCGTTCTCACGAATTTGAAATAATGGCGCAGCCATTCATGTTCTTGCGACGTAGCCTTGCTACGCCTGCGGTTTCAAATTCGTTGCGGCCTTGGCCTGGACCAAAATCTACTATTTGGTTTAACGGAAACATAGGTTCGATTTCACGCATCGTGTTCCGATTTTTTGTTTTTACCCCGGAACTATTTAATCGGAAAACCATATGCCGCAAACTGCAATGCAAGCATACTGGATTGTCAACTTAAAGACCAAGAGGTACGTAGCGACAACCGATGAAACCTTTGACGGCCAGTGGAAGGAAAATTACCCCCACACCAAGGGCGTGGACTGGCTTTTTGTCAGCGCCTTTTCCATCTGGTCCGATCAAACGGCCAACGGGATCCCTTATACCTGCGAGTTGGTCCGTGATAAAGGGCGATTTATGCTGCTGATTGACGCCGCGCAACACACCAAAACGGTTATCGACAGGGCCAAAAATGAACTACGGTGTTCCCGCGACGTGGTATCGCTTCATACTATGAAATTGGACAGGGTATAAATACTTAACATAATTACAAAAAAGTCTACATAATCCCAGTTATCGGACACAAAAACCATCCGGATAGTTCCAGTCAATGTGGCCCAGATTTTCGATGGTTCCGGGTCTGGGCGATTATAAGTGCAGGTCGCTACAGCTATCACCAGCGGGTTTCTTTCGGTTCCCGGCTGCCTGATCTGGTGGCGGCCTTTGGTCATGCCAGCCAAAAACAAACCCTTGATTATTTGTGCATACAGCCCGACGAAATAAAAAATTTCCCTCTGTGCCAATGTAGGTGAGACACCTTCCCCTTGAAAAATTAGTGTAGGGCGGGTAGGAGAATCACCATGAAAAAGAAAGCATCTGTTAAACTG
>JANQIE010000291.1 GCA_028282295.1 Desulfobacterales bacterium | reverse complement strand
AATAAAATGTCCCAAATACGAACGTACTTTGGGACATTTTATTTTTTCCGCGGCCCTAAAGGGCTTTTGACTTTTACGACCGTTGCGACTAATATACTTAAGATGTCTACCGCGTTAGCCGCAATGGTGATGCAGTATACAGTACCGGCGGCCGTTCGACAGTTATCCACCTTCGGCTTTTTCCCTGCAATTACTGTTCGCTTTTGATTCCGTTTTAAACTACCTGCCTGCTCATCGGTTATTTTTGAAATTACGCCGCATTCTCAGAACGGCCGGCAAACCCGGAGCCTTTCTTTTGCAACCCTGGTGACATGAAGGAGCGATTGCATGTTTGGAGAAATGCGCTGTGAAAAAGTTTGACACAGACCGAAGCGCCAATGCGCCCCCCCAACGGCCGCTCGTGGGCGCAGTGCCGTTTTGTTTGTTGTTGTTCGTCCTGATCCTGCCGGCGATTGGTTGGACCGCGGAACGCACCATTGTTTTGGGAATTTACGAAAACGGCTGGCCGCCGTATCTGATCGCACACGCCAACGGCACCAACAGCGGCATCGCGGTGGATGTGTTTGCAGCCATTTGTCGCGGGTTGAACGTGCCTCTTCGGGTAGAACGGTATCCCGACCGCCGGGGGCTGCTGATGTTAAACAATAAAAAGGTCGATGCCTGGCCGGACGCCAAGGAGTGGACCCTGAATCCCGAACGGTTTGTCTGGAGTGATATTATCGTCGATTCAACGGATCTGCTGGTTTTTAAGAAAGATCGCCAGTTTCGTTTTGAAAAGGTGCAGGATCTGTTCGGTACCCAGATCGGCACGCGCAAGAACTATGTTTATCCGCTGCTCGATGCGTATTTCGCGGACGGCCGCATCATTCGGGTTGATGCGGTCAGTGAAACCAGCATGTTGAAGATGGTGTTTTTGCAGCGTACCGATGCCGCGGTGATCAACAAACTGACCGCTCTTTGGCGCATGAAGGCCGATCCGTCTTTAAACAAAGATATGTTCGTGTTTTCACAAACACCGGTGGGGCAGGCCGGGTATCGCTTTATGTTCAACACAGATCCGTATCTACAGGCGTTTGTGGCAAGATTTAATGCTAAGCTCAAAGGCATGAAGCGTGACGGCCGTTTGGCCAGGATAGTAAATGCCTACCGCTAGACCCGGGAACAGCGTGTTTCCGGCCTGTTGATTCCGGCCGTGTCGTCGACGAATTTTTTACAATGCGCGCGTGCCAAACTGCCGGCTACTCTATCAATTGCAAATCGATCCTGATACCAGGTTAGTAGCGACGATTGTAACCCCCACCACCGTAGGGGGGGCGGCCGGAGCCTTGACGGCGTTTACCGGCTTGTGCTTCGTTGACTTTCAGCGTGCGTCCGCCCACTTGCTTGCCATGAAGCGCTTCAATGGCTTTTTCGGCTTCAGCTTGTTCGGCCATCTCCACAAATCCGAAGCCCTTGGAGCGGCCGCTGAATCGATCCATGATAATTTTGGCGGAGGTGACGTTGCCGTATTGGCTGAACATGTCGTTCAGCTCTTCTTCGGAAGTGGCATAAGGCAGGTTGCCGACATAGATGTTGATCGTCATGACAATGGCGCGTCTTTCCGAGGCAAGGCAGCTATTGTCGATTGTATTTCGAACGGTAGCACGAATCCAATGGCAGACGGGGTGATGGGCAAAGAGGCTGCGTTGCGCTCACTTAAGGTTGATATAAAATGCGGTGTCAGGGCCGCGGAAAAAATAAAAGGTCCCAAAGTACGTTTGCATTTGGGAAATTTTATTTTTTCCGCGGCTCTTAATTAATATCATAACGCGTCATCGACCCGATGACAAGTAGGGGTGCGCTGTGCCGGTTTTATTTTTTACCCTGTTTCCGGATGAACACTAACGAATATACCCCCATTCGACCAGTTTTTGACGGGCGTAGCGGGCCTTGGAATCTTGCGAATTGCTGCCGGTGGCCCGAATGTATTCATAGTAAAGATCGGCGGCTTCACGGCGTTGCTGCATATTTTCGTGCGCCAGGCCCTTGTAGAACGTGATGGTTGGATTGCCCGGCAGGCGCCGGTCATAGAGTTGCAGCTTTGCGAGGGCGTCTTCGTAGCGTCCGTTCCTGATCCCGGCAAAGGCATCCAGATAGTACGCCTGAGCTTCCTGCGGGTAGGCGTTGATGGCGCGTCCGGTGTAGCGTTGCGCCTGGGGGTATTTTTTCTGGATCAACTGGCATTTGGCCATCAGCATCAGGGCTGCGTAATCTCGCGGGGCGATTTTCAGAGCCCGGTTGAAGTCGGTTTCGGCGGCGGCGTATTTTTTTTGGCCCAGATTTTTTTCACCGGCTTGCATGGCGGTGACAGCCCCTTTGATGGCACGCAGGCGCGCGGTCTGGTCCATGTACCGGTCACGGTAGACCGGTTGGGAACGGGCCGTGCGGTAGTCCGTGTTGACCGCAGTGACGGCTGTCTGGTAGCGCTCATCGCTCATCGGGTGGGTTGCAAACAGCAATGAGGCCGCGCCGGTGCGGCTCTTTGACAGATCGCGCAAAATCGTCATCAGACCGACCATACCGTCGGCACTGTAGCCTGATTTGACCAGATACTGCATGCCCAAAGCGTCTGCCTCGCGCTCATTGTCCCGCGAATACGAAGCCAGCAGGGCGCCGGCGCCCAGGGTGCCCAATTGGGTGGCCAGCTCACCGTACGCGGAGCCGGACCGGCCGGCATAGGCGGCCAAACCGCCCACCAACAGTTGCGTCAGGCGGCCTTTGGACATCTGCTCGGCGGTGTGGCGAGCATTGACGTGCCCTAGTTCGTGGCCCAACAGGGCGGACAGTTCGGCCTCGTTTTTCAGCTTCAACAATATGCCGCGGGTCACGGCGATGCTGCCGCCCGGAAAGGCGTAAGCGTTGACATAGGTGGCGTTGACCCCTTGAAAGTTGTACGGCATCTGCGGCCGATGGGTCAAAGGGCTCATCTTGCGGCCCACCCGGGCAATGTATTGATTGAGACGTTGATCCTGCAAGCGGCCGTAGTCGGTTGAAATTTGATGGGGTGAATGACGCTTGTCGATGGCGATCTCTTCACTTTCGGACATCAACATCAACTGGGAGCGTCCGGTAACCGGGTTGGCGGCGCAACCGGCCAGAAAACCGGCCGCCGACAAGGATGTGAGCCATAAAAAATCACGACGCGTCAACACGCGCCGGCTCTCGCTATCAATATCACGAGCAGGCATGGGACCTCCTGATGCGGGTAATTTTTAGATTGTGGCGATAAGGTTGATGGTCGCAAAAACGATTGATGAACTGATTTTTAATCGCCTCGGTGGTTCGTGTCAACTGTTCTAGGGGTGAATTTACGGACGTATTGTATTTTCGGCGGGTCCGGAGTTGGCAGCGGGTGGCGGGAAAGGGGGATTGCTGGCGTCGGCACCGTCCAGCGCGCCGCGGACCGTTGCGGCTAAATCCATCAGGGTGAGCGGTTTGAGCAAGTACCCTTGAATCCCCATTTCGCGGGCTTTTTCGGGCGAGATCTTTTCGCTGAAACCGGTACACAATATGATCGGCAGATCGGTCCGCAGGTCCAGTAATTGCCGGGCCAGAACATCGCCGGTCAAACCGGGCATGGTCATATCGGTGATGACCAGATCGAATTTTTGCTGGTCCGCTTTGTATACATCGAGGGCTTCAAACGGATTGGTGTAGCCTTGTGTTTGGTAGCCGAGCTGCTCCAGCATGTCCTTGATAAGTTCGACAAGCATCGATTCATCGTCGACAATTAAAATCCGTTCACTGCCTTTTGGCAGATGGATCGTTTTCTTTTCTGCGGCCGCCGGTGTTGCGACCTGCGGCAGGACGATTTCAAAGCGGGTCCCTTCCCCCGGTCGACTGTGGACGCGAACAGCACCGTTGTGCCGTTTTACGATGCCGTGCACGATGGCCAGACCCAAGCCGGTCCCCTTGCCTTTGGCCTTGGTGGTGAAATAAGGTTCAAAAATGCGCGATACCGTGTTCGTATCCATCCCCTGGCCTGTATCGGCCACCACCAACTGCAAATGATGGCCGACACTAAGTTCCGGGTAGGTCGTCAGCATGTCGGCGGTGACACCAATGGCTTGCAGCGCGACATTGAGCCGGCCGCCCCGGTCTTCCATGGCATGATACGCATTGGTGCATAAATTCATGACGACCTGGTGGATTTGGGTGGCATCGGCCAGCACGGTGCCCTGGGCTTCAAAATCGGTTTGGATGTCGATGGTTGCCGGCAAGGAGGAGCGGATCAGTTTCAATGCCTCCTTTACAATCAGGTCGATGCGCACCGGTACCTGCTCCTCGCCTTCCTGCCGGCTGAACGTCAGGATCTGGCCGACCAGATCCCGGGCTCGGTTGGCGGCCTGATGCATGCGTTCCAGGTAGGGCCGCACCGCGCTGTCCGGTTCCGCGAACTGGTTGGAAATCTCGATATAACCGATGATACCGGACAAAATATTGTTGAAGTCATGCGCAATGCCCCCGGCCAGGGTGCCGATGGCCTCCATTTTGTGCATTTGCTGAAGCTGTTTGCGGCGCTGCATCTCTTCGGTCACGTCATGTTTGACCGCGACATAATTGGTGATCCGGCCTTTGGGGTCCATGACCGGTGATATCGACACATCTTCTTTATAAAGCGTGCCGTCCTTGCGCCGGTTCACCAGTTGCCCGTTCCAGACGCCCCCGTTTTTCAAAACCGACCACATATGAGCGTAGAAATTCGGCTTCTGTTTACCGCTTTTCTGGATGGACGGTTGCCGGCCGACAACCTCATGGCGGGCAAAGCCGGTCATGTTTTCAAAGGCCGGATTGACATACTGGATCCTGCCATCGGCATCGGTTATTTCAATGGCATCGGCCGCCTGCTCGATGGCTTTGGCCAGACGCACCCGTTCTTGTTCGGCCAGTTTACGGTCGGTAATGTCGATCATGACGCCAACCAGCCCGAGCAGATCATTGTTGCTGTCGGTAAACGTGGCCAGGTTGTAGATGATATCGCGGTTACGGCCATCAGAGTAGCGCACCGTGGTTTCGTAAATCTTATGACCGGGCTTGTCGAAAAGGGCCTGCTCGGCCCGAAAATAGCTTTCGGCGGTTTCCTTGGACGCCAGATCGTATATGGTTTTGCCGATAATTTTATCTTTGGCCAACCCGATGGCGGAAGCAAACGCCGTGTTGCAGCCCAGGTAGACACCGGCAGTGTTTTTGTAAAAAATCGGGTAGGGAATCGTGTCGATCAGTTTTTGCAGCAGATCGAGTTGTTCGTTTAAAGCGATTTCGGCATTGCGGCGGTCTTCGATCTCGTGTTCCAGTTCGATGTTGACCTGAACCAGTTCCGTGGTGCGTTCATCGATTTTTTTCTCAAGTCGATGGTGGGCGGCCTTCAGCGCCGTGCGGGCCTGATTGCGCTGCCGAAGGGCGTGACCTGTTTTTAACAAGGTGACGATCACAACGATCAACAGGCCCCCGGCCAATGCGCCCTGCGTCATTGTGTTCAACCACAGGGCCCGCGTCAGCATTTGTTTGCGCGGTGCCAGGTCGTGATAAATTTCCACGACCCCCAGGCAGCGATTGTCCTGCATCAGGGGGATGTAGGTTTCAATCCCATCTTTTGCAACGCGGTGGCCGTTGGGCGTCAGGTCGTTTTGGTGTGCAATGCGGCTGACAGCCTGCTTATAGGTGATAACGTCCGTGAGATAGCCCCTGGGATGAGCGCGATCAATGGGGCTTGAGGTAAACAGCAGGTCGCCATCGGTTGAAAACAGCTTGAAGTCGGCGATTTGAAAATCCTGAACCAGGGTTCGGATTTTCGTCCGGTCGGCCGGGGTCAATTCCGCTTTGATTTCTTCGGTGGCGGGGTCGATGATAAACGGGCGCAGATGGCGGACAACGCGGTTCGATTCCGCCTGGGCATACCGGCCGGAAAGTTGTTGGAATTCCGGTAGGACGACCAGGTGGCTGTAGAGCAAAAGGCCGCCGGTGATCAGCAGGGATACGATGAAGATATTGCGGATGAAATCGAATTTAAATAGATTCCAACGACTGTTTGCGCTTGGTTCGGACGACATGTCGGTGTTCCCGGTTGTGCTGGTGTCCGTCCGGAAATGGCATCTTTTGGTCCCTGGCGGCGTTTTCGCATTTTCCGGATGGGCACGTGCTGATATTGCGAATGGTTTCCCTGAATTGACCTAAACTCATTATCGGCCGGCCGGGCCTAAAGATTTAGTGGAATTGATGCAAAGCGTGAAAAGGTTTTGCCGGGTTATTGAATGACGAATTCCGTAAAGTAGATTTTACGGATGGCGGCCCCGTGCAGGGATTGATTCAAGCGCATGACCAGCTCGTTGCGCAGTTCGATTTTGCCGTCAACGGTGTTAATATCCTCGAACGTTTTACTGCTCAGGTGCATCAGGATAACATCGCGGATCATGACCTTGCGGCGGATGATTTCTTCGAGGGCCATCTCGCCGGATAGCTCCAGTGCGATTTTCGTTTTCAAATATTTTTTACCGCCCGCATCGGCCAGGTTCACCAGAAAAAGATTCAGCGGGAAATAACCGCCATAGTCGTTTTGGGCTTCCTTGCTCCATCCCAAAGGCGCCAGCAAACCAACGCATACAATGACGGTCATTATTTTAGTGGTCCACGACCTCGACCCCTTTTTCACTCGAATTGAAATGCTTGGCATAAGAACCCACTATTTTATGGAAGTGAATTGCATGTCGTTTATATCGAACGCACAAACGAAAAATTAAATGCTTTAT
Organism: Desulfobacterales bacterium; assembly: GCA_028282295.1. GTDB lineage: Bacteria > Desulfobacterota > Desulfobacteria > Desulfobacterales > JANQIE01 > JANQIE01. The sequence continues at coordinate 9,670 of JANQIE010000291.1, read as the reverse complement.
GCAGACAATTTTTATGCCGCGTTGCGTTAGTTTTTGATTGGCTGTATTTAACCGTTTTGAATTAATTTGTTTTCATTAAATTCGGCGGGGTGACCGGACGTGCCGGTCGATTTTTTATTGTGTCGGACGGCAAAGGTGGGCGCACGCCACCCGGAGGGGCGGCGGACGCTTGACACCCGTGGCCGGATTGCCTATACCCCCGGCAATGGGATTAACCGTAACCAAAGGTAACGAATAAAAGACGATGATTAAAAAAAAGATACAGGGTGTTGACTTAAAGGCACATCTGGCCGCCCGCGCCAAGGACCGTTTACACCATTTCATGCTGGCCGGCGGCACCATCCGTGGCGCCGTGTTGCATGGTACGCTCATGGTCAGGGAGATGCAGGCCAATCATGGTTTAGGGCTGTTGGAAACCTATGTACTGGGGCACGCCTACCTGGGGGCCGGCTTGATGACCGCCGGTTTGAAAGGGGAGGATCGCATTGCCTTGCAGATCGATTGCAACGGTCCCATCAAAGGGTTGACGGTGCAAGCCAACGCCTTCGGCGAGGTGCGCGGGTACTTGAAGCAGAATCCGATTGCGGTTCAGGCGCCATTGGAGCGGTTTGACCTGGCACCTTTCTTCGGCGCCGGTTTACTCACAGTGACGCGTCATTTAAAAAGCGCCAAGCAACCCTTTGAAGGCCGTGTTGATTTGCGCTACGGCAACCTGGCCCAGGACCTGGCCTATTACTACGTAACGTCGGAGCAGATTCCCACCGCCTTTGACCTCAGCATCCATTTTGACGGCGATGGCAAACCGGTCGGCGCGGGCGGACTGCTTCTGCAAGCCATGCCGGATGCGTCGCCGGAAACCGTGGCCGGGTTGGAAACGCTGGTTCAATCGCTTCCCTGCCTGGGGCGGGCCTTTTGCGATGCTTCCGATTTACAACAATTTGTCGCAACCGCGTTTGCGCAGTACAGTCCGAACTTTGTCGGTGACCGGCGCATCGAGTTCATGTGCCACTGCAACGCCGAGCGCATCGGCGATATGTTCCTGGTTCTGCCGCGCGAAGAATTAAGCGATATCATGACCAACGGGCCCTTTCCGGTTGAGGTGCGCTGTCACCACTGCAACACACTTTACCGCGTGAACCAACAGACCCTGCAAAAAATCTACACCCAACGGTTCGCAACGCCTCAGGCAAAGTAGCGAGGAAGCGCGGTCTCGATCAGGGGAACCTTATCGTAACCTGTTCGGATTGTGCGTCGCTTTTAACCTTTACCTGCAGATCAACGCTGCTGTCGCGAATACCCAGCGACAGCGGCAGTTTGCCTTTTTTGTCGTAGATATGGATGATCTGCCGCAAAGTCTGGATGATTTGCGATCCGATGCGGTTGCCCGGAGACGGCAACTGCGCCTTGCGGTATTTCGCCTGCACCGTGACGTCACCGTCTGTCTGACTGGTAATCGTGATCTTTTCCGCATTGGCGTTTACCCCGTGCAGTGCGGCCAGGGCCAGCCACTTGATTGCGGCTTCCCGGGTATCGTCGTTTTGCGGGACTTCGGACATTTCCTTGAGCGGATCGGTAGTGGCGAAGCAATCGCAATGGGCCTGGACCTGTTGATGCAGGTTGCTGATATCTTTCATGGAGTCTCCTTTCGTTTTAGTGCTCAGTAAAGGCACATTGACAATCGACAACTGATAACTGAACACTGTCGTCTACGGCTCAAAGCCCTGAGCCACCGCCGTAAGTTAATGACATTGCCTTGTAACCCGGAACGATAACCATTATCGGGTCTGATTCAAGGGATTGTGCCGGCATTGCCGCACCCCTTGCAACCGGTGTTGCGATAGTTTTTTTAAGCGGCCCCATTTCACTTGACAGACACCCCCATCCCGTGTACCACCATCGCAATTCAGCACATCGGCATAAAAACGCCTTCCAAATTCTACTGATGTCTTCGACTCTGCTCACCTGCTCATCGGAAGGAATGCTGCATTCATCATTTATCGATTTTTTGAAAAGGAGGAGTACCAAATGAACCAGAGCCTTGACCTGGTAAAGGCCAGAGACCCCCAGGAACGCGAGTTTCATCAAGCTGTCAGTGAAGTTGTCGAGTCGATCAAACCGGTGCTCGATCGCAATCCCGAATACCGCAGTGCGGCCATTGTCGAGCGGCTGGTCGAGCCGGAGCGGGTCATCATTTTTCGTGTCCCCTGGATGGACGATCGCGGCGCCGTGCACGTTAATCGCGGCTTCAGAGTAGAGATGAACAGCGCCATCGGACCTTATAAAGGCGGACTGCGCTTTCATCCCTCGGTCAATCTGTCGATTCTCAAGTTTCTGGCCTTCGAGCAGGTATTCAAAAACGCGTTGACCACCCTGCCCATGGGCGGCGGCAAGGGCGGCTCCGATTTCGATCCCAAGGGCAAATCGGACAACGAAGTCATGCGGTTCTGTCAAAGCTTCATGAGTGAACTGTTCCGCTACATCGGACCCGACACCGACGTGCCGGCCGGTGATATCGGCGTTGGCGCGCGCGAGATCGGTTTTCTGTTCGGTCAGTATAAAAAACTGCGCAACGAGTTCACCGGCGTGTTGACCGGCAAAAGTCTGAACTGGGGCGGTTCGCTGATCCGTCCCCAAGCCACCGGTTACGGCAGTGTTTACTTCGCCGCGGAAATGGCGGCGGCCAACGACACTACGCTGGAGAATAAAATCTGCCTGGTCTCCGGTTCGGGCAACGTGGCCCAGTACACCGTGGAAAAACTGCTGGACCTGGGCGCCAAGCCGGTCACCCTCTCGGACTCTTCCGGTTATATCTACGACGAGAAGGGGATCGACCGCAAAAAACTCGACTACGTGATGATGCTCAAAAATGTCAGGCGCGGGCGCATCAAGGAATATGCAGAGAAGTATCCGGAAGCCGTTTACACGCCCCTCGAAGCCGATGCCGAATTCAATCCATTGTGGAACCACAAGGCCGATTGCGCCTTTCCCAGCGCCACCCAGAACGAAATCGACGCCGTGGACGCCCAAAATCTGGTGAACAACGGTGTCAACCTGGTAAGCGAAGGGGCCAATATGCCCACGGTGCCCGAGGGCGTCGAGATTTTCCTGGAGCACAAAGTTTTGTACGGCCCCGGCAAGGCCGCCAACGCCGGCGGCGTATCCGTTTCGGGCCTGGAGATGACCCAAAACAGCATGCGGCTTCAGTGGACCCGGGAAGAAGTCGACAACCGGTTGAAGATGATCATGAACAGCATCCACAAAGCGTGCATGGACGCCTCGGCCGAATACGGTCAGGCCGGCAACTACGTCGTGGGCGCCAACATCGCCGGTTTTGTGAAAGTCGTCGACGCCATGTTGGATCAAGGACTGGTTTAGAGGACAACTAAGAATTGGGAATTAAGAGTTGAAGGATTAAGGCGCTTTTAGTGGGGCCGATTTCCATTCAGAGACAGTAGTTTTTTTCAAGCAAAGCGGTGCATCAACCTGGTGCACCGCTTTTTTTTGCAGCCTTATTACTTCGCCGCGGTCTTGTCGATGGCGGCTTTCAGGGCGGCGGCGTGCCGGTGACCAGCCACGTGGACCGGGCTTTTACCCCAAATCGGATCCCAACCCGCCGGATCGTTCGTACACACATACTGGGTCTCCAGACCGATGCGCTCGACGGCCTCATCCGCCGGCAGGCCGATGACTTCCCTGGCGGCGTCCCAACTCGCCCCGCACGGCGCGCCGCGCAGAACCTCGATCCGCGCAATGCGGTTGCCGGTCATGGCAACACGGTAGACCGGCGCCCCGAAGCAACGGCCGTAAAGCCCCAGACCGTCGGCGACTTCCAGGCTGCAACACGTCGGGGGCGTCAGAACCCCCTTTTGCCCGTGCTTTCTGCCCGAGGCGATCACCGGGATGGCCAGCCCGCGGCACCGCGCGGCCAGATCATACGACAAATCCGGATGGGTCAGAAAATCGAGCACCAAATCGGCGTTGATCTCACGAGGCAGAAATTCATCCGTGTCGTCGATGATCTCGGGCAGATGCGGCTCGATTTCAATCCGCTCAATCACAAAGGCGTTGCCGCCGAACTCCTCAATGCCGGCAATTTTACTGTCGCCCCGGCGATTCTGCTGGCAAACGAGAATACGCTGCCGTTGGGTCGGCGCTTCTTCCGGTGAATTTTCGTGTGCGTGGGTCATATCAATGTCTCTTAGTCTTCATTCAAACTGATCCCCAGATCAGCTTCCAGGACGCTCTGTTTGGCGTCGAACGTTTTTTCCCGGGTCGTGAGTTCGTCAGTCGTGGTTTCCAAGTCAAAAAATAGGGTCTCAATTTTCGTTTGGCAATGGTGGATCTTTTGCGACCGTTCGGCGATTTGCGGCACATCCTGCTGTTCGGTGGCCTCAAGCAGCGCCCGGTTCAACTTCTCAAGGGCGGCCTCTTCAGCCTCGATGGCACCTTCCACCTGTCTGATCTTTTCTTTCAGCGGCCCCAAAACCTTGGCCCGTTGGGTCAAAAACGCGGAACGCCGGCGGCGGATCTCTTTTTTGCTCGGCCGGGGGCCGGCGGTGGCGGCCGGTTTAAACCCCGCATCCTGCCAGCCGACCTTCTCAAGAAAGTACTCGTACCCCCCCTCAAAGACTTCGACGTCATCATTCTGGAATACCACCAGGCGTTGGGCCAGAGCATGCAGGAACATCTCGTTATGGGTGACCATGATCACAGCCCCGTCAAAATTGTCGATGGCCGCCAGCAGAGCATCACAGGCATCCATATCCAGATGGTTGGTCGGTTCGTCGAGCAACAGCAGATTGATGGGCGTCGCCAGGACCTTGCCGAGCATCACCCGGCTCTTTTCTCCCCCGGACAGGACCTGGATCTTTTTTAAGGCGTCATCGCCGCGAAACAGCATGGCGCCGCAGATGTTACGCGCCACCTGGCGGCCGATGGTCGGATCGATGCTCAGGATTTCCTCTTCCACCGTACGCTGGGGCACCAGGGTCTCAACATTGGTTTGCTCGTAAAAGCCCGTCTCGGCGGTGGCGTGATAGGTGACCGTCCCCTGCTGCGGGGCCAGTTTGCCGGCCAGTAGCTTGAGCAACGTGGTTTTGCCCTTGCCGTTGGGGCCCACCACGCAGATACGGTCGCCGTGCAGCACCGACAGGGAAAAATTTCGGATCAACGGTCCGGCCGCGGCCTGCTTGTCGTCGTATGTGAACCGCAGGCCGTTCACCTGCAAAATCTGTTTGGCGCTGAACGGAGCCTGCCGAAACGTGAATTCCAGCGTGGCCATTTTGTCCAGCTTGTCTTTTTTCTCCATCTTGGCCAGGGTTTTGACGCGGGACTGCACCATGTTGGCCAAACGGGCCTTGGCGCGAAAGCGGGTGATGAACAGTTCGATGTCCTTGCGTTTCCTCTCATCGTTCAGACGTGTTTTTTCGTAAATCTCTTCGTCCTGGGCGATCTGGGTGTAGTACTTGTCGGTGGTGCCGCTGATTTTGCGCATTTTGCGGCGATGGATGCCGACCACGTGGGTCACCAGACGGTCCATGAAGCTGCGGTCGTGGGTGATCAGGACCAGCTCATGCGGCCAGGAAGACAGAAACCGCTCGATCCAGCGGATGGAGGTGATATCCAGGTAATTGGTCGGCTCATCCAGCAGCAACAAGTCCGGCTCGGAGACCAGAACCTTGGCCAGATTCAGCCGCACCTGGAAGCCGCCCGAAAACTCGGCTGGTGCGCGCTGCATCGCCTCGGTGCTGAAGCCCAGGCCGTCCAGGATTTTCTCGACCTTCCAATGGTGCCCCTGCTCATTGGCCGGCAGGCCCAGCATGGCCTCAGCGAGCACCGTGGCTTCGGAAAACTCAAGCTGCTGACGCACATGACCGATGCGATAGTTTTTCGGAATGCGGATGGCGCCGCTGTCCGGAGTTTCTTCGCCCACCAGCATTTTCAAAAGGGTGGTTTTGCCGTGCCCATTACGGCCGACCAGCCCCACCCGCTCACGCGTATTAATCCTGAAGCCGGTCTCTTCAAACAGAGTACGGTCACCAAAGCTCTTGGTAATGTTGTCAACATTTATCATTTTACAGTGCTTGCCCTTTTTACAACTTGACATCGACGTGATTGACAAAAACATAGGACTATATCATTTTACACGGGACGAAAAGAAAAATCTCAGCAGCCAGTGACGATGCCTGAAAACACACAACCGGAAAAACAACGCGGCTACAAAGAAATCGAGCACGACGCCGATTGGGCCCTGCAGGTCTGGGGGGCTGATCTGACAGCCTTGTTGCGCAACGCGGCGTTGGGGATGAACCGGCTCATGCAAGTTGGCTTGCCCGGCAAACCGGTCTGGCAAACCCGCCGGTTTGAGTTGACCGCCGGCGACGCGGAAAGCCTGCTGGTCGAGTGGTTGGATGAATTGGTATTCTGGGCCGATGTCAATCAGACAATTTTTACCGAATTTGATATGCACCGGGTCACGGACACCCATCTGCACGTCACGGCCAAGGGGTGCCGTATAACGGACATCGGCCGGTGCATCAAGGCCGTCACGTTTCACAACCTGAAGATCCGCCGCGTTGCCTGCGGACTGGAAACCACGGTCGTGTTCGATGTGTGACGCAAGGCGGTTGAATTAACAATGAAGAATTAAAAATTAAGGTATGCTGTCATTTTATAAATGATTCCCATCCGCGATTCTTAAACATTAATTCAAAATTCTTAATTTTATAAATGATTTCCATCCGCAATTCATAATTCTTAATTCGCACGCCCCAGGGGGGTAACATGGTTGCAAACCAAACATTTGAGCAAATCGGCAAATATGTCTTCGAGATTCCCCGCACCTTTCGGGCAGACATGCGCGTCCCGGCCCGGTTTTTCGCGGATAAACCCTTGCTGGCAATGCTGCAGAACGACAAGTGCCTGGACCAGTTGGTCAATACCGCCACCCTGCCCGGCGCTGTCGGCTATGCCCTGGCCATGCCGGACATCCACCAGGGGTACGGGTTTCCCATCGGCGGTGTCGTGGCCACCCAACTGCCCGACGGCGTGATTTCGCCCGGCGGGGTCGGTTACGATATCAACTGCGGCGTGCGTTTGCTGGGCACGCACCTGGAACGGACCGAAATCGCGCCGCACCTGGACAATCTCGCCACCGTGCTGAACGTCAACTGCCCCAGCGGTGTAGGGCGGGGCGGCCACCTGCGCCTGTCCGCCGGCGAGCTTGACCGGGTGCTGCAAAACGGTGCGCAGTGGGCCCGCAAAAAGGGGCTGGCCACGGACATGGATTTGCAGCGCACCGAGGAAAACGGTTGCCTGGCCGGCGCCGACGCCGACAAGGTCAGTCCGCGTGCGAAAACCCGTGGCTTCAATCAGGTCGGCACCCTGGGGGCCGGCAACCATTTCATCGAGGTCGATGTTGTCGACAAAGTGTTCGACCCAAAAACCGCCGGTGCCTTCGGCCTGTTCGCAGGGCAGATCGTGGTGCAGATCCATTGCGGTTCGCGCGGCCTGGGGCATCAAGTGTGCGGCGACTACGTCAAACAGTTTCAAAAAGCAGTGCATCAATACGGCTACAAACTGCCCGATCGCGAGCTGGTATGCGCGCCGGTCAGCAGCCGCGAGGGGCAGGACTACCTGGCCGCCATGAAGGCCGCGGCCAACTACGCCTTTGCCAACCGTCAGGTCCTGACCCATCACATTCGCCGCAGCTTCGAGCAGGCCCTGGCCGGCAAGGTGGACAACCACCACGTGTTTCAAGTGTACGATATCGCTCATAACATGGCCAAGATCGAGGAACACGAGGTCGACGGGCGCGCCGTTAAAGTGTGTGTGCACCGCAAAGGGGCGACCCGGGCCTTTGGACCCGGCTCACCCGAACTGCCGCCGGAGTATCGCCGAACCGGTCAACCGGTTCTGGTGCCCGGTTCCATGGGCACCGCCAGCTGGGTGTTGGCCGGCACCCGGGACGCCATGACCCGGACCTTCGGCTCCACCTGTCACGGTGCCGGGCGGACCATGAGCCGCAAAAAAGCCAAGAAGATGATCCGGGGCGCCCAACTGCGCGAAGAACTTGAAAAACAGGGCATCCATATCCGGCCGGGCAGCCTGTCGGGTCTGGCCGAGGAAGCGCCCGCGGCATACAAGGATGTCAACCGGGTTGTCGATGTCGTGCACGGCGCCGGGATCGCCGCCAAAGTGGCGCGTCTGGCACCGTTGGCGGTGATCAAAGGATGAACGCAAGCCCGGTAGGCCGAGGCGTGGTATAAACGATAGTGACGATTCCGGACCTGGTCCGGGGTTCGCTGAAACGCCGCAGAAAAATACCCCGTCACCCCGGCGAACGCCGGGGTCCAGGATCTAAACGGCAAGATACCTTTTAATCAGCACACACATTCCGGCACCCGCCGGAGTTCAGTAACAAGAGGAAGAAAAACGATGCCGCAGGAAGCCCTGTTTTATAAAACCCGGCCGGACAAAACCGTTCATTGCAGCCTGTGCCGGCACCACTGCAAGATAAAACCCGGCAAGTACGGCATCTGCGGGATGCGCCATAATCCGGACGGCCATCTGGTCACCCATGCCTATGGCGAAGTGATTGCCGCCAATGCCGATCCGATCGAAAAAAAACCCCTGTATCATGTACTGCCGGGAAGTACTTCGTTTTCGATTGCAACCATGGGGTGCAATTTCCAGTGCGGCTTTTGTCAGAACTGGCAGATATCGCAAAGCAACATTCAAAAAGGCGGTCGCCGGAAAGGGTATCGCCTGTCACCGCAACAGATCGTCGACCAGGCCCGGCAGCACCACTGCCGCTCCATCTCCTACACCTACACCGAGCCGACCATTTACTTCGAATACGCCCTGGCCACGGCCCGGCTGGCGCATGCACAGGGGATGCTGAATGTCTTCGTGACCAACGGCTTCATGGAGACCGAACCGCTCAAAACAATCCAGCCATACCTGGATGCCTGCAACGTCGACCTGAAGGCCTTTTCGGATCAGTTCTACCGCCGCCAATGCCGCGGGCGTCTACAACCGGTGCTGGACAATATCCGCCTGATGCGCGACCTCGATATCTGGGTCGAAGTGACCACCCTGGTGATTCCGGGACAAAACGATGCTGAAGAGCAGCTAGAACGGATCGCCGGCTTTCTGGCGGACGTCGATCCCCAAATTCCCTGGCACCTGAGCCGCTTTCATCCGGATTACCAACTCACCGACGCCCCCCACACCCCCATCGAAACCCTGACCAAAGCCGCAACCATCGGCCGCCAGGCAGGATTGCAGTTTATCTACCTGGGCAATGTCATGGAACCGTCCACCGATACCGCCTGTCCGTCATGCGGTGCCAAGATCATTGAACGGGGCGGCTACCGCCTTGGCGCCTTGCGGATCGTCAACGGCAAGTGCGACCATTGCAAGGCGACCATTGCCGGTATTTTTGATTAGGGCGCGCATAAAAACAATACGCGCCCCTTAGGGCCCGCGCAAAAATAATTTCACATTTTATGCATCCCGGTTTCAGGTCATTTTGGCCCGATCTTCGGCTCCAAAATCCTCGCCATAGCTCGTGCCCATCCGGAAATAGCATCTTTTGGCCCCTGGCGGCGTTCTCGCATTTTTAAAATCCTCGACATAGCCCACTATGCCTGCGGTTTTAAAAATGCTC
>JANQIE010000263.1 GCA_028282295.1 Desulfobacterales bacterium | reverse complement strand
GATGAATGGCTGCGCGACCCGCAGCTTCTGGCTGATGCGCTGGACATCGACCCGCAGACGCTCAACCGGCTCAGCCCGGACGAGCTGATCGATTACTTCAAGGAACGGCTCAAGGAGCAGCAGGGGCGCCACCAGGGGGGCAGCCGCTGGATCGGCACCGGCGGTACATCGCCGGTGGGTCACGGCGGCTACCATCCGGGTGGTATGCGCGTAGGGGGACAGTCGCGCAACAAGTCGGCGGTCAAAGTGGCCATGGAACGCCGCTACAAAGACTACTCCGCCACCGGGCCATTGACCCGGCCGATGATCGGCGAGGCGCTCAAACGGCTGCGTCATCTCGTCCCGGCCGGTCCCAAGGATCAGGTCAATGTGGATGCAACCATTCGCCAAACCCTGAAGAACGGCGGCGAAATCGAAATCGTTTTCGACCGCAGCCTGCGCGACCGGCTCAAGGTGATCCTGGCCATCGACAACGGCGGCTGGTCCATGGATCCTTACGTACAGGTGGTGCAAATCCTGTTCAATTACACCCGGGCGCAATTCAAGGATTTAAAGACCTATTTCTTCCACAACACCATCTACGACACCCTCTGGCAGGACCCCAGCCGCTACAAGCGGGCAATACGGCTGGACACCCTGGCCCGGCAGGATCCGCAGACGCGCCTGATTATCGTGGGTGACGCCAGCATGGCCCCCTATGAACTGATGGCCACGGACGGCTCCATCTATATCGACCGGCGTAGCGGCCGGCCGAGCATCGATTGCCTGCGCTTTCTGGCCGCAACCTTTCCCCACTGCGCCTGGCTCAACCCGGTAGCAGTAGACAGGTGGGCCTACACCCGCACCATTACCGCTATTGCGGATATCTTCCCCATGTTCGAGTTGTCCCTGGACGGCCTGGAAAAAGCAGTGCAACACCTTGTCAGTAAAAACTAAATTGCCGCGATAAAATCCTGCAACGCCGGATGATACGCCGTACCATCCTTGAACAAAATCGAATAATGGTTGGCGCCCGGAAGATCTACGGACCGCGCGTGGGCAATGGCGTTGACCATGGTCTCGGCCACCGCCGGGGGCAGAATCAGGTCATCCTGACTGAGCAGGCCATCGGTGGCACGCAAGATGAGGGTCGGACATTGAATCCTGCCATAGTGCCGATGCATATCTTCCCGGATCAAATGCTGCTGTTCTTCCCGGATATGCGCCATGCGGGTGCGCGCGCGGACACCGCCGTCCGCTGTCGGTTCAATTTCATAGCGGAAGTAATTTTCATAAAACAGTGTCCAGGGCTGAAAATTCGGCAATAGTTTCAAGGGGGCGACATAGTCTTCGAAGCTGGGGAAGATTTTTTCAAGACGTGCCAGGGCCGGTTTGATGGCCGGTTCAATGGCTTGCCACTGCTCCGGCGTCAAGGCGCCGCCGCCATCCACCAGAATCAGTCCGGCAGGCACCTCGGGATACCTGGCCGCAAACGCGGCGGCGATGTAGGCGCCCAGCGAATGACCGCAGATAATCGGTTGTTCGATCCGCTGATCTTCCAGAACCCGGCGAATGTCTTCCACATGTTGCCCGATTCCGTAGCCGTTATCCGGTTGGTCGGAGAGTCCGCGGCCGCGCAGATCCATGGCCACAAGTGCGTGTTGGGGCGTCAGCGCGTTGGCCCACAAGTCCCAGGAACGGCTGTTGGCTGTCAACCCGTGAATGCAGAACAGGGTCTTTGCGCCGCCGGCCCATCGATTCAACTGAATCCGCAACCCATCGCCACGGGCGCCGATCTGCTCGGGGGATTGCATGATTTTTTCTCCTTTGAATCCAAATTGTTTATGATCATGACGCGATTCTTACTAATGTTGTTGCTAAAAATTCCAAAATTAGATACATATTATGTTACATTTTTCCTGTATCAAAATGCATAACATGTTGAATTTAATTAAAATATGCGTTACATTTTTTGCATTATAAATGGTGGTCAATATTGAAATCAGTGATGACATACAAATCTGGAAAATTTTATTTCTCGCATGATTATGATGAGAGCGAAATAAGCAGCCTGTTAGTTGTGGCCCATGTTCTCAATGAAACCATAATCGATCTGCCGATTCTTCCGGAACTGGCAGACCGTTTAGATCCTGATCTTATGTACAGCTCCATTTCGGGCACGGCCGCGATTGAAGGCAATCCGATTACCAGCGATGACGCACGTAAAATATCTCAAGGCCAAAATCTAAATGAATACACCCAAAAACACAAACAGGAAATTCTAAACCTTATTGAAGCCTATCGTTTTCTCAATGACCATGGAGCTGCGGATAAACCAGTTATTTTATCCGAAGATTTTATAAAAAAATTACATTATACCATTACAAAAGATGTATACGATGAACACAATATCCCAGGTCAATACCGAAATGGAAAGGTTTTTGTTGGCGACAAGGCTCATGGCGGAATTTACACGCCCCCTAAAATATTAAAAGATATAAAAAAGCTTATGCACGTGTTTGTCACGTGGATAAACAGTGATGAACTTATCGCCACAGACCCTTTTATTCGAGGCGCTCTCTGCCACTATTATCTTTGCTTAATCCATCCATTTTGGGATGGAAATGGTAGAACGGCACGCCTGCTTGAGGCAACCATTCTTCAAACTGCAAACATCAGATACGCTCCCCAAAAATTATCTAATTATTATTATAGTAGTGTCGATGACTACTACATCGCCTTTTCCAAAAGTATCGACTTAAAAAAAAGTGCAACCCCATTTATACGATTTGTATTGAACGCCGCCGTCGAATCACTTACGCTGATAAAAGGAGAAATCATCTCCTTTATTAGAAGATTTGCACTTCGAGATTATTACTTACACATGAAACAACAAAAACAGATTACGCAGAGGCAATTTGATCTGCTGAACTTATTACTGGATCATCCCTTCGATTTTACCTTAAAAAGCCTGTTTTCAGATCTGCCGTTCTCAATATTATATCAATCCGTCAGCGTACAAACCGCCCGCAGGGACCTGAAAAAGCTCAAAACCATGAATTTTTTGTCGCTCGATAAAACCGGACTATACACATTAAACCACCGGGCACTGGGATAGCGGTGCCACCTCTTCGCCATGGTTTTCTATTTGAAGAGAATTGCGCCTTGAAATAGTTTTCCCTTTCAATAATTCCATCGCACGGCGGCATAGGCGTTGGTGGCATCTTCGAACTGACCAAAAAAGGTGTCTTGGTCCTCGCCCCAAAAAATATTGCCGCCGACTTCCAGGGCCCAGGCATCGGTCAGTTTATAGTGCGCCTTGGGCCGCAAATAGGCGTCCTCGTCCGAAGGGGAGTAATAACCGAAAAAAGACAGCCGCAGATTCTGGTCCCAAAGCAGTTTGGTCAACCGCAGGGTGATCAGATGACGCCATTCATCTTTGCGCGGGGAGCCGCCCGGCAGGCTGTCTTTATAATTGGCGTAATCATCCATGACTTCCAGATAGTACTGTAAACCGCCGGTCAAGTCCTTGCCGATCTCCCTTTCAAAGCCGATCAAAAGCCGGGTTTCACTGTTGCGGACCAGCGGATCATCACCGTCGCGGTCATCTCCGGAATCGTAGTAACCGGCCTCGATGGCCCCGATCCCGCCCAACACGGGCGCGCGCAGGCTAGCCCCGTAAACCGACAGCCGCGGATAGGTCGCCTTGCCGGTGAGCGCATCGAACCCCTCGGGGGTTTTCCAAAAGCCGTAATAGCCGTAAAAGCGCGTCTCCACACTGCCGATATTCTTTGAAACCCGCAGGGCGTATTCATTGTCTTCAAAAAGGTCGTCACGCGCTTCGTCCCGTAGACGGTCGGCCCGGCCGGCAATACGATTTAGAAACGGACTGAAGTAGGAGATCCGGTCACCGTCGATAAAGGTCGAGGCATTGTGAAGCGGCGCATAGACCAAATCCAGATCGATCACATCGGCAAACAGGCTGATCTTGATCGCATCTGCCGGCGCCTTAAGATATTCATCGTCCCGGCCGATAAAAAAAGCCTCCCAGTCCTTGGGAAACAAATCGTTGACGAAAAGCAGATCGCCAGTGCCCCACGTAAGGGTCTGGCGTCCGGCCTTGACGTCCATCCACGCCAGCGGCGAAAAGGACGTATTCAGTTCGCGCAGTTCGCCGCGCACATTGTCTTCGATCCGGTCGCCCACCAGATCGCCCTTGAAATGCACCAGAGCCAGATCCAAATCCTTATCAACCGCCAGTTGCAGACGGGCTTCAAAGATCGATGCGTCCTTCTGAAGTTCGTCATCGGCCAATCGCCATCCCTGGCGGGCTTCCACAAAACCGGTCACTTCCAGACCGATCTGGTCGTACACCTGATCTTGCCAGGACGCATGAACCGGCAAGCCGGCGCCCATCAGACCGATCCAGCCCCACACCAGACCGGCCGCCAATATTCTTCCGGTAAAATGCAACATACGCGCTCGGCTCCTATCGTCTGACTTCCCGCGGCGGTTTACGCAAATAACGTTCAGTAAAAATACGTTCCTTAATCCCGGTGTTATACTTGATCTTTTTGAATTCGGAGACGGTGGATGCACCGGTAACCAGATCGCTCACCCGCGACTTGGTCACCGTGGGAATCCCCTGCACGGCTTCCACGGCCAGGGCTTCCACCCGACGGTATTTCCTGCCCTGCTTGTCCAAATACTCCGCCTTCACAGGCATGAAGGTTGTTTTATCGATCCATAGCGTATAGGCGGAAAACTCCACGCTGTCCGGATTTTTGGGGGTGCTGTGCAGCACATAATGATCGGCGGTGGTTTCGACCAGTTTATGTTTGTCCTCGGTAATGGCGCGACCGGAGACATCTTCATAGAAAAAATGCGACCCCACGAAGCTGGTCCGTTTGTCCGACGCCGCAATCCGTTTGACCAGGTCCAGAGCGGGCAGGTACAGCCAGCGGTCATCATCTTTTTTGATATGCTTGTGGACCATGAAGACCATCTTGCGCACGTCCGACGGTTTTTTAAAATAGACATAAAAGTACTGCCCGCCGCCGTCGGTCTTGTCCTGCCGCAGGATCACAAAATCACGTTTCCGTTTGCGCCCCTGGGCGTCGGTAATCACCATGTTGACTTGCGCGCGCCCATCATCACCGCCATAGTAAGCGGCAAGGTTGCTTTTCCTGACGATCTCCTCAACACTGGGTGTATCTGCGGCCCTGACGGTGCCGGCCAGTCCCAGCAGGGTGATAACACCGCAAAATACAATAACGAGATACCGCATGTTTTCTCCTCCTTGAGATATTTCTTTACAAGTTGTCTATGCGTTGGACTTTTGGGCAGACGGTGTTTGCGCGCGGGCAACCGCCACCTTGCCGAACAAAAATTTTTGCAACAAAGTGATCAGCGACGGTAGTAAATACAATGTGCCGAACCCGGAAATCGCCATGATGGCGGCCAGGAAAACGCCTACGGTCTGATAGGGCACCAGCGGCGCCAACAACAGTGGCGTAAACCCGACGGCAATCACGATCACATTGCGGCTGATGGCCCGGGCCGGTTCGGCAAACATTAAACCGGCCGCCCGTGACCAGGAACCGGTCTGCCTGAAGACCGACCGGGAGCGCTCCAGAAAATGGATGGCAAAATCGACGGCCAGACCGAGCGTCAGCGACGAAAGCACTGCTACGGGCATATCATAGTCTTTGCCGATGATGCCGATGAGCCCGTATATCAACGCAATGGTCACTGTCAGCGGCACCATGGCCAGCCCCCCCCACAAGGGTGAGCGGAACAACACCGCCATCATGAGAAAGACCACCCCGAAACTGCTTAAAAACGATTTGAGCATGCCGGTCACCATTTTATCCTGCCAGACCACATTCAGGTAGGTCAGGCCCGCCCATTGGTGCCGCAATGTCACCGGCGGCGGATTGGCGGCCATGAACCGGTCCACCGCCGCCACCGTGGCCTCCATGTCCTTGTTGTCACCGTTTTTGAGCTGCACCCAGACGTTGGCCCGGGTGTAGTCGGGCGTCACCAGATGCCACAAGTCGTCGGGCTTGTGGCTGTTCTGGAACGAAATCAGACTTTGAGCCACCCCGTTAACGGTGTCGGGGATGCGAAAATAGGCCGGCTGCCCTTCGAGCAGTTCCATGTAAACCTTCTTGACCACATCGGCCACGGAGTTGCTCTTGCCCGCGACACCCGTTTTTATCAGGTGCGCTTGCAGGGCGGCAACGTAATTCAGAACATCGGGTCGTTTGAAAACTTGATCCCGCCGCTTTATCTTGTCGATGGCATCGAGGCCGTCGGCCCACACCTCGTAGTCATCGTCCGGCGCATTGTCCATGCGGATTTCCCATTGCGCGGCCAGGGCCGCGATGAAAGCCTCGCCGGTGGCATGTTTGGCTGCGGTGGTGTCGATCAGCGCGGCCATGACGGCGCCGGCCTGTGGTGCATCCGGGCCGATAACCGCAGCCAGTTCGGCTTTGACCAACCGGACGGTTTGCGCGGCGTCAAGCGTTTCGGTTTCGCCGGACAACACCAGATAAGCCTCATAGGTGCCGCCGAAATGGTCGTTCAAGACCCGGTCGGCCACACGTATGGCGTGCTTCTTCTGGAACCATTTGACCGGATTGTCGTTGATGGCGATCCGGCTGATCCCGTAGCCGGCCGCCACCAGCAAAATCAGACTGACCGCAAGGACCGCCTTGGCCCGATACAGCGTGAAGCCCCCCATCCAGGCCAGATGGCGCGCCAGCAGCGAGGGTTTTTTACTTTGCGCGCGCGCGGTGGTCTGCTTACCCAGATCGGTCAAGGTCTCTTCCCTGAGCAACATGACATAGGCCGGGATAAACACAATGGTGAGCAGCCAGGCCAGCATAATCCCGAACGCCACGAACAGGCCGAACACCCGTACCGGCGGAATCGGGGTCAGGGCCAGCGACGCGAACCCGGCCGACGAGGTCAGAGAAGTATAGAGCATCGGCATGAACAGATGGCCCATGACCTGCTCCAGGGTTTTACGACGATTGCGGTTTTGCTGATATCTATCGAAGAACTCGGACAGGATATGAATCGAATCGACCACGGCGATGGGCATCAGGAAGATCGGAATCATGGAACTCATGATATGCACAGTATTGCCGGTGCCGATCAAAAGCCCCATGGTGCTGATCACCGCCACCATGGCGATGATCATGGGGGAAATGATGAGCCGGACATTTTTAAAAAAAAGCAGCATCAAAAGAAAGATGAACATCATGGCCAGGGGGGCGGAGACGGCCATCTGCACAAACATTTCCACGCCGAAGGTGTCTTCGGCCACGGGCAGGCCGGTGATGTAAAACTGGTCGTCGCCGGCATCAAGGGTTTCAATCCTGGCCAACAATCGCTCGCGGACCTGGTAGGCAAAGTCCTTGGAAGTAATCGGCAGGTACAACGCCAGCGCCTTGCCGTTTTCCGACACCAACGTGCCTTTCAACAGCGGGTTGGCCAGCGCCCGGTCGCGAACTTTAAGGGCGTCCTCTCTAGTCGCCGGCGGTTTGGGCATCAACCATTCAAAGCGAACCTGGCCCGGACCGGCCTGCTCGATGGCATCCACCGTGCCCGGCGCAACAATATCCTGCGCGACCACCCGCCGGCCGGGATCTTCGGCATCGGCGAGTTGTTGCGCAAATTGCGTCAGGGCATGTACCTTGGCCAGGGTCCGGGGATTGAAAACACCGTCCGGGTGCTTGTCGTTAACGATCCCGAGCACCACTACATCATGCAAGGCAAACGTTTTCTTGACTTCGTGGTGAAAAACCCGGACCGCCTCATTTTCCGCCAGCATGTTCTCAGGATCGGTATCCACCTGCACCTTTATCATCATGGCGCCCAATACGACGGTAACGATGAGCATTGCCGCGACCACCAGCCAGGGCCGGTCGATGGCCACCCGAATCAGATTACGGCCGATTTTCATACTGCCTCCTTTACTGACAAAACAGATCCTGCAGGGTATTGATCAGGGTCAACACGCGCTGGTCGCCAATGCGGTTATAAATAAAATTCGCCTCCTTGCGCGAACTGACCACGCCCTGACTGCGCAAAATGGTCAGATGCTGAGACACGTTGGCCTGGGTGGTCTGCAAAACCTGCTGGAGCTCACCCACGGTTTTGGCACCGTCCTGCAGTTGACACAGGATCATCAACCGCGTGGGATGACTGATCGATTTGAGCAGGGCGGAAACGGCTTCAACTTTCTCTTCAAGCATGGCACTCCCCATTTTAATTATATTAGAATATACTATAATTCTTATATGACTTTTGTAAAGAGGGGCCAGACAATCAATGGACGAAAAGTGCAGCTATTCAGCGTAATTTTAAACAAACAAAAAAAAGAAGAAAAATTTGACCGTGTTTTAGCGAGTGTCCATCCGGAAATAGTAGCTTTTGGTTCAGGCCAAGGCCGCAGCGAATTTGAAACCGCAGGCGTAGCAAGGCTACGTCGCAAGAACATGAATGGCTGCGTCATTATTGCAAATTCGCGAGAACGCCAGCCTGGACCAAAAGATGCTATTTCCGGATGGACACTAGCGATAAAAACGAAATATTATTCGTCATAGCAGTTCTTTGCCATAGCGTCCACCAGGTCTTTGCATGTGACTTTCAATACTGTTTGCACTTTGAATCCATTCGCGATAGGTAAAATAAATTTCAGGCGATATCGGCGGCCTCAAAGCGAAAAAAGTCAGTTGTAAAATCTGTGCCCTAATAGCGTTACCAACAACACAAGGAATCCGGATGAAGATTGAGAACATTGACATTCAAGCCACAATCGAAAAAGCGCAGGCTCTACTCTAATTCGCCAAGACACACAGATGCCGGCCAGCACTAAGTCGATGGTTAAAATCTTGATAGCGATCATTACCCTGCTTGCCAATCGCTTGAACTTGAATAGCACAAACAGCAGCAAACCGCCATCGACTGATCCGAACAGGAAAAAGAAACCAAAGCCGAAAA
>JANQIE010000176.1 GCA_028282295.1 Desulfobacterales bacterium | reverse complement strand
TTTAAAATTGTGATTCCGGCGAGCGCCGGAATCAAGCGTCAATTCTGGATGCCGGCTCAAGTCCGGCATGACGAAGGCTTACGTATTTAGTCGCCGGTTTAATAAGAACCTCGGCTTTCAGATTAACGGCCTGGATCGAATTGGCCAACAGGAAGGCCAAATCGATGATGCCGCTGCGCAGCTCCTGCCGGGTCGTCGAGGGGCGAGCCCTTATAGTTGTGCGTGAGCGGAGAGAATCAATTCTTCGGTCTCCTGCCAACCAATGCACGGGTCGGTGATGGAGACAAACGGATTGAGATCTTCTCTACGGGTTTCGCCGTAAACAAAGGGCTGCGACCCTTCCTCCACGTTGCTTTCCAGCATCATGCCCCGGATCGTCGGATTGGGCCGGATGTAAACACCGTTGGTGTGTCCGAGCCGTTGGATCAGGACGTGGTTGAAGACTTCACTTTGTTTGCGAAAGTCTTTGTTGGAATTCTTGTGGGAGCAGTCAATCAACAACGCCGACAGTAAATTGGCGTGTCGGGCCAGTTTGGCGTTGGCTTCATCGATACTGGCCGGGTCGTAGTTGGGCCGCTTGCCGCCCCTTAGCACCAGGTGGCAATAGCGATTGCCTTTGGAGAAAACACGGGACGTCACACCGACAGGGTCGTTGCCGATAAAAACCTGCGGGGTGGAGGCGGCCACCAGGGCGTTGACGGCGGTTTCCAGGTTGCCGTCGGTGCCGTTTTTAAAACCCACCGGCATGGAAAAAGCGCTGGCCCATTCGCGGTGGTTCTGGGATTCGGTGGTGCGGGCGCCGATACAGGCCCAGCAAATCAAGCCGGCCAGGCGCTCGGCGGCGGTTTGGCTCAAAATTTCCGTGGCCGTGGCGATCCCCATTTCAGTGATTGCCAGTAAAATGCGTCGGGCTTTGCGCAGGCCTTCGTCGACGGCGTATGTTTTTTGGTCGATGTGCGGATCGGAGATCAGGCCCTTAAAACCGACATTGGTGCGTGGTTTTTCAAAATAGACCCGCATGACCAGTTTGATCTTGTCGTTGACGTTGGTTTGCAGACCCGCCAGCAGTTCGGCGTATCTGAGGGCCTGGCGTTCACTGATGATCGAACAGGGGCCGGTGACAACAAGCAACCGGTCGTCGGTTTGATCCAGGATAGTTTGAATTTCCCGGCGGCTCTGCAACACGGTGCGGGTGGCGGTTGCGGTCATGGGCAACTCTTGGCGGAGCTTTTCCGGGCTGATGATCGGCGTGCGCCGTTCTACATTCAGATCGTAGGTTAATTGCATTATGGTGTTATGTCTCCCCGATAAATAGTTTAATTCCGACCATACGCTTATGCGCCGAAGGCGAAGAGGCACTATACTCAAATTGTCATGGACGGTCAAACGTTTAACTGGTGCCCATCCGGCAATATTTATACAAGTTTTGTGCCTAACAGCGGTTCATCGCAACTGAATGTAAATATAACCGCCGCGGCCGTAGCCGAAGGGTTTGAAGATGTGGTGATAGTTGCATGCCAGCCCTTTGTAAAAGGTGGTAAAGTCGATTTGATAGGGGTTCGGCTGGTCCGGATCGACATCCAGAATGGTGACCCGGCCCGTGTCCGGGTCAAAGGCGCCCACCGGCGAGATGTGCGGGATATTCAGTGCCGGCACGTAGGTCCCCTGGCCGAAATGGGCGATAATCAGGCCGTTGCCGTGCTTTTCAAAACCGCTGAGTCGTTGGTACAATTCGGTTTTTTGCCGGTCGGCCTGCAATCGGTTTTTGGCCGCCTGTACGACCACCAGTTGCTTGTGGTCGAGTCCATAAACGTCGAGGCTGGTTTGCACTACGGCCCCGAGGCACTTCAGCGGCAAGCCCCGCCTTCCTTTGTAGCCTTCGGTGCTCATCCGTTCCTTCCAATGCGCGGTGCGCACCTCTTCCAGGATTTCCAATTGATCGACAGGAGGATTTTGCCGGCCGTTCAGTGCGTTGAGGGCATTGACCGCAGTCACCACCGACGCGACCGAACAGGAAGACGCATGGTATTGCCTGACATGGTATTTTGCCAGGGCTTGTTTCAGGTTGTTTTGGACGCCGGGCAACGGACCGTCCAGGTACCGCGCCCGCCTGACGCCGAACGGCCCGCTGCCGGTCAAACGCCGCAGACCGTATGACAGGTAAAGGTAAGCTTGCATTGGCACGCGAATCAGACGCAAGGTTCGCCTCCGGGTTAGGGGTTAAGGCTTTGGGCCGCGGACAAAATAAAATGTCTCAAATACGAACGTACTTTGCAACGTTAGGGTTTACAGTGGACCGCCGCCTGATCGGTCCATCCGATTCAAGTTTTTAAAATTACGGCCGAAAAACCGTGTATAGGTCGTGACGAATTGGAATGTCATTGTGAAAAATGCTGGTTTGTGACCAGCGGTGTTTTTACCGAAGCAGATGAAGAATACCCAAACCGCCCCATGCCCGTTAAAAGATGCCGATTGCCCGGTGCAAGCCGCCTACACCGAGTTGAAGGCGGCTTACGACCTGCTTGAAGCGGCCAGCCGCATTGACGCTTTGACCGGTTTTTTCAACTATCGCCATTTGTTGGACGCATTGAACCGGGAAATGGAGCGGACACGGCGCACCGGCATCGCCACCGCCATCGTCATGGCCGACATCGATCATTTCAAAAAATTCAACGATACTCACGGTCATGACGCCGGCAACCTGGCCTTACAATGGGTCGCCCGGACATGGCGCGAGCAAATCAGGAGCATCGACATTCCCTGCCGTTTCGGCGGTGAGGAGTTTGTAATCATCCTGCCCGGCACCGACTTGCCCGGCGCCATCCAGGTGGCCGAGCGACTGCGTGTCGAACTGACCAAAGCGCCCCTCAAACTGGACGATGCGTCGCTGCCGCTGTCGACCAGTCTCGGCGTGGCGACCTACACCCAGAAGCTGGAATGGCCCTGTGTCGAAGCGTTTATCAAAGCGGCCGATCAATACTTGTACCAAGCCAAGGAAAACGGGCGCAATCAAACCTGTTACGATCAAAGTAAACTGACACCGCCGGCTACCGGCGTGACCAGCGAGGAGCGTGATGTCCTGTTCTCACTCTGATGAATCCGGTTGCACAAATCGAACCGCAGGTGCCGCATGAAACCAACCGGCCAAGCCCCGGCAACTGTGAGCATCACCAGCGGCAAGGGCGGTGTGGGTAAAACCAGCCTGGCGGTCAATCTGGCGTTTGCCCTGGCCGACATGCACCGCAAGGTGCTTTTGGTGGACGGCGACCTGGGGCTGGCCAATGTGGATGTCATGCTTCGTCTCAAACCTGCCAAAACCATTGAGGATGTGTTGCTTCAGGGACAGGATCCGCACTGCGCGCTCACCCGCATCAGCGATCATCTGGCAGTTTTACCCGGCAGTTCCGGCGTGCCCGCAATGGTTGCACCGGGATCGGAAAAGCGGTCGCAATTGACCGATTTTTTGACCTGCGTGATGGCCGGTTTCGATGTGGTGCTGCTCGATACGGCGGCCGGTATTGGTGATGATGTCATGTGGTTCAACACGTTCGCCCGGCACACGGTGATTGTCGTCAGTCCGGAACCGACATCGCTGACCGATGCCTATGCCGTGATTAAAATTCTGGCCGGTCAATACGGCCGGAACGATTTTAAACTGGTGCTCAACTTTATTGAAAACGCCGAACAGGGCCGAGCCCTTTTTCAAACCCTGCATCAGGCCGCCCAACGCTTTTTAAATCTGGATCCCAAATTGCTCGGCACGGTGGTGCGTGATCCTAAGGTCAACCAGGCTGTCATTGCCCAAACCCCTTTCCTTCACAACACCCCAGGCTGCCCGGCCGCCGCGTCGGTGCGGCAACTGGCCCGGGCCGTTGGCGCCCTGGCCGCAGACCCCGCCGTTTAGTTGCACCGCCATACGCTTGTGCCGTGTGACAGAACATCACGTCGGCGAAAAAGTCAGGCTTGCTTTACATGATCGGCTTGATGGCGGGAAAGGCATCGATCGATGCAGGTGGTGCATTTGTCGTGATCGATTTCATGGGTCCGGCAGTACTCCAGAAAAGAATCGATCCAGGCCTGCTGGGTTTTGGGGCATTGATCGATAAATTCGACGAATCGCACCAGCCGCTCCACCGCCGCCTTGTCCATGGCATGCTCCATGCGGCAGGCGATGGCGTCGGCACGCTCGTTTTCGATCTGCAGCACTTTGAAAAGAAAGTTTTTCAACACACCATGACGTTTGGTGATGTCACGGGCAATAGCGGCCCCCCGGGGCGTCAAAGTGATGTAGCTGTATGGCTCGTAATTGATCAGTTCCTTTTCGGCCAGGCTTTTTAACGCCCCGGTGACGGTGCCGCGTAAAACCTGCATCTTGACGGCAATATCCTTGACCCGGGCCACCTTGTTGGTCTTTTCGAGTTGCAAAATGACTTCCAGATAATCTTCCAGACTTTCTGAAAGCTCGTCTTTTTTTTTGGTCACAAAACCTCCTTGTCCTTGGAGTCGGGGCGGGCGATCAATGTCAATCAAAGTTGGGGCCAAAACCTGCGTGTGTTTAACATTCAAGACTTTAAAGGTCAACCCAAACAGCCGATGAATTGTTAACTTTTGGCTTGACACCTCAAAATGTTTGGGGTACCAAACTCCAACTTGCCGCTGAACCGGCAACGTTACCGCATTTATTGATCACCAAGGCCGGTCTCGCAACGATGAGCAAGGCCACACCCGGTACAGGAGGAAATTTTGAGTCGAATTTTATTACGCCGCATGCAGGATAATCAATCCGGGAAAATCGTCACCATCAAAGTCGGAGGCGAAATGGGCCGTCGTATCCGCGATATGGGTCTGGTCCCCGGCACGCCCATAAAGATACAGGGCCGGGCACCATTGTATGACCCGGTGGCCCTGCGGGTTAGGGGCTTTACCCTGACACTGCGCAACAGTGAAGCAGATTATATTGAAGTGGAGGTGGACTGAACCATGAAGAACGGCAACACAATCGCCCTGGCTGGCAACCCGAACTCCGGCAAGACAACGCTTTTCAACCGTTTGACCGGTGCCCGCCAGCATGTGGGCAACTATCCGGGCGTCACGGTCGAAAAAAAGGAAGGGACCTACCGGCGCAACGGCATCAAACTGCATATCGTCGATCTGCCCGGCACGTATTCGTTGACCGCTTATTCGGTTGAAGAGGTGGTGGCCCGGGATTTCCTGGTTAACGAGAAACCCGCGGTGGTTGTCAATATTGTTGATGCCTCCAATTTGGAGCGCAACCTGTATTTGACCACCCAGTTTCTGGAACTGGGCATTCCGGTCTGCATCGCGCTGAACATGATGGACGTGGCCAAGGGGCGCGGGCTGAATATCGATACCGTCAAGCTGTCCGAACTCATGGGGGTTCCGGTGGTGCCGACCATCGCCCGCTCGGGCAAGGGCAACATCGACCTGATGACGGTGGCCGCGGATCTGGCAAGTCATGCCGACACCATCCAGCCGCTCAAGATTTCCTATGGCGCCGACATCGATGGAGCGCTTCAGGAGATCGAGGCCCGGATCGTTGCGCATGATTTTCTGACCGACACCTACCCGATGCGCTGGCTGGCCCTGAAATACCTGGAACAGGACCGGCAAATCCTGGAAAAAGGACGCCGGGTCAATCCCGAATTGGCCCGTTCCCTGGAGGCGATTGTCGAAAAAGTGGCGGCCCATCTGGATGAAACCCTGGACACGTATCCGGAAGCGGTTATCGCCGACCACCGCTACGGTTATATCAGCGCAATAATGAAGCAGGGGGTGCTCAAGCGCCAATACGACACCGACCGCCTGCATACATCCGATCAGGTCGACCGGGTGCTCACCAACCGTTTCCTGGGGCCGATCATCATGGCCGGGGTTATTCTCGGGTTGTACCATTTTACGTTCACCTACAGCGAATTGCCGGTCACCTGGCTGGAAACTTTTTTCGATTGGCTGGGCAACACCACCGCAGCCCTGCTGCCCGACGGTCTGTTACAATCTCTGCTGGTTTCCGGGATCATCGACGGCGTGGGCGGCGTGCTCGGCTTTGTCCCGTTGATCATGTTCATGTTTTTCGGCATCGCCCTGTTGGAGGATTCGGGCTACCTGGCGCGGGTTGCGTTCATGCTCGACCGGGTGTTTCGCATTTTCGGTCTGCACGGCAGTTCGGTGATGGCGTTTATCGTTTCGGGCGGCATCGCCGGCGGATGCGCCGTACCCGGTGTCATGGCCACCCGCACGCTTAAATCGCGTCGTGAACGGCTGGCCACCTTGTTGACGGTGCCCTTTATGAATTGCGGGGCGAAATTGCCGGTGCTGGCGTTGCTCATCGGCATCTTCTTCGCCGAACAAAAGGCCATGCTGATGTTTCTGTTTACCATCATTGCCTGGCTCGGCGCCCTGGTGGTGGCCAAATTGCTTCGGGTGACGGTCATTCGCGGCCATTCGACACCATTTGTCATGGAACTGCCACCCTACCGCCTGCCGACCTTCAAGGGGCTGGCCATTCATACCTGGGAGCGCACCTGGCAGTATATCAAAAAAGCTGGCACCGTGATCCTGGGAATCTCGATCATCCTATGGGCCATGATGACGTTCCCCCGCCTTTCGGATACGCAGCTAAACGCATTTGAGCGGCAACGTACGGCAATCCTGCAAACCGCCCCGGCCCCGGTGGCGGCGCAGTTGGCAGCAGCCGATGAGGATGCCGCCCTGACGCCGGCGGCCCAGGCGCTGAAAGAGCGTCTGGCGCGCATTGACGGGCAACAGGCCGAAACGGCGCTACGGCATTCCATTGCCGGACGGATGGGTACGGCCATTGAAACCATTACCCGATTCGCCGGTTTTGACTGGCGCACCAATATCGCGCTGATCGGTGGCTTTGCCGCCAAGGAGGTGGTCGTATCGACCCTGGGCACCGCTTATTCCTTGGGGGAAATCGACCCGGAAGGCGGCGAATCGCTGGCCGACACCCTGGCCGCCGCCCCGCATTGGAATCCGCTTGTGGCCTTGAGTCTGATCATTTTCGTCATGTTTTACAGCCCGTGTTTTGTATCGGTGGCCTGTATTGCCAGGGAAGCCGGTTCATGGAAATGGGGCGCCTTTGCCATACTGTTCAATACCATTTTGGCCTTTTCACTGTCCGTGGGGATTTTTCAGTTCGGTAAAACCTTTGGCATTTTAAACGGTGTCTGAAAGCGAGTCAGCGCAGGTCGTCTCTCGCAATGACCGGCGCAGAAAGGGAACGACAACCCATCATGCTGGAAAACCTGATTGTCTTTATCATCGTGGGGCTCGCCCTGTTGTATGTGGTGCGCCGGTTTATCACCGGTGCTCGCAAAAAGCCGGCCTGCGGCTGCGACTGCCAGGGCTGCCAACCCAAACAAGGGCCTAGCCGGAAATAGCATCTTTTGGCCCAGGCCGGCGTTCTTGCCCAATTGCGATCCTTGACGTAGCTTTGCTGCGCTGGCGGTTTCAAATTCGTTGCGGCCTTGGCCTGAGCCAAAATCTACCATTTCCGGATGGGCACTAGCAAACCTTTCCGCTAGGCCGGCCGCAAATTGTGGTTTTGCCGGTGTCCATCCGCAAACGGCGTCTTGCCTTCGGTATCTGCGTTGGGCGGTCTTTCCGCGGCCCTGAGATTGAATCCCCGAAACAGTTTGAAACTCCTGCGGCTCAGACGTGCCGTGCACCGTAGTTTGTGCGCGCAAAGGCCACTTTCGCCGGCTGGGTCCGTGTTAAAGTGATCTTGACGATAGTTCGATATATGAATATATGTTCATATGTTCATATGTTCATATGAACATATATTCATATATCGAACTATTCGGAGGGCCGTGATGCAAAATGATACATGCTTTGAGCAAAGTGTACACCAGGATCGTGTTGAAAAAGCGCTACTGGAAGCCGTGACACCTGATCAGATGGATCGTCTGGTGAGAATTTTCAAATTGCTGAGCGAACCGACCCGCCTGAAAATTGTGCTGGCCCTGAATTCCGTCGAAATGTGCGTATGCGACCTGGCGGCCTACCTGGGGGCCAGCCAATCGTCTGTTTCGCATCAACTGTGCAATCTGCACAATTTCGGCCTGGTTTGCCGGCGCCGCGAAGGTCAGACCGTCTACTACAGCCTGGGGGACGAACATGTCAGCCAGCTATTGGCCATCGGCATGGCCCATGCACAGGAAGTTTAACCTTAACAGAGCAGACTGATATAAATGGATATACACATCATTGTCGCGGTATTCACGGCGGCATGGGAACTTTTGCTGGAATCCGCAATCTATATTCTCTTCGGGCTGATCATCAGCGGACTGTTGAAAGTTTACCTGCCGGCGGACCTAATTGCCCGCCACCTGGGTCGCGGCCGATTCAAATCGGTGTTCAAGGCGGCGCTGTTGGGCATTCCGATCCCTTTGTGCTCATGCGGTGTATTGCCAACGGCCATGTCCCTGCGCAAGCAAGGGGCCGGCAAAGGCGCGACCACCGCCTTTTTGATTTCCACGCCCGAATCCGGCGTCGATTCAATCGCCGTCAGCTACGCGTTGCTGGGCCCGGTCATGGCTGTGGCCCGACCGGTCAGCGCCTTTGTCACCGCCGCCGTTGCCGGTATAGCCGAAAACCTGCTTCATAAAAAAGAGCCCCAAACATCATCACGTGAGCTGTCTTTTGACCGCAGCTGCCCGGTGGATGGGTGCTGTGACGGCACCGATTGCGAGCCGTCGCAACATCGCCGCCACCACAGCCATGGGGTAAAGATTGCGGCCGGCATGCGTTACGCCCTGCGTGATTTCTGGAACGATCTGGCGGTCTGGTTTTTTCTCGGTTTGCTGATGGCGGGCATTATCGCCGCTGTGATGCCGGCGGATGTTTTCAGCCGTTACATCGGTCCCGGCCTGCCCACCATGCTGGCCATGCTCGCGATCGGCATCCCTTTGTACAT
This sequence comes from Desulfobacterales bacterium, assembly GCA_028282295.1. Classification (GTDB taxonomy): domain Bacteria; phylum Desulfobacterota; class Desulfobacteria; order Desulfobacterales; family JANQIE01; genus JANQIE01. The sequence goes on along the minus strand of JANQIE010000176.1, from coordinate 21,609 downwards.
TTGCGCCACCGCGTCAACTCCCATCGCCGCGGCCCTGATCCTCAAAGGTCTGAGCCCGGGCGCGGCCCTGGTGTTTTTGATGGCCGGCCCGGCAACCAACATGGCCACCCTCACCGTTTTGCTCGCGATTATGGGCAAACGCGCCACCGGTATTTATTTGGCGGCCATCGCGATCTGCAGTATTTCCATGGGGCTGTCGCTTGACCTGCTACTGACCGCCGGGCATGTGCCGGTCGTCGCCACAACAGCCGAACAGACGCATTTGATGCCACATTGGGTGGAGCTTGGCGCGGCTTTGCTGCTGTTGGCGCTTTCAGTCAAACCGATCAGCCAACGCCTGCGCAGAAGTTTCAAACGCCGCCCTCGTCAAAGGGCCTCCGATTCAACCGCCACCCCGGTCCAACCGCCCGGATGCGGCCCCACCTGAGGATCAGGATGTGGTCCGGTCGGATCGTAACGGTCTTAAATCTTTAGATTATCTTATTTTAACCCTCCAAACCTCCCTATCTGAGAAAAGCATCTTAAAATTAAATGCATTTTTTTTGAAAAAAATTTTAACCATTTATAATCATTAAATATTTTGAACCCAATGTCACCCCCCAAACGCGTTTTTGTAACCTTCCGGTAACCTTGGGCATGTTATAGGGGCCAACAAGTAGAAACGGTTTTTGAAAAACAAGCGCCGACAAGGTCGCAGTGAGCGCAGAGAGAATCCTCCAGTGGCAAGGATCGGGTCTTCGCCCCAACTCCACCCCTGCCGCTAAGGGCAATATTAGCCTTTGTAAGTTATTGTTTGGGAACGCCATGCCTCGACAACAACCGGCTTCATTGCCCTGCCGGAAGTTGTCAGCCTCTCGGAAACTGTAAGAACATGCTGTCAGATGACCGGGTAATGTCATCATCCCTCTGCGCTCACTGGGGGCTTGCCGGGGCAATACCGGCGATCAAGAAGTGACCTTTCCCCGACAGCAGCTTTGCCGTATAACCTGCGGTTTTAAAAACGTCCGGGCCCTGCCAAGCGCCCAAAACAACTATTTCCGGACGGGCGTTTGCCAATCGACCGCCCCCCCCTATCATCCAAAAATCCGGCCAGATTCAGGTTTTTCGAAGCGCCTTTTAAGGGTTTCCCTGATTGACAGTTGAGAGAATTTACGCGATCGTACAAATCATCAGGTGGTTTCACATTAAAATAGTGAATAATCTACCCCATGAGCGTTAATTTGGCCGGCAATCTGCAAGCAGGCACGCAGGAATGTTGATCGGCGAATAAATGATACAAAACCATGTTTATGATTAATTTCGACATATTGCATTTAATCTACAGATTAAGTCCAGGAGCTGATCATGAAACTATCCAACACCCGTAGCACTCCCGCGCAACTGTACCGACAATCAGTGAAATCTCCCCAATCGGCGACTTCTTCGCAATCAGCAAAATCACCGCAAACAAAAGTCACTACGGGTAAAACCACGAGTAAACCAGCCACAACCACGATCCAAAGCGATGCGGGCAAATCGGCCGACCGGTTGGGCAGTATCCTGGACAACCTGAGATCACGCGGTGTCGGGCCGGACAGAATGAAAAGCCTTGAAGACGGCATCGATGCGGCTGTCGAGAAGGGATATACGCGCGATTCTATCGCCGACAAATTCAGCGCCACGATGTCGGAAGGTGAAAAAAAAGCGATGAGCTTATATGAGATTCTTGATCAGATGCTGGCCGAGTTGCGTCAAATGCTGGCCGAGATTGTCAAGAAGAATTCCGGCGTCGACACCAAGGGCGATAAAGACAAGGCCCCGTCAACCAACACGCCGCAGGCGCCGTCGAAACAAACAGCCCCGGCTCAGCCAAAAGCTGCGCCCCCGGCGCAACCGCAAGCTACGCCCCCGGCCCAACCGCAAGCGGCGCCCTCGGCCCAACCCCCGTCGGATAGCCCGGAGACCGTCGCGCCGATGGACGGCGGCATCATGTCCGGTATTCAGCAGGGCGGCACGCCTTCTCCGGCGGCGACTATGGACGCGCAACAATTGCTTGGCAGCCCTGATACCCTTACCCAGGCCGGCGGCCAGGGCGTTGCGGTCACCGGGTTTCAGCTTGCCACCGGTGCCGACGGCAAATTGGACGCCGCGTCGCGCCAGGCCGTCAATAAACTGATCGCCGGTGTCAGCAATCAAATCGGCCGGGAAGTCCATGCCAGTGTTTACAAGGACACCTCCGGCAAGCTTAACGTGCATCTTACCGCCGGAGACCACGAAAGCGTGACCTTCGCCGTACCGGGCGGCACCATTTATAGTGCGCACACACATGTAAACGGTGACCACCGGCCAAGCGACGTGGATGTCCATAACCAGGTCATCGGCGCGGACGACGCGGTTGTCACGCCTGATGGCAGGTCGATAATATTCAATCAGGGCTAGGCTGGACGCCGGCGGAACAAAGCCGTCGGCATTCGGGCGGCAAGGCCGCCCTTTGTGACGTTCAATCATCCTGGTAAAGTTGAACGTCCAGGACAACCACAACGATAAAACAGGCGGCCCGCCTGCCGGCCACCGGCCCGGCTGGTCCGGTTAAAATACGAGCCACTCCGATTCCCAGGACCTGCCGGCCCCGAAAGTACTTTCAGGTCCAGTGCCCGCCCGCAATGGGCAGAACCAATTCGAAGCAATTCCGGCTTGCACGATAAGTCACTAGTGCGCCCTGGTTTTACATAATAGGTGGGCGTCCGAACATCAACGCCGCATCCGTCGTGTTTTCCGGCGCGGCGGGCAATGCGCCGAAAGGCCGCGACACCCAACATCCCGACAATTCGGACGCAATCAAAATCGACTTCAACCCAAATCGGTCAACCTGATTTCGGACCCGAGGTGCAACGAGGTACAAAATGAACCGAATCGGCACTTTTCCCAACTCACCGGCTGCTCAATCCATGGCAACCTTGGATAAACCGGCCCCACAGGCCCAATCCGATCCGATTGCCGCCATTTTAAGCCGTTTAAAAGAACAAGGCGTGGATCAGTTCAATTTGAACCGCCTGCAACACAGTATTGATGGGCAATTGGCCCAAGGGGTGCCGGCGGCAGATATTGCCGATACAATCGACACTGTGTTGACGCAGAGCCAAAATAATGGGGTGAGCACGTATGACGCCCTGGCGCAGGTGCACGAACGGTTGAATCAACCGGCGAACGCCCCCGGCCAGGACGTTGCCCACCCCCTGACCGATGCCGCGCAGTCGGCCGAAGAGGCCTCGCCGGAAAAGGGGCTGGGCATTGAGTTCGGAGACATCGGCTTAGTCGCCGCCAGAAGGGACGACAAAAAAAAGAGCAGCAAAAAGAAGAGTAGCAGCAAGAAGAGCAGCAGCAAGAAGAGCAGCAGCAAAAAGAGCAGTAGTAAAAAGAGTGGCTCAAGCGGAAGCGGTAGTTCCGGGAAATCAAGTGGCAGTAAAAAAAGCGGCTCAAGCGGCAGTGGTAATTCCACCAAAACAGGTGGCAGCAAAAAGGGCGGTTCAAGCGGCAGTGGTAGTTCCGGCGCAACAGGGACCCCGAAAACGAAAAGCCCAGGTGCAGGCGGCGGCAGTGGCGGTGGCAGTGGCGGCGGTAGTACCAGCAGAACGGGCACGAGAGAGGAACCCGGAAGAGGGGGCGGTGCAAGCGGTGGGCGAGGTCGTATCCTGAATGTTCTAAACAAACGCCGCGAGGCAGAAGATGAAGCAAAGAAAAAAGAAGAAGCTGCAAAAGTGGGTGACAAAACCAAACCGCCAACAGTCGCACCACCTTTGAGCAACCCACAGGTCATGCAGGCTGCCCAGGACGTGGTGCACACGCTTGCCCAACAGCCCGGCGATCCTTCGCTGGACAGCCTCATAGGTGACATGCAAGCCTTGTTCGGGCCTCAGGCCACTCCCACCCAGCCGGAGGCGCCGGCGATTTCACTTGACAGCGTGCTGGAAAAGCTCAAAGCGCTGGATGGTGCCGAATCGGACGATGTGAAAGAGGCTGAAGAAGAAATCAACAAGGCCCAGAAATTGGGCGCCCCCCCGGATGAGATGGCTGGTAAAATCCAGGAGGTACTGGACAAGGGGGCCCAGAAGAAAAAAGAGGCGGACGACATCCTGGAAAAAGTTGAGGATATCAGCGAAGAATTGGGTGAAAAAGCGGAAGAATCAGCTAAAGACAATCGATCGCAGAAACAAGAGGGTAAACCTCCGGCCCAAGGTGAGCCGCAACAGCCCAAGGAAAATCCGAAACCGGCGGCGCCCCCCGAGGGCGCCAAACCCCAAACCTCCGAGAGCGGCAAGCCGCAACCTGCCGCGCCGCAGGGCCAACAACCGCAGCCCACCGGCGCAGCACCCGGCACGCAACCGCAGGATAACTCCGAGGCCGTGGCCCAGACATTGTCGCGTTCCGGCACCACTACGATCAAGGACATGCAGCTCACAACCGGTTCCACCGGCAAACTGGATGCGGCGTCGCAAGACCGGGTCAACCAGTTGCTGGCGGCGGTCAGCAAACGGCTCGGCAAGGAGGTTCACGTCAGTATCGCCAAAAGCGACAAGAACGGATTTCAGGCCAAGCTGACCATGGGTTCCCAGGAGCGTGTGCAATTCCAGGTGCCCAAAGGGGTGATTTACAGTGCCCACACCCACACGAACAATGTGCTGCGACCCAGCGCGACCGACCGGGCCAATCAGATAAAAGGGGCGGTTGACGCGGTTGTCTCAATGGACGGGCGCGCCGTGATATTTGACGAGGCCTAGTTTTGACCTTCATCTTTTTCTACAGGAGCAAAGCGCCATGCAAAATGTCAAGAAAACTGACTATCCCTTACACATGCAGTCCGCACTAAACACCCGGACAGCGGATACACCGCAAAATACCACGCCAAATGATCCTTTGAGCAACGTGATCGACAATTTTAAAGCCATGGGGATTGATCCGTCGGTCCTGCAGGAGTTGCAAGACAGCGTCGCCACACTGCAGGAAAAAGGCATGCCGGATGGGTCGATTGCCCAACAGATCGACGCCTTGTTCATGGCCGGTAAAGCCGAGGGGTTGAGCAACTATGAATCGTTGGCCCGGGTCGAGGCGGCGCTCGATGACATGGCCGACAATTACGACGCACCGCAACAAAACGAACCGGGGGTAGCGCCGGGTGAAACCGCCCTGGTGGCGGCACCGGGTGACGAGAAAAAAGAGCAGGCACCGAAAAAAGAAGAAAAATCCAAAGAAAGCAAACCGGCCGCGCCTGCGAAGGATCAAAACCCGCCCGCGCAGCAAGGCACCGCGCCTGCCCAACCGGCCCCGGCGCCGCAACCCCAGCAAGCCCCGGCGCCCCAACCGCAGCAGGCAAACCCGCCGGCTAACGCCGGTTCGCTTGACAAAGCATTGGAGGCCCTTAAATCAAAGGGGGTTGACAAGGAAGATATCGAAGGTGTGGAGGAAAAAGCGCAAGAGGCTGTGAAGAAGGGCGCTTCGGCCGACGAAATCGCCGCTAAAATCGAATCGCTCCTGGCCGAGGCAGGGGAGGGCGAGGATAAAATAGATAAGGCCGTGGACAAAATCGAAGACGCCATCGACGAGATTGCCGACAAAGCCGAAAAGAACAGTAAGGGTGCCCCTGGGGGCGAACCGTCCAAAAATCCGCAAGGGGCGGGGGGGCCTCAACCCAAACAACCCGCCCCGCAGCAGGCGCCCAAGCCGGAAGAGCAGTCATCGCCGGTAGCAACTTAAGCGGCCTTGACCCGGCAGGTTGGGCGGCACCGTCACTTTCAGGCGCTGTGTGCCGATGACGCCGATTGTGCTTCGTCGACCAGACTTTTGAACTTTTCCAGTTCGGCGTACAGTGTGCTCAAGGCCCGGTGCAACAGCCCGGCACTGTTTGTCTTGGCCGCCTTTTCGACCTCATGGGCCGCGCCTTTGAGCGCGTGCGCCGCGATGTTGGCCGAAGAGCCCTTGATTGTGTGTGCATGGTTGGCCGCCTGCACCCAATCTTCTTCTTCTGCAGCCTGCCGCAGCTTGGCAAGTTGCATGCCGGTATCTTCCAGGTAAACCGCCAGCAGCTCTTCAAAGAGTTCCTCATCGTCGCCGACGCGTTGCATCAGTTCCTGCCGGTCGAAAATCGCGGTTGGATCGCTGTTGCTTTCAGCCGCCACCGGATATTTGTCTACGGCGTCACCGCAGCATGTAAGCCGGGCTTTAACAGCCGCATGTAGATCTTCCGGACTGATCGGCTTGGTAACGTAGTCATTCATGCCGGCGGCCAGACATTTCTCCTTGTAGCCGGCCATGGCATGGGCGGTCAGGGCGATAATCGGCACATCCGAGTTTTTCTGCCCGGCCGCCCCGTTGCGAATCTGCGCCGTGGTTTCAAATCCGTCCATCCCCGGCATTTGCACGTCCATCAGCACCACCCGCGCCGTGATTTGCCGCAAGGCCTCCAGGGCTTCGGGGCCGCTGCCGACCGCGTGATGGGCGTAGCCCAGTTTTTCCAATATTCGGCAGGCAACCTTGCGGTTTACCGCATTGTCGTCAACCACCAGAATAGTGATCTGTTGTTTTTGTGCTTCTTTGATGCTGTGCCGGGTGACAATGCCGGATTCGTCTTCAGTGTTGCCGTCGTTTGCAATCTGGATGACTTTCTGCAAACAGACCTGCAATTGCGATTGCTTGACCGGCCAGGTCAGGTAACCGGCAAAGCCGATTTTTTTCAATCGGGCAACATCGCCCGGTTTACCGAAGCCGGCCAGCATCACCAGCGGTATGTGGCCGAACTGCGGATGTGATTTGATTTGGGCGCCGATCGCCTCGCCGTCCAGCCCGGGAAAGCGTGTTTCCACCAGGACCGCCCGCACCGGATCACCGGCTTCTTCGGCGACCGCCAGATGGGCAAATATCTCTTTGTCGTCACCGGCGGCCAGATAGCGGCATTTGAGCGCTTTGAGTTGTTCGCGCAGGATCAACAGACTCGGCAGGTGCCTGCCGGTGACCAGGATTTTTTCGTTGCAAAGCTCGGGCGCGGGTAGGGTACCGGCGCTACGCACCGGCTGCCGGGCCAGGCGGATATCAAAATGAAAGTTGGACCCTTTGCCCACCTGGCTTTCGACACCGATCCGGCCTTGCATCAGCATGACCAACTGCTTTGAAATCGCCAAGCCCAATCCCGTGCCGCCGAATAACCGTGTAATCGATGTGTCGAGTTGTGAAAACGATTGAAACAGATCGTCGAGCTTTTCCTTGTTGATGCCGATGCCCGTGTCGGTGACATTGAACTTCAGGTGCACGTCGGCATCGGTTTCATCGAGCAGATCGACCCGGATAAATACTTCGCCGTCGCTGGTAAACTTGATGGCGTTGCCCACCAGGTTGATCAGCACCTGGCGTATGCGCCCCGGATCTCCTTGCAGCAAAGAGGGAATGTTGTGGTCGATCAGACAGCCGAACATCAATTTCTTTTCATGCGCCTTGACCATCAGCATGTCCACCACATCTTCGGTCATCACCCGCAAATCAAAATCGATCTCTTCCAGCTCCAGTTTGCCGGCTTCCATCTTGGAATAGTCGAGGATGTCGTTGATGATGGTCAACAGCGAGTCGGCCGACGTTTTGATGGTTTCGGCAAAATCGCGCTGTTCGTCGCTCATCTCCGTTTCCAGAAGTAAACTGCTCATTCCGATCACGCCGTTCATGGGCGTGCGGATTTCATGACTCATGTTCGCCAGAAAACTGCTTTTGGACCGGTTGGCGGCTTCGGCGTCTTCCTTGGCCCGCTGCAACTCGCGTTCTGCTTTTTTGCGATGGGTGATGTCTTCGACCGAGCCGGTAAAACTGATACCCGAATCGGAAAACACCGGTGACGAGTGCACATGCACCCAGCGCCGGGCGCCGTCGCGGGTCAAAATGCGGCAATCGCGCGAAAAGCTGCGCATCTTCGCCATGGCCTTGGACCAGTCCCGGCTCACGCCTTTTTTGTCCTGCGGATGCAGCATTTCCCGCCAATCCAGGACCAGGCTCTCGGACAAAGTAACGCCGAACAATTGCTGCCAGCAGGTGTTGGTGTACAGGCAGATCCCCTTACTGTCGGTTTCGAAGACGCCCACCGGCAATGTTTCGGAAATCAACCGAAAGCGCTCTTCTTTTTCTTTCAGTTCCTTTTCCGTGGCGATAGTCGCGGTGATGTCGGTCAAATTGATCAGGCAGGCGGATTGGCCGTTCCATTGAATGGGGCCGGCAGCCCCTTCAACCCACCGGGTGGCCCCATTTCGGGTGGACACCCTGAAAATGAACGGCCCGGTGGATTCAACTTCGAGGGCCGCGGCGCACTGCTGGTTGAATTCTTCACGATCCTGGGGATGTACGATTTCAAGCAAAGGGGTCTGCAACAGCCTGTCACAGTCACATTCGAGCAATTTACCGGCAAACGCATTCAGGTATTCGATTTTTGCTTCGCAAACCACCAGGACCGCCTGGCGAACATTTTCGATCAAAACCTGATAATTTTGAAGCGAGGGCACGGCAGCGGGGGGGCGATGTTTGGTGTTCATTGTCATTTCCCGTTTTCACAGCAGCATTGATTACATTGCGGTTAAGGGCTATCGTTAAAATGCGAAATTATTTTTGCGCGAGCCCTTAAGGGTGCCTAACATGTAAAATTATTTTTATGCGAGCCCGAAGCGCCCGGATTTAGGCCCTAAAGCACGCGCTTTCTTTTTATCGCGTCCCGGGTGAAAATCTTTAGCGCCGCCGCAACACCACCGGAGCGCGCTGCGCCGAACCGGATTCATTGAATCAACACCAATTCACCGGATAAGGGCCGTTAAGAATACCCCTTGACATTTGCCGGCAGTTTCCCTACTAATGGTCAAACCATTCTAACCAGCCGGGCACAACGTTCGAAACAAAAATGAAAACAACCATGACCCAGTTACGGCTCAATGACATCAGTGTGCGTTTCGGCGGGCTTCAGGCCCTGTCCAAAATCAATTTTACAATCGAGCCGGGTGAAATTGTCGGGTTGATCGGCCCCAACGGTGCCGGTAAAACCACTGTATTCAATATTATCACCGGCGTCTACAAGGCCAGCGAGGGTGATGTCAGTCTCGACGGAAACAGCTTGCGCGGTAAGCGGCCCTACCAGATCCTGACGTTGGGCATCGCCCGTACCTTTCAGAACATTCGTCTTTTTGAAAAAATGACGGCCCTCGAAAACGCCATGGTGGCGCTGCACTGCCGGTCACGCAAGGGCGTGCTGGGGGCGGTTCTGCGCAGCCCTTCGCAGCGAAGGGAAGAAAAGCAGATCGAAGACAAGGCCCATGCAGCGCTCGCCTTCATGGGGGTGGATCAATTCGCCGACGTGGTCGCCCAAAATCTGGCCTATGGTATCCAGCGCCGCCTGGAGATCGCACGGGCCCTGGCGTCGCAGCCCAAGTTGATCCTGCTGGACGAACCGGCCGCCGGCATGAATCCGTCGGAAAGCATGGAACTGATGCGCGACATCGGCCGCATTGCCGATCTGGGGGTCACCGTGCTGCTGGTCGAACATGACATGAAGGTCGTCATGGGGGTTTGCCACCGCATTGTCTGCATCGACCACGGCGTCAAGATCGCCGAGGGCAAACCCGAACAGATTCAGAAAAATCCCAAGGTTATCGAAGCCTACCTGGGACATCCAACCGATAAAGCCGTTTACCAGTAATCACACCAACAACTGTAGGAGGAACGAATGCGCAAAATCCAACTCAACAAAAGGTATCTGGCACTCTTGTTGATTCCGCTGGCGTGCCTTTTTCTGTTTGGCTGCGGACAGCAAAACGTAGGCGAACTGGAACAAAAGGTCAACGATTTAACCGCCCGTGTCGACGCGTTGACCCAGAAAGTCGATGAATTGTTAGGTAAGAAAATGGTTTCCGAAAAAGTCCTGAAGATCGGCACCATCAGCCCTTTGACCGGCCCCTACGCCGCGGACGGCAACGACATCGTCAACGGGGTTAAAACCGCCATCGCCGTCATCGAGGCCCAGGGCGGCATTCCGGGCTACGGCAAAATCGAGGTTTATCCCCAGGATACGGCCTGCGACCCGCGTCAGGCGGTGGCCGCGGCCAACAAACTGATCAACCTCAAGGTCGCCGGTGTGATCGGCGCCTACTGCTCCTCATCGACCATCCCGGCCTCCGAAGCTTTGAGCGAGGAGAACATCCCGGTGATCACGCCGGCGTCGACCAACGAGAAGGTCACCGAGCGCGGCCTGCCCTACATGTTTCGTATGTGCGGCCGGGATGACGATCAGGCCAAAATCGCCGGGAAATTCATCAAGGAGTATTTGCAGGCCAAAACCCTTTATATTGTCGACGACAAAACCACCTATTCGCAGGGGCTGGCCGACAATGTAAGCAAGGTCGCCAGCGAACTCGGCATCCAGGTGGTGGCCCACGATCATGTCAACCAGGGCGACAAGGACTTTTCCGCGGTGCTGACCAAAGTCAAGCGGGCCGCCCCGGATGTCTTTTACATCAGTTTGCAGAACTCGGCCTCCGGCAGCCTGATGGCCATTCAGGCCAAGCGCTTCGGCCTGAAAAGCAAAGTCCTCACCCAGGATGCGGTCTACCATCCGCAGTTCATTGAAATTGCCAAGGAGGCGGCCGAAGGGGTTTACCTGACCTTCGGGTACACCGACACCACCAAGCCGTCCTACAAGAGCTATATCTCCGAATACACCCGCATGTTCGGCAAACCGGGCGCCTGGTCCGGCTACGCCTATGATGCGGCCATGGTGTTGCTGAGTGCCATCAAGAGCGCGCAGTCGACCGAAGCCGCGAGCCTCAAGGCCGAGATCATGAAGATGGACTACGACGGGGCCACCAAGCGCGTCAAGTTCATGCCCAACGGCGACTCCGGCTCGGACTACGTGATCTGGACCGTGCAAGGCGCCGAGTTCAAAACCTATTGGAACCCGACCACCGGTCAGAAATTTGCCGGTTAATCCTTTCGCTTGTCTTCCCTTTTCTCGTGGGAAGGGAAGACAGTGTGGAATTAAGAATCATTAACTTAAGTATTGGGATACTATTTCAGCAACGCAAAAGAGATGTAACTCAGGGCTTTAGACAAAAAACAATACGGACCGCAAGGCAAGACGAAAGCCCATAGCCGTCAGGTTAAGGAAATTTGTAAAACGCACTTACGTTGCGGCGGGCCGCCGGAATAAGCAATCTGTGAATCCAGGAAATGTCGTAAAGAGGCCTAAGAGTTATCTTCAGGCTTCGATATGCAGTTTTGCTTACATTGTTATTCATTTTTTCATAGTTTAACGCGCCCTGCGCGACATCTTTTTCGGCCCATTTGGAGGGTTTAAGTTAATGCCATTGAATTAGGAATTAAGAAAGAAAGGTAGACTATCATTTTATAATGATCCCCATCCACAATTCTTAATTCTGAATTCATAATTCCCCCAACCGCCTGGCGGGAGCCGGCGTTGGCGTATTTTTCAAGAATCCATCATCTTTGTATCTTCTTTTGGGATTTGGGACCGGACATGGAATTTTTTCTACAACAACTGATCAACGGTTTCACGCTGGGTGGTATCTACGCCCTGATTGCGTTGGGCTACACCATGGTGTACGGCATCATCCAGCTTATCAATTTCGCCCACGGTGAGTTCTTCGCCGCCGGCGGTTACATGGGCGTGATCCTGCTCAGCTTTTTCGCCTCAAAGGGGTACATGCAGACGCATCCCTGGCTGTGTTTGGGCGGGGCTTTGCTGCTGGCCATGCTGTTTTGCGCCTTTTTGGCCATGGCGGTCGAAAAGGTCGCCTATAAACCCTTGCGGCACTCCACGCGTCTGGCGGCGCTGGTCAGCGCCCTGGGTATGTCGATTTTTTTGTCCAACGGCCTGATGCTGACCCAGGGGGTTTACGACAAACCCTACCCCTCAGGCTTTGCCCAGGGCGGTTTTGAGTTCGGTTTGATCACCGTGAGCTACTTGCAGATTACGATTGTACTGGTCACCATTGGCCTGTTGATCTTTCTCAACATCCTGGTGTTCAAGACTCGTATCGGCAAGGCCATGCGTTCCACGGCCCAGGATAAGGTCATGAGCGCGCTGGTGGGTATCAACAGCAACAAGATCATCAGCTTGACCTTTGCCATCGGTGCGGGGCTGGCTGCCGCGGCCGGCATCATGGTGGGGCTGTACTACGGGTCGGTAAACTACACCATGGGGTTTGTGCCGGGGATCAAGGCGTTTGCCGCCGCCGTGTTGGGGGGCATCGGCAACATCACCGGCGCCATGCTCGGTGGGTTGATCATCGGCATGGTTGAAATCTTCGGCGCCGGTTATATTTCCGGCCAATATAAGGATGTGTTTGCGTTTGTTATTTTAATTTCGGTTCTTTACTTCAGGCCCACAGGGATTATGGGTGAAAACGTCGATGATACCCGCGTCTAAAAAAATTCTCAAACGTTATTGCATTGGCATGCTGTGGCTCCTGGGCCTGCTGTGGCCGCTGATGGGCATCCACGCGGACGGCACGCTTTCGTTCGGCAAGGCGTTCACGGTCTGGTTGTATGTTCTGGCGGGCACAATCGTGATTGTCGCCCTGGTGATCCTGCACAAACAAGGGCTGCTCACCTGGGCCGGCGCACCGTTGAAGATGTTGCGCGCACCGGCAGCGGCCACCACAGCCCGTATTCCGACCTGGATCTGGATTGCCATCGCCGCAGCGGCTGCGTTTGTCTTTCCCCAATTTGCCGACCGCTACGGCCAGGATGTGGCCATTAACGTGCTGGTCTACGTGTGCCTGGGATTGGGGCTGAATATTGTGGTCGGTCTGGCCGGCATGCTCGATCTGGGCTACATCGCCTTTTACGGTGTCGGGGCCTACACCTATGCTCTGCTCAGCGTTTACTACCAGCTATCCTTCTGGTTGTCGCTGCCCGTGGCCGCCTGCACCGCATGCATTGCCGGCTGCATCATCGGGTATCCCACCTTGCGCATGCGCGGCGATTATCTGGCCATTGTGACTCTTGGTTTCGGCGAAATCGTGCGCATCATCCTGAACAACTGGATGCAATTGACCAACGGCCCCAACGGTGTTTTGGGGATCAAGGCGCCGGGCCTGTATCTGCCCGACTGGTCCGGTGGATTTTCGTTTGAGCACCTGTATCTTAAAAAGCTGCACTACCTGTACTACGTCATTTTACTGCTGGCGATTTTCACTATCCTGGCGGTGCGGCGGTTGAACATCTCGCGCATCGGGCGTGCCTGGGAAGCGATCCGCGAAGATGAAACCGCGGCCGAGTTGATGGGCGTCAACACGTACCTGCTCAAACTGCTGGCCTACGCCATGGGCGCGATTTTCGCCGGACTGGCCGGCGCTTTTTTCGCGGCCCGGATGCGTTTTGTGAGTCCGGAGAGTTTTACGTTTCTCGAATCGGCGACGGTTTTAGCCATGGTTGTGTTGGGCGGCATGGGGTCGATCCCCGGCATCATCCTCGGCGCCCTGGCCCTGATTGTGCTGCCGGAGATGTTCCGCGAGTTTGAACTGTACCGCATGCTCTGTCTGGGCGGGGCCATGGTGCTGATGATGCTTTTTCGACCGGGCGGCTTTATCACCGCCAAGCGCCTGGGCCGGCGCTCGGAAGACAAGGAGGGGTAGATGGCCGTCGAACCGATTCTCGAATTGCGCGATGTGCACACCAGCTACGGCGCCATCAAGGCGTTAAAGGGGGTCTCGCTTACGGTGCGGCCGGGTGAAATCGTCACCATTATCGGGGCCAACGGCGCCGGCAAGTCGACCACCTTGATGGCCATTTGCGGCATCATCGGGTTGCAACAGGGGGAAATCTACTACAACGGCGAGCCGATCCACGGCCAGGACGCCGATCTGCTGCCGCCCAAGGGGTTGTGTCAAGTGCCCGAAGGGCGCCGCATTTTCCCGCGCCTCACTGTGGAAGAAAACCTGGAAATGGGCGCCTTTTTTCGCCGCGACACCAAAGCCATCCAGCAAGACATGGCCCATGTCTTTGATCTGTTTCCGGTGCTCGAAGACCGGCGCACGCAAAAAGGCGGCACCCTGTCGGGCGGAGAGCAGCAGATGCTGGCCATCGGACGAGCGCTCATGAGCCGCCCCAAGCTGCTGTTGCTGGATGAACCGTCACTGGGGCTGGCGCCGATGATTGTGCAGAAGATCTTCGAAATCATCGCCACCATCAATCAGGACGGCACCACCATTCTGCTGGTGGAGCAAAACGCCAACATCGCCCTGCAATCGGCCCAACGCGGTTATGTTCTGGAAACCGGCCGGATCACCATGGAAGACGACGCCCGGAAACTTCTCGACAACCCCCGGATCCGCGAAGCCTATCTGGGCGAAGTATAAGCCCCCGGTCCCGGCCATGTCATTGAACTGCGGCTGCAGGCGCGGCGTCTCGTAGCGATTGAAATCTTTATTAAAGGTTTAACCATTATAATCGATCCGCCCCGATCTTTTGATTTTTTTAAAAGGACGTTGCCATGGAGAAGCTCTTCCGTAAAGCCCGCCAAAGCCGCATTTTCCAGGACGTGGTGGACCAGATCCAGGACGCCATCCTGTCCGGGCAGCTTAAACCCGGCAACAAACTGCCCCCTGAGCGTGAGCTGGGTGACATGCTCGGCACCAGCCGCGGGACGCTACGCGAGGCATTGCGGGTTTTGGAGCAAAAGGGGCTGATTGAAATCCGGCTCGGCGTGGGCGGCGGCGCCATTGTGAAAGACACCAATACCGAGCAGATCAGTGAAAGCCTGGCCCTGTTGATCCGCAGCCAGAAAGTGTCCCTGGCGCATCTGGCCGAATTTCGTGAAGACGTGGAGGGAACGGTCACCGGGTTGGCGGCCCAACGGGCCAAAGCGAACGACATCAACCACCTGAACGTTCTGCTCGACGAGGCACGCCGCTACTATGAAGGCGGCAGTGATTTTTGGGACGATTTTGTGCGCATCGACGAAAAGCTGCATATGGCCCTGGCCCAAATCGCCGGCAATCCTCTTTATCTATTCATTTTGCGCACGGTCCACGACAACATTCACCGCTACTACGACCGCTTTCTCACCGGCGACCCCTACGAGTTCGAGGAGAACTACCATGACCTGCGCCGCATTGTGCGCGCCGTGGAACAAAAAGAGACTGACACCGCGCGCAATCTGGCCCGCGACCATGTCAGACGTTTTAACAAGCACATGCAGAGTAAAAAACGAAATATTGAAAAGAAGGTGTAACCGTCGTTTTTGAGGAGGACGCGCCATGGACAGCCAAACCGAATCAGTATTGATTAAAGAGGCCATCGACCAGGCCGAACAGTGGCAAAACCGGGCCAACGCCCTTTTGACCGGTGAGGAGAAAGCCATCCAGGAACAGATGGGCCGTTTGCTCACCCGGCCGCAGGACAAGATCATTCTGACCAAATTGATCGATCAGAGTTTTCGGCCGGAAAATACTTCCCGGGTAGCTGATCAGGTCAACAGCATCCTGCGTGAATTCGGCGTGCCGGATTTTTTCGGCAAGGTCGATAAATTGCTCATGCAGATGTTTATGGGGCTGGGGCGGCATTTTCCGTCCATCATGGTTCCCAAAATGATCGAGAAAATGCGCCACAACAGCTCACGGGCGATTATTCCGGGGGAAGCCGAGGCGCTGCATGCGCATCTGGCGCGCCGCAAACACCAGGCCGTGCGCATGAATCTGAACCATCTGGGCGAGGCCGTGCTGGGCGAAGACGAGGCGGCCCGGCGTTTGGGCGTCTATCTGGCCGATTTGCGCAATCCCGAGATCGAATACATTTCAGTCAAGATTTCAACGATTTACTCCCAGATCCAATCGCTGGCGTTCGAGCACAGTGTCGGTATCCTGGTGGAGCGGCTCACCCGGTTGTATCGCGCCGCCCGCGACAATCTCTTCGTGCGCCACGACGGCACCCAGGTACCCAAGTTCGTCAACCTGGACATGGAAGAGTACCGCGATATTGAAATCACCATGGCTGTTTTCATTCGTACGCTGGAACAAAAAGAGTTTTTCAGTACGCCGGCCGGCATTGTTCTGCAAGCTTATCTGCCCGACGCTTACGACATGCAGATCGAGTTGACCCGGTGGGCGCAAAAACGGGTGGCGGCCGGTGGGGCGCCGATCAGCCTGCGAATCGTCAAGGGGGCCAACATGGAGATGGAGCAGGTTGAAGCGGCTTTGCACAACTGGCCTCTGGCGCCTTATGACAACAAGCTGGACGTCGATGCGAATTATAGACGGATGGTCACTTTCGGGATGCGGCCGGAACATATCAACGCCGTGCACCTGGGCATCGCGTCGCATAACCTGTTCGAGCTGGCCTACGCCCACGTGCTGGCCAAGCATCAGCAGGTCGCTAAGTTCTTCACCTTTGAAATGCTGGAAGGCATGGCCGATCACGTACGCCGCGCGCTTCAGGAAACCTCTTCGGACCTGTTGCTCTACGCGCCGGTTGCCGGCAGGAAGGAATTTATCAATGCCATCGCCTACCTTATCCGCCGCCTGGACGAAAATACCGCCGAGGAAAACTTCTTGCGCTATGCGCCGGATTTGTCGACTCAATCGAAAAACTGGCATTTTTTAAAGGAACAGTTTATCGCTTCCTGCAAGCACCGGGACAAGGCCGGAAGCACCCCCCACCGGAACCAGAACCGCCTCACTGAAACCTTTCCCGAACAGATGGGCACCTACCATGGCAGGGAATTTGTCAATGAGCCGGATACCGATTGGGCCTTGTCGGGCAATCGCCAATGGGCCGAAGACATCCGCGCCAAGTGGCAATCCGGCGCGTCGGCACCGGTGGACATTGCGCTCGTGATCGGTGGTGAAGAGATCTTCGCAGAGCGGGAAACCGGCGAGTATGTTGATGCGAATCGTCTGCCGGAACAGGTGATCGTGGCGCGCTATGCGCTGGGAACGCGCGCCGACGTGGACCGCGCCGTGGCCGTGGCCCGGCAGGACCCGGACGGCTGGCGCGACCAAAGCGCCCGGCAGCGTCACCACATTTTATCCCGGGCCGCAATGGGCCTGCGCGCCGCACGCGGCGACCTGATCGGCGCGGCGGCGGCAAATACCGGCAAGGTTTTTACCGAGGCGGACGTTGAAGTATCCGAGGCGATTGACTTTACCGAATTCTACCCGCATACGGTGTGCCAATTTGATCAGCCGGCGAATGTGCACTGCCGGGGCAAAGGCGTGGGGCTGGTCATTTCACCCTGGAATTTTCCGA
Source organism: Desulfobacterales bacterium (assembly GCA_028282295.1). Classification (GTDB taxonomy): domain Bacteria; phylum Desulfobacterota; class Desulfobacteria; order Desulfobacterales; family JANQIE01; genus JANQIE01. Next base: position 4,353 of record JANQIE010000176.1, on the reverse strand, counting down.
TCGCCATCCCCTGCGGCGGCATCATCGCCGCCCTGGCCGCCGGCAACACGGTGATCTTCAAACCGTCGTCGGATGCGGTCCTGGTGGCCTGGCAGCTTTGCCGCTGTCTGTGGGACGCCGGTGTCCCTCAAAATGCCCTGCAATTTCTACCGTGCCGCGGGGGGGCCGTGGGCAGTCATCTCACCGCGCATCTGGATATCGACTTTGTGATCCTGACCGGCGGCACCGATACCGGCATGCGCATATTGGCGCAGTCACCGGGTATCTATCTGGCGGCGGAAACCGGCGGGAAGAACGCCACTATTGTAACGGCCATGGCCGACCGTGATCAGGCGATTAAAAACGTCATCTACTCGGCGTTTGGCAACACCGGGCAGAAGTGCAGCGCCACGTCATTGCTGATCCTGGAAAAGGAAATCTACGCCAACGACGAATTCAAGGCGCACCTGGTCGATGCAGCCCGCAGCTTCGCCACCGGTTCGGCCTGGGATTTTGCCAACAAGATGGGACCGCTGATCAAACCACCGTCCGGCGATTTGCAGCGCGGCCTGACGCAACTTGAACCGGGGGAAACCTGGGCGCTTGAACCACGGAATCTGAAAGGCAATCCCAGGTTGTGGTCGCCGGGCATCAAATACGGCGTCACGGCCGGTTCCGACACCCATTTGACCGAATTCTTCGGCCCGGTGCTGGGGGTGATGTGTGCCGACGACCTGGCGCATGCCATCGAAATGGTCAACGCCACCGGCTACGGCCTGACCAGTGGGCTGGAGAGTTTGGATACGCGGGAGCAGAAAATCTGGCGGGACAGGATTCGGGCCGGCAACCTGTACATCAACCGGGGTACCACCGGCGCCATTGTTCTGCGTCAACCCTTCGGCGGCATGCGCAAATCGGCCATCGGCGCGGGACTCAAGGCCGGTGGACCCAACTATGTGACCCAGTTCATGACCTTTGAGGAGACCGGCCCGCCGGTGGTCGGACCGATTCAGCGCGATCATGCCCTGCTGCGTTTGGTGCAACAGATCAAGCAAAAACTCGATTGGGACCGCCTGCAAGCCCTCAAGGACGATCTGGGCCAAACCGTTCAGGCTGTGAAAAGCTATCTGTTTCACTATGAACAGGAGTTCGGCCGGACCAAGGATTACTTTCACCTGCGCGGCCAGGACAACCTGGTGCAGTACCTGCCGGTGGGGTTGATGATCGTGCGGGTGCATCCCGAAGACAGTCTTTTTGAAGTGCTCGGCCGTGTTGCCGCCGCGCGGATTGCCGGCTGCAAATTGATCGTCAGCTTTACGCCCGGCATGCAGGGACCGGTGGTCGATTTTCTGTCCGGGCTGGAAGGGCGGGCCTTCTGCGAAGGGGCCAAAATCGATACGCACACGGACGAGGCCATCATTGCAGCCCTGCCGGATATCGATCGCCTGCGCTATGCCGCGGCCGACCGGGTTCCTGAAGCGATTTTCAAAGCCGCGGCCCGCAGTGGTTTTTACATCGCCCGCGCACCGGTCCTGATGGAAGGCCGCCTGGAATTACTCCATTACTTCCAGGAGCAAAGTATTTGCGACAACTACCATCGGTACGGCAATCTGGGGGAGCGGACGGTGATCTGACGGGGTACTAGTTACGGCAGATGCGGTCGATCAACAGAGGATATTTGGCCATGGTGGTGGTGATGCGATTAATGTCACAGGTTTCGGTGAGACTTTTCAAAAGATCCCCATAGGCGGAGAGGGATTTTAGATTATACTGCTCACCAATGGCCTGATTCTTCTCGGCAAAGGCTTCGATCTTGGCAATGTTTTGCAGATTGCTGACCGTTTTCCATCTGTTTTTCAGATCGCTTTGCAGCGTTTCAGCCAAATCGGGAAACGGCACAAGGGTCTCTTCGTGGGTGGCTGACATGATGTCCGTCAATTCGTTATTCGCCTGCAAGTGCTCCTGGCCTTTTTCAGTGTCATGGGGCAGATAGCGCGTAAGTAAACGGATCAGGTCAGCCTTGCCAAAGGGGCGGATCAGATAGTCGTCGAAGCCTGCGGCCGCGATGCGGTCGATATCATCGTTCATGCCGGACGCCGTCACGGCGATGATCGGGATGCCGGCCGTGAGCGGTTGCCTGCGAATTTGCCGCACGGCTTCATACCCGTCGACGTGCGGCATTTTGATATCCATGAGGATGACATCCGGTTGATACTCAGCCGCCATGGCCACGGCTTCGCGCCCGTCAGCCGCCTCCAAAAGGGTCAGGGGTGACGGCTGCATATAGCTGCGCGCCAGGTCACGGTTTACTTCCAAGTCATCCGCCAGCAGAACCACCGCCTTTTCAAACAGAATCGGGCTGTCTGAATTTGGTTGCGCATCCGGTTCATCGTTGGCCGTCACCGCTGTTTCAACGATCGCCACATCATTGAAAACAAGGGTGAACTCACTGCCCTGATTTAATTGACTGTGCACACGGATGCGGCCGTTCATCATCTCCACCAGATTTTTCGAGATGGCCAGTCCCAGGCCGGTGCCCTCATTTTTTTTGTCTGCCAGGGCTGAGACTTGACCAAAGCTTTGAAAAATTTCGTCGTGCATCTTCGGATCGATGCCGATGCCGGTGTCCGCAACCGTGATCTGTAACTGTCTTTTACCGGCGTCGGCGCAGGGGTGGGCATCGATTGTGATGCTTACATACCCTTTTTCGGTAAATTTAACGGCATTACCGACCAGATTGAATATAACCTGCCGCAGCCGCACTTCATCCATTATCAACTGCGCAGGCACGCGGAGGGTCACGTCTACCCGCAAATCGATTTCCTTCTGGGAAGCGCTGATCAAAAAAATGTTGCGAATTTCACCAAACAGGCCGCGCACATCAATCGGCGTGAGGTTGATGTCCATGCGCCCGGCCTCGATTTTGGATAAATCCAGAATATCGTTGATCAACTGCAACAAGGCCGATCCGCTTGATTTGATGACCTGTACATATTGTTGGTGATGGCGGTCTTTCAAATCCGAAAGGAGCAGGTCGGCATAGCCGAGCACCGCATTCATCGGGGTGCGAATTTCATGGCTCATATTGGCCAGAAACTCGCTTTTGGCCTGATTGGCAATTTCAGCCTGCTCCTTGGCGAGTTTCAGCGCTTTTTCCATACGCCGGCGTTCGACTATTTCCTGCTTCAACCGCACATTCGATTCCGCCAGCGCGGTGTTGGCCTTTTCCATTTCAATGCCGGCCTCGGTGAGTTTGCGGCGTTCCTTCTGGAGCCACTGCTGAATACGATTGCGCGTGTCTTCAAAAAAATAGGCGAAGCCGACAACAAGCACATAGGAAAACGTAAACCGGGCCTTGATTTCAATGGGGTATGCATACATCTTGACAAAAGGCACCCCGATCCACAGGAGCAAGTGGACTGTGATTAATTTGGTTACCACCCAGTAAAGTCCCTCTTTTTTACCCAACAAGAAGAAAGTCCACAGCGGCCAGGGGAACGCCCACAAGATCATTTCGCCGTATGTTCCCCCGGCAGCAAACACATAGAAAAAAAGCAACCCGAGGAATAAAGCCGTAATGCGATAAAGATTGGTAAGACGCCGCAAGCGGGACACCAGGAAAAACGCCGTCGTCAGGATGCAGGCCATAATGCTGTCAAAGATTCCCATCAGAATCTCGCCCCGAATGAAGGTCAAGGCGGTGAACAGGTATGTTCCCGGAATCGCGATATATAGAAACAGTCGCATCATCAAGCGGCGACGCATTTCATTGAAGCTGTCGGTGGAACCTTTGGGCGAGGCATTTGTGCTTGCGGTGGAGGGATCAGGGCGTTTCTGGGGCAAACGGAAAAACATTTTCGTACTAAATAGCCGTTTCTTTTGCACTAATGGTTCAAAGCAAACCTGACACCCGCGGTAGCGGCGGATTGCGGTTCATATTCATATATCGGCCAAATACGCTCGAACTTGCGAAAATTCGACATCTTTTTAGGGCTGCGGAAAATAGAATGTGCCAAAGTAAGTTCGTATTGAGGCGATTTTGTTTTTTTACGCGCCCCTTATTTCACGCCGACCACGAAGGCTATGGGCAGGCCGTCGCCGGCTTGACCTTTGGGAAGAAAAACGTATCATAAGGTTAGCCGGTGCCCATCCGAAAATAGTAGATTTTGGTTCCCGGCAAGGCCCGAGGATTTTAAAAATGCGAGAACGCCGCCGGGGGCCAAAAGATGCTATTTCCGGATGAACACTAGCCGGTGTTTATATGGACACCAACACTATTAAACCGGCGACTAAATATGTAAGCCTTCGTCATGCCGGACTTGATCCGGCATCCAGAATTGACGCTTGATTCCGGCGTTCGCCGGAATCACAATT
>JANQIE010000149.1 GCA_028282295.1 Desulfobacterales bacterium | reverse complement strand
TCAGGCCAAGGCCGCAGCGAATTTGAAACCGCAGGCGTAGCCCTGCTACGTCGCAAGAACATGAATGGCCACGTCATTATTTCAAATTCGTGAAAACGCCGGCCTGGGCCCAAAAATGCTATTTCCGGATGGACATTAAATAACGTATTTTTGTCCGGGAGTGTTCGGGTAGGCTATCGCGAAAGCAGAAACAATGAACGGCCCAAGGACGATTTGGTGATGTCAGGTTGGATATGATTTTGGCACACGGCTTCGTCTAACAAACCCAGTTAGAAAAATAAAATCCCTCAGGAAAAGCCAAAATCATGAATCATGGAAAACCTCGTGGCCGGTAAATAAATGAGAAGTCAAATACTATAGTGAATATCGATATGTCAAATAGGTTATATAGATATATACTTTTGTTTTTATCAAAAATTCCAATAACAGACCCGGAGGCCCTTTTTTTAAATCAACTCCGCACGCCTGCGCAGCATACTCGAAGGCCGCTGATCCCCCTCGATTCCAAAAATATCCGGATGGCCGAAAATCAAAAAACTATCTTTTGCACGTGATACGGCAACATTCAGCATATGATGGCTGCGATCATAAAATTTGCGTATTCCCTGGTCCCCCTCACCATAGACACTTGAAAAGATGACGATGCGCCGTTCATCGCCCTGGAGGCGATGTACCGTCCCCACTGTCACCCCCTGAACGTTGCATTGGATCAAACGTCTCTCAATCAATGCGGCCTGCCGGGAAAACGGGGTCACAATGCCGACGGTTTTTTGCAAAACCTCAACGTCGGATCTGCTTTCGAGTTCAGCGTCCATCTGGCGGGCGTACGCTATGATGGCAGGTCCATTTTCTATGAACCATTGACTAATGGCGTTTGCCTCGGCCTCATTGACGCGACTGCTGCCGCGAGTGTTTGATCTGCCGTTGACTGCCAAAAAGCTCATCTGGGGCCACGGACATCCGTTCAGCGGTTTTCCCCTCAAAGGCTCCAACAAGCCTTTGTATACCAGATCGTTGCAATAGCCGATAATGGCGTCGTAACAACGCCGGTGCTCCGTCAGATACAACCCTCGTTGCAACTGGGAAAGTTGATGGTAACGGCACTGTCTTTGAGCCACCCGCATGACATTACCGCAACTGGCCAGCAAGCCCGATTGCAGCCAAAAATCCGCATAGTCCTTTCCGGCTCCCTGCGGGCCCAGCAGGCCAAACAAGCGAAGATTGGGCCGGTCAATACTGGCGGGCACCCCCCAGACCGGCTCGATCTGGTCGGTATCACCAACCACGAGCGCTTGCTTGGCCAACGCAAATCCGGCGGCGGCAACCTCCGTCAGAGCCTGCCCGGCCTCATCGACAACCAACAAATCAATCTCGCCGAACAGCGGTATATCCATCCAGGTGTCATCCTGTCTCTCCCATGCCGTGAAAAAGGTCGGCAGCATGTAGAACGTGGATACAAAACAAGGTGTCAGTTTGGCATAGCGACGCCATTTGCGAAGTATTTTAACGGGAGATTTCGTGTCCTTGTCATGGGCTTCAACAAAAGCAAGCGTTTCTTCCAGCCAGCGGGCCTCCCAGTAATGCGTGGCCAGCTTGAACGCTTTGAACCGCAGCACGCGATCGCACACTTCGTTTGTCTTCTCAACTATATTTACCTCAGCCCGGTTCGTTTCGCCGTGGGCGGCCATCCAGTGTTCTACCGCATCTTTGCAGGCTTGATACTCATATTTAAGCGCCTGAACGTTATCGAGCTCAACTTTAATGCGATCACGCTGCCGATCCACTTCTTTTATGAGTGTTTTGAAATAGGCCTCGACAGCATCGTCGTCCGTTGCTTCAAGGGTGATATCCAAACGGTTCAAGTACTGTGCATTTTCCTGGGTATGGGCTTTGCGCAGCATCCATGAGAGAAAACAGATTTTAGCCCACCATGGCCTTTGTCGCCAGGATTCGTATATACGGCCCAACTGTTCCCGGTAGGTCCGGATTTCAGTTTCCCTGGCGGTCAATTGATTCCGCAGGTCGGCATATGCCGTCAGCATCCGGTCGACACCTTTAAACTTCTTAAAGATGTGCCGCCGGACCTTTTCTAGCCGCTTGGCGCTGTTCAAGCCGTCGCTTATTCTGTCGACGGTCTGTTTAAGGTCACCTAAAAGATGTCTCTTCGCTTTACCAATATCGGTGAAGCAAATGTCATAGCATTGCGAAGCAAACGTCAAAAACTGCGTTTGCGCGCGCTTGAGGTAAACGGCATCCTGAAGCGTCGACATCAGCCCTTCATTTGCGGGTCCCGCATAGGCGTAAGGGTTACGATCGTTGGCCTTATAACTACCGCAGCAGTATAGACCGTAGGTATCGATATCCGGTAGCCACCGCCCGGCAAGATTGGGGTCGGCATTGCGCTCGTCAACGCGGCCAAAGCTCTCTAAAATGTTGGTGACAGCCTGATTGTTGTTGGACGCTGCGACAATCAGCGGTGGTTCCGATTCCAACAAGGCTGCCGAAACCCACATGCTTGCAACCACGGAGCGGATGAGCGTTGTCTTACCGGTACCCGGCGGACCATTGATCGCCAGAATATCTCCCGGCTGCTCCTGGGCCAGAAAGTGGTGCATGGCGATGCGCTGTTTCGGGGAAAGCGGAAACTCGTTTGTCATCTGCCCAACATGCTTATGCGCCAAAGTCAAGTGTGCGCCGCTTTGCAATAAAGGCGTCGGGGGGCGGTCTTTGATGGAAACGAATGCCTGGTACAATGCGCCTGGGGAGACGCCATCCACAATCTTATCATAGGTGCCGATGAGCCGTTGTTTTGCGCCCACGATAGGCGGTTCCACCAACACAACGGCTTGCTGAGAATTGACATATGCCGGGTGCAGGTCGTGATCAAACGGTATTCCGGTCACCGCTTCGATCATGCCTTCGGCATAAGCTTGCAGTTCAGGCCAGTCTTGCACAGCTTCAAACGGTGTCACCGTCAAATACTCGTCCAGCGCCGCATAGTCCCCGATCGGGGTGTTCTGCCCCTCATTGGGCGCCAACCATATTCTGGGAATCCAAGGCTTTTTGGATGTCGGGGACAGCCTCCCTTCACGGTCAATGTGTGCAAAAACGACCAGTGGGATAAATACTTTTCGCTTGAACGTGTTGCGTTTGCTTCCCTGTGCTTTCAGCAGATCGACCCTGGGGAAGATAACAATCTCGGCATGGTCATCACGCCTGGCGCGGCTATTGATTCTTTCAATGGCCTTGAAGATGCGTAGCGTCTCGTCTTCCGACGAGTGACCGGCGGGCCAGCAATCCATCGCAACGTTTAGCAGTTCCCCCCTGGCTTTGTTTGCCTGACCATTACCAATGTTCACTTTTAATGTCTTCAGAACCGAATTGTCATCCGGACAAATTCGCTCCGAATCGATAAGCGATTGACGAAAATAACGTGTAATGGGCGTTAAAGCATTCATCCGTTTAGTTCCTTGTCAGATCGAACCAAAATGACCTGAAGCCGGGAGGCATAAAATGTGAAATTATTTTTGCGCGAGCCCTTAGGTGTTTTTGCTCGTACTGATACCCCTTGCGGATCAGGGAAGGCAAGCCTTTTATCAAATCATCAGAGCATTTCGGCCGGTTCGTTTGGGGGGGCTTGGGAATAAGTTCGCCTCGGAAGGTGTTAAGCTTGTGCCCATCCGGAAATAGCATCTTTTGGTCCAGGCCGGCGTTCTCACGAATTTGAAATAATGGCGTAGCCATTCATGTTCTTGCGACGTAGC
>JANQIE010000147.1 GCA_028282295.1 Desulfobacterales bacterium | reverse complement strand
TTGAGACCTGAAATTTGAAACCGCAGGCGTAGCAAGGCTACGTCGCAAAAACATGAATGGCTACGCCATTATTTCAAATTCGTGAGAACGCCGGCCTGGGCCAAAAGATGCTATTTCCGGATGGACACTAACTTAAACAATCCGATGGGTCGAAGAGGTGTAACGCAGGGCTTTAAGCCCATAGCCGTCAAGTTAAAAAAAATGAATAACAATTGAGCAAAATTGCATGTCGAAGCCTGGCAACAACATTTAGGCATTATTGCGATATCTCCTGGATTCCCGCCTGCGCGGGAATGACGCTGAAACACGACGGGGCAAAACCTACGTCGTCATTCCCGCGCAGGCGGGAATCCAGGAAATGTCCCTAAGTGCGCAAATTGCTCGTTCCGGCGTCCCGCCGCAACGTGAGGGTGTTTTATAAATGTCGGCTACAGGCAAAAGCCCTTGCCAGTTATCGGTTGTCAGTGTGCCTTTGCTGAACACTGACAACTGAACACTGGCAACTCATTGCCTAAAAATAGGGCGCTAACCATGCGCCGTTGTTAAGGGATATCCAACACCAAAGGAGCACGAACCATGGCAGAACATCCGGACAAACAAAAATGGATCGACCTGGCGAACAAGCAGTTGCGCGGGCGTCCGCTCAAAGATCTTGATTGGCAAACCCCGGAAGGGATCGCGGTCAAACCGCTTTACACGGCCGAAGATATCACCGGGCTGGACAGCGTGAATACCATGCCCGGCTTTGCGCCGTATGTGCGCGGCCCCATGGCGACCATGTATGCCGGCCGCCCCTGGACCATTCGCCAGTATGCCGGTTTTTCCACGGCCAAGGAGTCGAACGCCTTTTACCGTCGCAATCTGGCCGCCGGGCAAAAGGGCCTGTCGGTGGCGTTTGATCTGGCCACCCACCGGGGCTATGACTCGGACCATCCCCGGGTGGCCGGTGATATCGGCAAGGCCGGGGTGGCCGTCGATTCGGTGGAGGATACCAAAATTCTGTTCGACCGGATTCCGCTGGACCAAATGTCGGTGTCCATGACCATGAACGGCGCGGTTTTACCGATCATGGCCATGTACATCGTGGCCGCCGAGGAGCAGGGCGTCAATCAGGCGCAACTGACCGGGACCATCCAGAACGATATTTTAAAGGAATACCTGACACGCAACACCTACATCTACCCGCCGAAACCGTCCATGCGCATCGTGGCCGATATCATCGGTTACTGCTCGACCCACATGCCCAAATTCAACACCGTGAGCATCAGCGGCTACCATATGATGGAAGCCGGCGCCGATTCGGTGCTGCAAACCGCCTTCACCCTGGCCGACGGCATCGAATATGTGCGCGCGGCACTCAAGGCCGGACTGGACATCGATGCCTTTGCGCCCCGGCTGTCGTTTTTCTTCGGCATCGGCATGAATTTTTTTATGGAGATCGCCATGCTGCGCGCGGCGCGGTTTTTGTGGCACAAGCTGATGCAGCAGTTCAACCCCAAAAATCCCAAGTCGTCCATGCTGCGCACCCATTGCCAGACCTCGGGTTGGAGTCTGGCGCAGCAGGACCCCTACAACAACATTATCCGCACCACCCTGGAATGCATGGCCGCGGCCCTGGGCGGCACCCAGAGCCTGCATACCAACTCCTTTGACGAAGCCGTGGGCCTGCCCACCGATACTTCGGCACGCATTGCCCGGAACACCCAGATCATCGTACAGGAGGAATCGCAGATCTGCCGCGTGGCCGATCCTTTGGGTGGCTCCTATTATGTGGAGGCGCTGACCGACGGCATCATCCGTGAGGCGACTAAAATTATCGATGAGGTCGAGGCCATGGGCGGCATGGCCAAGGCCATCGAGTCCGGCATGCCCAAGATGCGCATCGAAGAAGCCGCTGCCCGCAAACAGGCCCGCATCGATCAGGGGCTGGACGTTATTGTGGGCGTCAACAAATACCAGTTGGAAAAGGAAGACACGATCGAAGTACTTGAGGTCTCCGAGGCGGTGCGCGACGAGCAGGTGGCCCGGTTGAAAGAGATCAAGGCGACCCGCGATGACGCCGTCGTCAAGCAGGCCCTGGACGCGATCAGCACGTGCGCGGCCAACAACGCAAATCTGCTTGAAGTCTGCATCCCGGCGGCGCGGGCGCGGGCCACAGTGGGTGAAATTTCAGATGCCCTGGAGAAAGTCTTCGGCCGTTTCGTGGCCACGACCCAGTGCATTTCCGGCGTCTACGCGTCCGAGTATGCCGACGTCGATATCATCGCCGCATTGCGCAAACGGACCGACGGCTTTGCCGCGCAACACGGCCGCCGGCCGCGCATCCTGATGACCAAGATGGGACAGGATGGTCACGACCGCGGCATCAAGGTGGTGGCCACAGCCTACGCCGATTTTGGTTTTGATGTCGATATCAGCCCCATGTTCCAGACCCCGGATGAAGCCGCCCGCATGGCGGTAGAAAACGATGTCCACCTGGTGGGCGCGTCCAGCCTGGCCGCCGGACACCGCACCCTGGTGCCCCAACTGGTCCGGGCCCTGAAGCAGGAGGGCGGCGACGACATCCACGTGGTGGTGGGCGGTATCATTCCCCCCGGCGATTATGACTACCTGCATGAACAGGGCGCCGTGGCCGTGTTCGGTCCGGGCACCTCGGTGGTCGATTCCGCCAATCAGTGCCTGAACCTGCTTGAGAAGCGTTAGGAAGATACATTTGAACCGATGAAGCTTAAACCTGCGGATTACTACATCGACGGCGTCTTGAACCGCGAACGGCGCATCATGGCCAGGACCATCACCCTGATTGAAAGCGGTTTGCCGGGCCATCAGAAGATGGCCCGGTCGATCATCAAGCACTTGCTGCCCCATACCGGCCGGGCGGCGCGCATCGGCATCACCGGTGTGCCGGGGGTCGGTAAAAGTACTTTTATCGAAAGCTTCGGCATGCATCTGGTCAACGGCGGCCGGCGCGTGGCGGTGCTGGCCGTGGACCCGAGCAGCGGCCGCAGCGGCGGGAGCATCATGGCCGACAAGACCCGCATGGAGCGGTTGGTGCGATCACCCGAAGCATTTATCCGCCCCTCTCCGTCGGGCGGCACCTTGGGCGGGGTGGCGCGCAAAACGCGCGAGACCATGCTGATCTGCGAAGCGGCCGGGTTCGACGTCGTCATCGTGGAGACCATCGGGGTGGGCCAATCGGAAACGACGGTCGCCTCCATGGTCGATTTTTTTCTCGTGTTGATGCTGGCCGGCGCCGGTGACGAACTGCAGGGGATTAAAAAAGGGATCATGGAACTGGCCGACGCGGTGGTGATCAACAAGGCCGACGGCGGCAACGTGGCCCAGGCCAAAAAGGCCCGGCGTTCCTACGAAGCTGCTTTGAGTCTGATGGTGCCGGTGTCGGCGGCCTGGCAGCCGCCGGTGATGACGTGCAGTGCACTGAACGCGGTGGGGATCGATGCAATCTGGCATAAGATCCGTGAGCATGAAGCAATCATGCGGCAAAACGGTGAACAGGCGGCCAAGCGCCGTGGTCAGGCCCTTGATTGGATGTGGGCGCTGGTAAACGACGGGCTCAAGGAACGGTTTCACCAAAACGCCTCGGTCAAGGCGCATTTGCCCGCCATTGTCCGGCAGGTTGAAAAGGGGGACCTGTCGCCCGCCAATGCCGCGGCGGACCTGCTTTTTTTTCTTGACAACGTCGATCCCGATGACGTTGTATAGCAGTTTTATCATTGAATATAATTTGCAAAATTTTGATCTCTTGCTTTTTTATCGATGGCGCAACCATCGGCAAATGAAAGGATGGCGATGATGGGGAAACAAGCCGACAAGATCAAGGATCTTAAAGCCCGGGAAGCTAAAATCAAGGCCATGGGCGGCGACAAAGCCGTTGCCAAACAACACGAAAAGAAAAAAAAGACGGCCCGCGAACGCTTAAATCTATTGTTCGACAGGGGGTCGTTCAGGGAAATCGACCAGTTTGTCCATCACCGCTGCTCGAATTTCGACATGGCGTCGGTCGATGTTCCTTCCGACGGTGTCGTAACCGGCCACGGCCTGGTGGACGGCCGCCCGGTGTTTGCGTTTGCCCAGGATTTTACTTCCCGTGCCGGCAGCCTGGGCGAGATGCACGCCAAGAAGATCTGCAAGGCCATGGACCTGGCGCTCAAGGCCGGGGTGCCTTTTGTCGGCCTGAACGATTCGGGCGGCGCCCGCATCCAGGAAGGGGTTGACGCGCTGTGCGGCTTTGGCGAGATTTTCTACCGCAATTCCATCTCTTCCGGGGTGATTCCCCAGATCTCGGCCATCATGGGTCCCAACGCCGGCGGGGCGGTTTATTCACCGGCCATGACCGACTGGGTGTTCATGGTCAAGGGGTCCAGCTACATGTTCATCACCGGCCCGGAAGTCATTAAGGCCGTGACCGGCGAAGAGATCACCTTTGAAGAACTGGGCGGCGCCATGACCCACAACGAGAAAAGCGGCGTGGCCCATTTTGCCTGCGAAAGCGACAAAGACGCCATCAAGCGCATCAAGCAGCTTCTTTCCTATCTGCCGGCCAACAACATGGAAGACCCGCCCATCGTGCCCTCGGGTGACGACCCAAATCGCAAGGCCCCGCAGCTTGACGAGATCATTCCCGACAACCCGAACCAGTCCTACGATATGAAAACGGTTATCGGCGCCATTGTCGATAATGGCGAGATTTTTGAACCCCACGAGTACTTCGCCCCTAATATCCTGATCTGCTTTGCCCGGCTCAACGGCCGCACCATCGGTATTATCGCCAACCAACCGGCCGTGCTGGCCGGTTGTCTCGACATAAACGCGTCGGACAAGGCCACCCGGTTCATCCGTTTTTGCGATGCCTTTAACATTGCGCTGCTCACCATTGCCGATGTTCCCGGTTTTCTACCGGGCAGTCAGCAGGAGTGGGGCGGCATCATCCGTCACGGCGCCAAAATGCTGTGGAGTTATTCCGAGGCCACCGTGCCCAAACTGTTGCTTATCACGCGCAAGGATTACGGCGGCGCTTATATCGCCATGAGTTCGCGCCACCTGGGCGCCGACATGGCGTTTGCGTGGCCGTCGGCCGAAATCGCGGTCATGGGCGCCGAAGGCGCGGCCAATATTATTCACCGCCGCGAGATCAAAGCCGCCAACAACCCGGCCGCCAAACGGCAGGAAAAGATTAAGGAATACGAAGACCTGTTTTCCAATCCCTACGTGGCGGCCAGCCGGGGATACATCGATGCGATCATCGTGCCCAGTGAAACACGAGCCCGTCTGATCGACGCCCTGGAACTCATGTGCAGCAAACGTGAACTGCGGCCGCCGAAGAAACATGGCAATATCCCGTTGTAATTGATGCCCAGTTGTTTTTTAACCCGTCAGCAGTCACTTTCAGGGAGGTTGTCATGAAACAGGACAAGAAGAAAACCATCGCCGCGGCTGCCGCGGTGTATGAATATCTGAGAACCGAACAGGAAGCCGCGGCCCAACAAGCCGCCGGGCCGCCGGCCGAGCAACTGCAACCGGCAACCGCCCCAGTCCGGTTGTGGGGCGTCAGCGGACGCCAGACGCAAATGCAGTTCAGAAGTTTAATGCAACTTAAGGCCATGCATGGCTGGAAAATGCGTTAAACGATTGGAGGTCTTTGATGGATCAGGAAAAGAAAAAAGCGGTCGCCCTGGCGGCGGTTACGGTGTACCTGCAACAGGAACAGGCGGTGGCGGCGGCCAACGCTCCGGTGCCCATACCGGCCGCAACGTACCAGCAGCTTTACACCTTGTATCAACAATTGAGCCGGTTGTTTCAAAACTAGCCGGGGTAGCGCGGATGCTTCGAACGAGAGTTTGATTTCAAATCATATTACCATATGGAGGAGACATTAAAATGAGTGATCATGACCAAGTAAAAAAGGCGGCGATGAACTACGACGCGAACCGGCCCAAGGCCGAGAATCCGGTTAAAGTGATGGATCTGACCCTGCGTGACGGGCATCAATCCTTGTTCGCCACCCGCGGCCGCACCGAGGACATGATCCCGGTGGCCGAGGCAATGGATGAGATCGGTTTCTGGGCGGTGGAAACCTGGGGTGGCGCGACCTTTGACACCATGCACCGGTTCCTGAACGAAGACCCTTGGGAACGCATCCGCACGCTGAAACGCTACTTCAAGAAAACACCTTTTTCCATGCTTCTGCGGGCGCAGAACCTGGTTGGCTACCGTAACTACGCCGACGATCTGGCCGAAGCGTTTGTGGAACGGGCCGCGGCCAACGGCATGGATATCTTCCGGACTTTCGATGCTCTGAACGACTACCGCAACTTTGAAACCGTCGTCAGGATGATCAAAAAGACCGGCACCCACTTTCAGGGTTGTATCTGCTACACCATGACCGAACCGCGCATGGGCGGCGAGGTTTACAATATCGATTACTATATCGGCAAGGCCAAGGCCCTGGAAGAAATGGGCGCCGACAGTATTTGCGTCAAGGACATGGCCGGTTTGCTGGCCCCTTACGATGCCTATGATCTGATCAAGGCCCTCAAGGGGGCGGTCAGTGTGCCGATCAACCTGCACAGTCATTTTACCTCGGGCATGTCGCCCATGACCCATTTGAAAGCCATCGAGGCGGGGGTTGACATCATTGATGCGGTGATGACGCCGTATGCCTACCGCACCGCCCATGCCGCCATCGAGCCGCTGGTCATGACCCTGCTGGGGACCAATCGCGACACCGGTTTCGACATTAAAAAGATGGCCTCGATCAACGAGGTGTTTGAGAAGGAAATTCTTCCCAAATACAAACACCTGCTGGATGACAGCAAGGTGTCGATCATTGACATCAACGTGCTGTTGCACCAGACGCCGGGCGGCATGTTGTCGAACCTGGTGAACCAACTGCGCGAAATGGACGCCCTGGACAAGATCGACCAAGTCTACAAAGAGTTGCCGCGGGTGCGCAAGGAACTCGGCCAGATTCCGCTGGTCACCCCGACCAGCCAGATCGTTGGTATCCAGACCGTCAACAATGTGCTGTTCGACGATGAGAACGAGCGCTACAAGAACATCACCAATCAGGTGAAGGACCTGTGTTACGGTCTTTACGGCAAAACCGCGATTCCCATCGACAAGGAAGTTCAGAAAAAAGCGCTCAAGGGATATTCGCGCGGCGAAGAGCCGATCACCTGTCGCCCGGCCGAAGTCCTGGAACCCGAACTGGCCAAAGCCAAGGAAGAAGTCAAGGGGCTGGCGGCCGATATCGACGATGAAATCCTGTACGCCATTTACCCGGTGACCGGCAAGAAATTTTTGCAATGGAAGTACGGCAAGGAAGAACCGCCCAAAGAAGTTCTCGCCCGCAGCCTGGAAGATGCGCTCAAGGAAGAAGAGATGGTACGCAAGGCGCGCAAGGGTGAATTGATCGAAAAGGCCAAGGTGCCGGCCAAGGGCGATACCGTGCGGACATTCAACGTCTATGTTGACGACGAGGCCTTTGAGGTCGGGGTGGAAGATGTCAGCGGCACGCCCATGGTGGCCTATGCGCAACCGGCCATGCCGATGCCCGCCGCCGCACCTGCCGCACAGGCCCCGGCACCCGCCGCAGCCCCGGCCCCGGCGGCCAAGCCTGCCGCCAAGCCGGCCCCTGCGGCCGATGTCAGCGGCACTTCGCTGGCCGCTCCAATGCCGGGCATGATCGTCGACTACGAGAAAAACGTGGGCGATTCGGTGGCCGAGGGTGAAACCGTGGTGGTGCTTGAAGCCATGAAAATGGAAAACGCCTTGCCGGCTCCGGCGAGCGGGACCATCAAAGCCATTAATTTCAAGAGCGGCGATTCGGTGGCTAAGGGTGATGTTCTTTGCGTCATTGGCTGATTCCACGTTGTTTTAGATGTTTTAATTATGGACGAAGCCCCGATTGGTGGGGCTTCGTCTAAAAAAAAGCGCGCACCATTTTAATTGAAAAAAAATAGAAAAAGTCGAGAATATAGAGTCGAATGAGTATAAACAATTTGTTACAAAAGTGTAACCAAATTATAGGTCAAAGAGAAAAAATTCCGGGTGCGCCGCTATGGCATATGGGAAAAGTTGCCGTATTTGAATCACAACAGAGCTACGACCTTTTGCAAAACTCAGTCGATTACTTGACATGCAAGGCACAGCAAAATAAGCCTTTCACAAATGACGAAAAGGAATTTATGAAAGAGCTATTCGAAGCCTTATGGTGGGGTGGTCAATATCACGGATATAGAGCTGCTGCAAAGCTTGCTGACCATTATGTCAACGGTAATGGCAAAACCATCAGAATAGATGAAAATGTTTATAAAGACTCTGTGATTGTAAAAGACACGATTGATGCGCTAAAAAAATATATCAGTTTACAAGCATTCAATAATAAAACATTTATGTTTCTCACCACAAACGACCCATTTTTTCTGGTATCTAGCCAAGCAAGTGAATTAAAATTAAATAAAAGAAATATTTTTACGCAAGGATACTTACTTGATAATGGCGCTCTTTTGGCAGAACAAAACAATATGCGGCTAAAGAATACTGATCATAGGTTTTTCATTGAGGCTAATACAACAAAGAGCAGAACGGTATTTATTTCCAGTTGGAGCGTAAAAAGCGTGTATGATTTCGAGCCGTTTTCTTCAAAAAACTATATTACCGAAATACCGCTGACACAGGGCTTTATCCTTAAAATGCCTGACGGGTTATCTCAGCATTTGACCCATATAGGTGTTACAAAAAATTTTAATTATTTCGCAGAATGGACAGAAACCTGGGGATAGAGAAAAGAACAATGAGAATGCTTATTGTTACAATATTTTTTTTGTCGACAATTACATTCGCAGCTTGTTTAAATGAAAAGAGATGCATTGCATCAGATAGTGTCAAGCATCTAAAAACCTTTGAGATAAAGGATGAGAATTATAATCTATATCTAAGAATATCCGGCTTTCAAGAAAAAGAAAGCTTTTACGAGATTTACGAGGGAACTCCAGTCTTCGATGATTGTGCGCAACCCGATATACCACCAAGGGCGATGGCTCATATCGATTCCACTAAGGGGCCCGTTTCCAAGCTCGTTATTAGTGGCGAGAAGCTATTTATTGCTTACGGAAGCGAAGACCTCAGAAATATAAATTATGAAACGATACCAATAGAAGTCTCAAACCGCTAGCATTGGCTTTCAGTTCGACTTGCATCAGTCGCGGTTGAAGCAGGGCGCTCGGTGTCCGATACCCACCACAGTTCGCAATTTTTCACATCTCTAACCGCTAGACTAAGGACGCCCTTTCTATTCAATAAAACCAGACCAGATAAATTCGGAAACCAGAAGTAAAATAAAATTTTCATTGTAAGCGTTAAACCAAGAGGTGCACCCATGAAAATTCACGAGTATCAGGCCAAGGAACTGTTCAGGAAGTACAATATCCCGGTACCTGGGGGCGGGGTTGCCTTTTCGGCCGCCGAGGCCCGGCAGGCGGCTGAAAATCTGGGTTCGTTGCCGGTGGTCGTCAAAGCCCAGATTCACGCCGGCGGCCGCGGCAAGGGGGGCGGGGTGAAACTGGCGCAATCGCTGGATGAAGCCCAATATCTGGCCGACACGATTATCGGGATGAATCTGGTCACGCATCAAACCGGCCCGGCCGGCCAACCGGTGAAGAAGGTGCTGGTGGAGCAGGGGCTTGATATTGCCAAGGAGCTGTATTTGAGCATCATCCCGGATCGGGCCACGGCCCAGCATGTGATCATGGCCAGCGAGGCCGGCGGGATGGACATTGAGGAGGTGGCTGCAAAAACACCGGAAAAGATCATCAAAGTATCGGTCGATCCCTTGGCCGGCCTGCAACCGTATCATTGCCGCGAGGCGGCCTTTGGCTTGAATCTGCCACCTGCTGCCGTCAAACCGTTTATGCAATTGCTCAGCGGTCTGTTTAAACTCTTTGTCGATTACGACTGTTCCCTGGTGGAGATCAACCCGCTGGTGCTTACTGCCGATGACCAGGTATTGGCGCTGGACGCCAAGGTGACCTTCGATGACAACGCGCTTTACCGCCATAAGGATATTTTGGAAATGCGCGACATTGACGAAGAGGATCCCCTGGAAGTGGAAGCCTCCAGATTCAATTTGAATTACATCAACCTGGACGGCAATGTGGGCAACATGGTCAATGGTGCCGGACTGGCGATGGCGACCATGGATATTATTAAACTGGCCGGGGCCGAACCGGCCAATTTTCTGGATGTGGGCGGCGGAGCCAGTGCCGAGATGGTTGAAAACGGGTTTCGTATCATCTTGAGCGACCCGAATGTCAAGGGCATCCTGATCAATATTTTCGGCGGCATTTTACGCTGCGACGTGCTGGCCGAAGGGGTTGTCCAGGCCGCCCAAAAGGTGGGCCTGAATGTGTCGGTGGTGGTGCGCATGGAAGGGACCAACGTGGAAAAGGGGCGCCAGATTCTGGCCGAATCGGGTCTGAACCTGACCACGGCGGTGGACCTGGCCGACGCGGCGGGCAAAGTTGCCCGGATGGTAGCGTAATAAATGTCAAATTCGGAGAAGATGGGGTGTCTGATCACATTTGAACTTTGGTATTTGACATTCAATTGCCATTTGGATTTTTAAATTTGAGATTACCCGATGAGGTTGAATGATGAGCATTTTCGTAGATAAAAATACCAAGCTGCTGGTTCAGGGCATTACCGGTAGAGAAGGGCAGTTTCATACCCGCCAGTGTGTTGAATATGGCACCCGGGTCGTGGCCGGGGTCACGCCGGGCAAAGGCGGACAGAAGATGGATGATGTGCCGGTGTTCAATTCGGTCAAAGCGGCGGTGCAGGCGACCGGCGCCAATGCCAGCATGATTTTTGTACCGCCGCCGTTTGCCGCCGATGCGATTATGGAGGCGGCTGACGGGGGTGTTGACTTGATTGTGGCCATCACCGAAGGGATTCCGGTAATGGACATGATGAAGGTCAAGAATTATTTGCAGGGCAAGCCGGTGCGGCTCATCGGCCCGAACTGCCCCGGGATCATCACACCGGGCGCGTGCAAGATCGGGATCATGCCCGGACCGATCCACAAGCCGGGCGGTCCCATCGGGGTCGTGTCGCGTAGCGGCACCCTGACCTATGAGGTGGTGCATCAGTTGACCCTGCAAGGGATCGGTCAGACCACCTGCATCGGTATTGGCGGCGATCCGGTCAACGGCACCAATTTTATCGATTGCCTGGCTGCGTTTCAGGATGATCCCGAAACCGAAGGGATCGTGATGGTGGGTGAAATCGGCGGCAATGCCGAGGAAGAGGCGTGTGAGTTTATCACCGCCCAGGTCTCCAAGCCGGTGGTCGGATTTATCGCCGGCTTGACGGCACCTCCCGGCCGGCGCATGGGACATGCCGGTGCCATTATCAGCGGCGGCAGCGGCACGGCCCAGGCCAAGATTGAGGCCATGTCGGCCGCCGGCATTCATGTGTGCGAAAACCTGGGCACCCTCGGGAAGATGTGCGCCGGTATCTTCAAGGCGTGATCGGTAACGCAACCTGTTCAAAGTGTCCGGTTCGTAATTTCTTTTTGATGTTCTCAAGGCCGGATGAAAATGCTATGTGATTGAGTGTCATTTCCCAATGCGTTTGTGACGGCAATCCGGCTGATGCCGTGAATCCGGAAATCCTTCCGAGGTTTTGGACCCGTATGCATGAAATGGGTATCGCACTGCAGATTATCGACATCGTCAAGGCGTCGTTACCTGAAGACGCCAAGGGGGCGCCGATTGAACGGATCAATCTGAAGATCGGCAAACTGTCGGCGGTGGTTGCGGATAGTCTGCGGTTTTGTTTTGAGATCGCGGTTAAAGATACGGCGTTGGACGGTGCGGTGCTGCACATCGAAAAGATACCGGTTACGGCGCGTTGCAACGACTGCCGCCACCAATGGACACTGGCCAATCCGGTATTTAGTTGCCCGGCCTGTGACGGCGGCGCCATTGACGTGTTGTCGGGCCGCGAATTGGCCGTCGATTCGATTGAAATAAAGGATGAAAGCAATAGCGATGATGGTTGATCTGTTTCACAACAAGGTTCGACTTCACCAGGGGCATGAATCCGGGACCGGCGCACAGGCGCCTGCGGCTTCGTCCGGGTCGCGCAAAATCAAAGTGGTCCAGCGGGTACTGAGTGTGAACGAAAAAATGGCCGACGCCAACCGGCGGCTGTTTGCCGCCAAGCGGGTCTTTGTCCTCAATGTCATGAGCAGTCCCGGCTCCGGAAAGACCACGACCCTGGAAACGACCCTCAACCGCATCATCGCTAAAATCCCTAGTGCGGTTATTGTCGGCGATATCTGCACCACCAACGATGCCGACCGGTTGGCCCGTTCGGGCGCGCCGGTGGTCCAGGTGAACACCGATCAATTCGGTGGCGATTGTCATTTGGCTGCCCATGTGATCGAGAAGGCCGCCGCCGATATCGACCTGGATGCCATCGATCTGTTGATTGTTGAAAATGTCGGCAATCTGGTTTGTCCGGCTGAGTTTGATATTGGGGAGGATGCCCGTGTGGTGGTGCTCAGTGTCACCGAGGGCGAAGATAAACCGGCCAAATATCCGGTCATGTTCCGTGCATGCGACCTGGCGCTGTTAAACAAGATCGATTTGCTGCCCTATCTCGATTTTGACATGGACTTGGTGAAGCGCTACATTGAGCAGGTTCATCCGGGAATGCCGGCTATAGAACTTTCGGCCAAGACCGAACAAGGCTTCGAGCCCTGGCTTGAATGGCTTGAGGCGAGGGTTCGCCAAAAGATCGGTTGAGTGTTTGCCGCCCGCCTTTTGTGACCCTTCCCGCGCATTTGCCTCCTGAACCATAACTGAAGCATCAAATCTTTAGCGACTTTCGACGAAAAAGGAATTTCAAATGATCACGTTAAATGACAGCTCTTTGCTCAAGCAGCAGTGTTACATCAATGGTGAGTGGCAGGCGGCCGATAATGAGGCGACGCTTGATGTTTTTAATCCGGCCACTGGTGAGCGGCTCGGTACGGTGCCCGCCATGGGGGCGCAGGAAGCCCAACGCGCTATCGAGGCCGCCCACGAGGCGTGGGCCGGTTGGCGACAGGTCAGCGCCAAGGAGCGCGCCGCCGTGTTGCGGCGCTGGTTCGATCTTTTGTTGCAGCATCAGCAGGATCTGGCGGAGTTGATGACCGCGGAGCAGGGCAAACCGCTAACCGAGGCGCAAGGGGAAATCGCCTATGCCGCGTCCTTTATCGAGTGGTTTGCCGAGGAGGGCAAACGGGTTTATGGCGATACGATTCCCGCAGCTCAAGGCGACCGGCGGATCGTGGTAATCAAGGAGCCGGTGGGGGTTTGCGCGGCGATCACGCCCTGGAATTTTCCCGCCGCCATGATCACCCGCAAGGCGGCGCCGGCTCTGGCCGCCGGATGCACCATGGTGATCAAGCCGGCGAGCCAAACGCCGTTTTCAGCCCTGGCCCTGGCCGAATTGGCCCATCGTGCCGGTATCCCGGCCGGCGTCCTGAATATTATCACCGGTGATGCCCGGGCCATCGGGACCGAACTGGCCACCCATACGTTGGTTCGCAAAATTACGTTTACCGGCTCTACTGAGGTGGGCAAAGTGTTGTTGCGCCAAGCGGCCGGCACGGTCAAGAAGGTCTCCATGGAGTTGGGCGGTCATGCGCCGTTTATCGTTTTTGATGACGCGGATGTGGACGCCGCCGTGGATGGGGCGCTGGTATCCAAATATCGCAACACCGGCCAGACCTGTGTGTGCGCCAACCGGTTTCTGATCCAGGACGGGGTGTATGACGTGTTCAGTGAAAAATTGGTTCAGGCGGCTGAACGTTTGCAGGTCGCTGATGGTCTGCAGAAAGGCGCCGAGCAGGGCCCGTTGATCGATGAAAATGCCGTGACCAAGGTCGAGGCCCAAATCGAAGACGCGCTGGCCAAAGGGGCCAAGCTGCTGACCGGCGGTAAGCGCCACGAATTGGGCGGCACCTTTTTCCAACCTACTGTTCTTGGCGAAGCTAATCCTGAGATGGTCATTTTCAGGGAAGAAACATTCGGTCCGGTGGCGCCGCTGTTTCGTTTCAGTACGGAGCAGGAGGCGCTGAAGCTGGCCAATGACACGCTTTTTGGATTGGCGGCCTATTTTTACAGCCGGGACCTGGGAAGGGTCTGGCGCATGTGTGAAGCCCTGGAGTACGGCCTGGTGGGTGTCAATTCCGGTTTGATTTCATCGGAAGTCGCCCCGTTCGGCGGCCTCAAGGAATCGGGGATTGGTCGCGAGGGATCCCGCTACGGCATCGAAGACTACCTGGAGATAAAATATCTTTGCATGGCGGGTATTTAACAGCCACCGATTTGCAGTGCAGCATTGTTCCGGGCCTTGAGAACCGGTAACGGTTTACGGCGGGGTTACTGTGTGGCCTCCATTAAAGTTAGATGGGCTAAATGACGAATTAATAGAAACATGTGCGGTTTTATTTATAAAGTACGGTAGTTAGTCTCTCCAATCCCTTTAAAGGGGTTTTGAGTGTTCAGCGTGTTCATGTTATGGTGGTACTATAATCGTACCAATGTTCACAGGCAACGTTAACACGTTAACGGTTTGTTTTTCTATTTTCGCATTTTTGCCGATCACGGAACAGCTCGTTATCAAGGGCTCGGGCGGTGTTTTGCCGATGTGGCCGTCAATGAATCCCCAGGTTCTTTTTTATATCTTTGGGAGGCGATCAATGCGTCTAATGAGTAGACAGCTAAAAAGGGCGATTCCAGTCGTTCGTCGGCGCGTCGGGCGGTGGCATGTTGTTTTTTTGTTGGTATTAGGGGTGTCCGGGCTCTTGCCGGTCCATGCCCAAACACCGATCAAGATCGGGGCGGTTTATGCGCTTTCCGGCGCAGCGGCTGAAGCCAACGCGGAATCCGTGCGAGGCGTGCGGATGGCCGTGGATATTCTCAACCGCCGCGGGGGATTGTTGGGACGCCCCATTGACGTACTGGTGTTGGACAATCAGAGTACGCCCATCGGTTCCTATGTGGCCGCCGAGCAGGCCGCCGAAGCCGGTGTTGTGGCGTTGATCGGTGCGGACTGGAGCTCGCATTCACTGCAAATCGCAAAAGTGGCCCAGGATAAGCAGATCCCCATGATTTCATCTTACTCCACGCATCCGGACGTCACAGGCACCGGCGACTACATTTTCCGTATTTGCTTCACCGATACATTTGTCGGCAAGGTAATGGCCCATTTCGCACACAAGGATTTGAAGGCCCGCACCGCTCTTGTTGTTACTGATTTAAGCAGCGAATACAGCATTGCGCTTTCCAATATATTCAAGCAACATTTCACCGGTTTCGGCGGCTTGGTCGTTGGGGAGATCGAGTATAAACTGAAACAGATCAATTACGATCGCCTATTGCAGTCGGCCGGCCGGACCCCGGCCGACGTTATGTTTCTTTCAGGCCATGATGAAAGCGCCTATATCGGCAAGCTTGTCCAGCAGGCGGGCCTGAAAGTAATTCCGTTGGGCGGTGATGGGTGGTCGACCCAGGCATTTATGGACAAGGGGGGTAAAGATCTGCAACGAGGCTATTTTTGCACCCACTGGTCACCTTCGGTTAAAACGGCGGCTTCGCGGAACTTCATGGACCAGTTGAGCCCGGCGCTGCCGCCAAACGTGGGCACCGCTTTGGCTTATGATGCCGTGATGGTTCTAAGTGATGCAATCAAGCGGGCCGGTACAGTCGATAAAAACATCGTTCGTGATCACTTGGCCCGGACCACCGGCTATAAGGGCGTTACCGGCAAGATAGCGTTCAACACGACCGGTGACCCGGTAAAAAGCGCCGTGATTATGGAAATTCGCAATGGCAAGCGGGGTTATTTGAAAACACTGGAGCCTTTTTAGGTTCGAATGCAATTCTGTCCGATAGGTTAGTTTGTGTGCCTGCCCGGTAATAACGATCAGGCATGTTAACAAAATGTGACGATAACGCGTTTTGAATTAGGTAAAGGGTAATCAAACAATGCGACGCAAGATCATCATGATGGGTCTCTTGATCGGCATCATTTTGTTCAGCTTTTCCACCCAAGCGGCTGAACCGATTCGCGTAGCGGCGATTTTCTCGCTAACCGGTATTGCCGCCAACCATAACGCCCCTTTGATGCCGATGGTCGAATTGGGCATCGAAGAGGTTAATCGACAGGGAGGGGTCCTTGGCCGTCCGGTCGAGTTGATTGTCCTGGACAATCAAAGTACTCCCATCGGTTCGACCCTGGCGGCAGAAGAGGCTGTTCGGTTGAATGTTACCGCGGTTATCGGTGCGCACTGGAGCAGTCATTCATTGGCGATTGGGCCGATTTTGCAAAAAGCCGGTATTCCAATGATAAGTCCCGGTTCAACCAATCCGCGCGTAACGCAAATCGGAGACTATATCTTCAGGGCCTGTTTTGTCGATTCATTTCAGGGCAAGGCCATGGCCCGCTTTGCCCGGGAACGACTGAACGCCGCGAACGCCGTGGTACTAAAAAATATTGACGAAGCCTACAGCATCAAACTGGCCGAGTTTTTCACGGCCGGTTTTGCCGCGGATGGTGGGCGTATTTTGTGGGAAGGCGAGTATCGCGGCAAAGCCGTCGATTTTTCGGATATCTTAATAAGGATCAAGCAACTCAAACCCGATGTGGTCTACGTGCCCGGATATACGCGTGACAGCGGCCTGTTGATCCGTCAAGCCAATGGTATGGGCATCAATACAATCTATTTGGGCGGTGATGCCTGGGATGATATCTGGTCCGTTGCCGGGGAAGCGGCGGCCGGCAGTTTCCACTCCACCCCCTGGCATCCCCGGGTACCCTTTCGTCAAAGTGAGCATCTACTTAAAATTTACCAAGCCAAGTATGGCGCCAAAGTGCAGAATTTGAGCGCGCCGCTGGCCTATGACGCCACGATGCTGCTGATCAATGCGATTCGGCGAGCCGGTTCGCTGGATCGCCGCCTCATTCGCGACGCCATCGCCGGCACCGTTCGTTTTGCCGGGGCAACCGGATATATCTCGTTTGATGATAATGGTGATCCGCTTGATAAAGGCGTCATCATTCTAAAGTTGGAAAACGGTGCGACTCGATTTATAACCACCGTAAATCCATAGTCGGTTTAAGTACGATCATACAATTTCATTTGTAACACGCAAAATGATTCGCTCTATGAAAAAGTGGCCCTTACTCGTCTCATTTGTATTTGTTTTGTTGACATTACCGCTGCAGGTGGTGGGCGCCCAGGACACCATCCCGATCGCTGCCATTTACGGCATTACCGGGGCGGCGGCGGATGCCTCGGTGGAATCGGTAAAGGGTGTTCGGCTGGCGGTCGATTCACTCAATCAATCCGGCGGCGTGCTCGGCAGACAAGTCAAATTGCACCTGATCGACAATCAAAGCACCCCTATCGGTGCGCACATTGCCGCAGAGTCGGCTGTTGCGACAGGTGCGGTCGGTATCGTGGGGGCGGCCTGGAGTTCGTATTCACTGGCGATTGCCAAGGTCGCCCAGAAACGTGGGATACCGATGATATCGAGTTATTCAACCCACCCGCAGGTGACGCGAATCGGCGATTATATTTTTCGGGTCTGCTTTGTAGACACTTTTGTCGGCCAGGTCATGGCCCGTTTTGCGTATGAAGATCTACACGCCCGCACGGCGGTTATTTTTATCGACTTGACGAGTGATTACAGCATTGGTCTGTCAAAAATTTTCATTGAGAATTTCAGGAAACTGGGCGGCACCGTACTGCATGAGATCGCGTACAAAAAAAAGTTTCTTGAATTAAACGACCAAATTCGACAAGCTAAAAAGGCCGCCGCGGATGTTATGTTCCTTTCCGGCCATGATGAAAGCGGCTATATTGTCAAGAAGGCACAGGATGCCGGTATCACTTCCATTCCCATGGGCGGCGACGGTTGGTCGATCAGCACTTTCCTGAATAAAGGCGGCAAGGATTTGAAACTGGGTTATTTTTGTTCGCACTGGTCACCGTCGGTCGATTCGGAAATTTCCAAAATGTTTCTGGCTGATCACAAGACCGATTTACCCCCCAAGGTAGGTACCGTGCTCGCCTATGACGCCACCATGTTGTTGGCTGACGCGATACGGCGGGCCGGGACAACCGACCGGGCAACCGTGAAAAACGCCTTGAAGCAGACGCAAAACTACCAAGGGGTCACGGGCACGATCACCTTTAATCATCAAGGCGATCCGGTAAAAAGCGCCGTGATAATGATGGTTCGTGACGGTAAATTGGAGTATCTTAAAACCTTGGAACCGTGAGTCACAGGTTGGTGATGTAACGACACACATTTGTCCGGCTGAAACACTGAAAGCGCGATGCAACTTAAACGCAAAGGATTGAGACTGAAAATCAACGCCGCGATTGTGGTGACGGCGGTCGGTATCGCCATCATCTCGGGGGCAAGTCTCTATCCATTTGAAAATCGGCGCTACAACGCACATTTGGCCAAGGTGCGCCTGCTGCTGGAAACGGTGGCACGTCAAAAAAACGAGGATCTGGCCAACGAATTGTTCGCTAACCAACAGCGGGCCCTGACCGAAACGCTCAATGATTTTTTGAAAGTGCAGTTTGTTGCGGCTGCGACCATTTATAAAACCGACGGCAGTGTGTATATGTCGACGCATGACGAATTTAAAGCGCCTCTTGTAGCGGCCGAACAGATGGATCTTGGCGAACAGGATGCCAGCTTCAAGATGCAAAGAATAAACAACCGCTCAATGGCGGTCTATTTGAATCAAATCAAAGTAATTGGGCGCAAGATCGGTTATGTTAAAATTTACTATGATTTAGCCGATCTGAAAAGAAATACGATTTTATCGGTGACCATTTCACTGACCCTTTTGCTCACCACTCTTTTTTTGATGGCAGTTTTACTCAATATCCTTTTGACACGTCTGGTTTTGAAACCGGTATTTCTTTTACATAACACCATTGATATGCTGCAAAATGGACAGTTGGGGAAAACCGTGCACCTGGATGCCAAGGATGAAATCGGTGAAATGGCCCAGGCGTTCAACCAGATGTCGGTGCAACTGCATCAGGGGCGGCACGATCTGGTGCAGGCCGAGGAGAAATATCGCAGCATATTTGAAAACGCCATCGAGGGAATTTTCCAGACCAACACCACCAACCGGCAATTTGTCACCGTGAATCCGTCCATGGCCCGTATTCTGGGGTATGGGTCCGAAGCCGAGTTGATGCACTCGATCACGGACATCGCCCAACAGTTGTTTGTTGAACCGGCCGATTACAGCCGGTTCGAAAAACTGCTGAAACGCAAGACTCAAATATTGGGATTTGAAACCCGGTTGCGAAAAAAAGACAGCAGTATTTTTTGGGCCGCCATCGCCGCGCGGTCGGTATACAACGACTACGGTAAATTGCAACACTACGCTGGCTCTATCGTCGATATCAGTGCACGGCGCGCCAAGGCCCAAGCCGAAAAAGAGCGCCAGGCCGCCGAGGCCGCCAGCAAGGCCAAGAGTCTGTTTCTGGCCAATATGAGCCATGAAATTCGGACCCCGATGAACGCAATTATCGGCTTTACCGATCTGCTCGACAACGGATCGCATAAACCACAGCATAAACGTTATCTGGAGGCGATCAAATCGAGTAGCAAAAATCTGCTGACACTGATCAACGATATCCTGGACCTGTCCAAGATCGAAGCCGGCAAATTGGAAATCCTTTCAGAACCGATCAGCCTGGCCTCCTTGTTTGAAGAAATCGAAAAGATCTTTTCAGCCCGAATCGAACAAAAGGGGATCGCCTTTCGCAGTATCGTACAAAACGATGTGCCGGACGTATTGATGCTTGACGAGGCGCGCATGCGACAAGTCCTGTTCAACCTGATCGCCAATGCCGTTAAATTTACTGAAAAAGGGAGTGTTTGTTTGTATGCCCGTGTCACCGCCAGGCCCGACCCACGCCATGTCGATCTCGAAATTGAAGTGGCAGACACCGGTATCGGCATTGAACGTAGCGCGCAGCGATATATCTTCGGTGCTTTTCACCAGCAAAGCGGTCAAAGTCTTTCCCGCTATGGCGGCACCGGGTTGGGTTTGACGATTTCCCGTAACTTGGTGAACAATATGGGCGGGCGGATCAATCTGACCAGCGCACCCGGCAAAGGCAGCCAGTTTAAAATCAGCTTGTATCGTGTGGCGATCGGTGAGTTTTTAAAGCATCCCTCGCCGGCGGATGAATCGTTTGACGACGCGAGTAGATTGCAGGCGGCAACCGTCCTGATTGCCGATGACATCGCCATCACGCGCAGCCTGATAAAAGAGATATTTGAGGATACCCGCTTAACCTTGCTTGAAGCCGAAGACGGCCGGCAAGCCGTTAACGTGGCGCGCAGCGAAATTCCCGATGTCATTTTGCTTGATTTAAAAATGCCCCATTTAAACGGCTATGAAGCCCTTGAAAAGATCCGGTTAAATAACGCCACCCAAAACATACCGGTGATCGCGATGACGGCCGCCGGCATGAAGGAAGATATCGACCGCATCCAGGCCAGCGGTTTCGACACTTTTTTGATCAAACCCTTTGATCGCAAAGACCTGGTCAAAACACTCCGCCAATTTATCCCGTTCGTCGATGAGCGCGGGACCCAGCTCAAAAGTGATGAAACGGCCGGTTTGGACGCGAGTCTCAACGATGTGGTGTTGCCCGATGATAAAACCGAACGGAAAAAATTACTTGCCATTATCAATGGCACCCTTGATGAGCAATGGAAGGAGGTTTGTCGCCGCCAATGCATCCCCGATACCGAAGCATTTGCACAGCGGTTGACGACTTTGGGTGAGAATTATGCGATAGAACCGCTAACGACGCTGGGTTCGAATTTAGTGGCTTTGGTTAACGAAATGGATATCGAAAATATGGCTCAGGCCCTTGATGACTATCCGGGCCTGATTCAAAAGATTAGAACTAAATTGGAAGAAAATGTCTATGAGTGATCCCGAATACAACATTTTGATTGTTGATGACATTCCGCAGAATATTCAGGTTCTGGGTAGCATTCTGAAAAAGGCGGGCTATGCAATTTCCTATGCAACCAGTGGTAAACAGGCGCTGTCGCTGATTGAATCGGAAGCGTTTGATCTAGTGCTGCTGGATGTCATGATGCCGCAGATGGACGGCTTTGAAGTTTGCCGTAAAATACAGGCGTTGTTGAACGGCCAGGAACTGCCCATTGTTTTTCTGACAGCCAAAACCGAAAAAGAAGATATCGTGAAAGGCTTTGAAGTCGGCGCGGTCGATTACATTGCCAAGCCTTTTAACAGCGCCGAGCTGCTCGCAAGGGTACGCACGCATCTGGCCCTGAAGCATTCCCGGGTTGTCATCGAGGAAAAAAATACCGAGTTGGCAAACAAAAACGAGGAACTGAAAACGGCCAATGCCGATCTTGAAAAGGCCCTGCGGGAAATCAAGACGTTGCAAGGCATTCTGCCGATCTGCTCACACTGCAAGAAGATCCGTAAGGACGGTGCCGAACCTGAGCGCATGGACTCCTGGGTTTCGCTGGAATTGTATATTTACCAAAACACGGAAGCCGCCCTGTCCCATTCCATATGCCCGGAATGTTCCGCCAAGTACTATGACGATTTGGACGACACGTGACCCCCTTGAGGAGAATTAAGAATCTGGAATTAAAAAATAAGAATTGAGGTTGGGCAACAGTTTACAAAACCGGTGGCCAAAAACGACAGCATACCTCAATTCTTAACTCCCCATTCTTAATTCTTCATTGCCCCTCAAGCTTCGCCCATATTCACTTGTCGCACGCTGAGAATATTCGGCAGTTGCTGTAAATCTTCAATAACACTCTCATCCGCAGCCGTATCAATGTTTACCATACACAGGGCCTTGCCGTGCAAGCGGCCTAGTTGAAACCGCCCGATGTTGATCCGGTGATGCCCCAGGGTGGTGCCCACATTGCCGATGACGCCGGGTTTGTCGATATTCTGGATGACCAGCATATGGCCCTGGGGCAAGGCATCCATGTAAATGCGTCCGAGCCGTACGATTCGCGGGTGGATTTTTCCGAAGATCGCACCCCAGATTTCATCCGGTCCCTGATCATGATCGACTAGTTTAATCTGAATCACGCCGGCAAAGTCGTCTTTGACTTCCCGCCGCACCGTCTCCTTGACCTTGATTCCCTTTTCTGCCGCCAGGGCCGGTGCGCTGACATAGTTGACCGGCGTGTCCGTGAAGGCGCCCAGATAACCCTTCAAAACGGCGTGGGTCAAGGGCTGGGTGTCAAGCCGCGCCACTTCGCCGGTGTAAGAAATAACCAGATCGTAAACCTTGTCCGATAACTGCCCCATGAGCGCTCCCATCTTTTCAGCCAAAGATATATGAGGCCGGATCTCTTCCATGACTTCTCTGGACACCGAGGGGAAATTAAGTGCGTTGGTGATGGTTCCGGATATCAGGTACGCGGCAATCTGATGGGCGACCATGGAGGCAACTTTATCCTGAGCTTCACTGGTGGCCGCCCCCAAATGCGGCGTTAAAATAACATTCGGGTGCTGTAACACCGGCAGACTTATGTCCGGGGGTTCCTGAGGAAAGACATCCAGGGCGGCGCCGGCCAGATGGCCTTTTTCAAGCGCCTGGTGTAAATCGTCCAAGTTGACCACGTCACCGCGACTACAGTTGATCAGGCGTGCGCCGGGTTTCATTCGCGCCAGGGTTTGTGCGTTGAACATGCCGATGGTTTCTTTCAACCGGGGAACATGCAGGGTGACGAAATCAGCCCGCGCCAACAGGTCATCAAGCGCGCAAAGCTCGACGCCCAGCGCCTTGGCGGCATCCGGGCTGATAAAGGGATCGGCGGCCAGAACATGCATCTGCAGGCCACGGGCGCGCTCGGCCACAATACGGCCGATTTGGCCCAGCCCCACCACGCCGAGGGTTTTGCCGGTGATTTCAGTGCCGGTCAGTTTTTTCTTCTCCCATTTGCCGGCGCGCATGGAGGCCGTGGCCTGGGGAATATTGCGGGCCAGGGCCATCATCATGGACAGCGCGTGCTCGGCCGTTGTTACGGTATTGCCGCCCGGGGCGTTCATTACCACCACCCCTTTGCGACTGGCGGCCTTCACATCGATGTTATCCACGCCGATACCGGCCCGGCCGATTGCTTTCAACCTGGCGGCCCGGTCGATCACTGCCCGGGTCAGGCGGGTTCCGCTACGCACGGCCACCGCGTCGTAATTGCCGATCAACCCGGCCAGAACATCCGGGTCGGATGTTTGTTTGTCGTTGTCCACCACCACTTCAATCTTGCCGGTTGCTTCCAGAATCTCCCGCGCCACGGGCGACAGGTTGTCCCTGAGCATTACTTTGAACATGTCGATTATCCTTCTGTTTTATAATATGGTGTGGTGTGAATTCAGGAGCCGACGAGTTGATTCTGTGCGGCTTCCTGCCAGAAGGGTGACATTTCCCGCAGGCGTGAAATGATGGGCGGCATTTTTTCAATCACAAAATCGATCTCTTTTGCCGTGGTGTAGCTGCTCAGGCTGTAGCGAATGGAGCCGTGGGCAGCTGTGAACGGTACATTCATGGCGCGCAGCACATGCGAAGGTTCCAACGATCCCGAGGTGCAGGCCGAACCGGATGAGGCGCAAATGCCCAACTCGTTCATCATAAGCAGAATCGCCTCGCCTTCTACGAACTCATAAGCGATGCTGGTGGTGTTGGGCAGACGGTCGTCACGATCATGTGTGCCGTTGACCATGGAGTTGGGGATTTGGGTCAGCAGGGCGGTTTCCAGCTTGTCACGCAGGCCCCGCACCCTTGTTTGCATATCGTCAAGGTGCTCGGCGGCCATTTCACAGGCTTTGCCTAAGCCGATGATCGAGGCGACATTTTCAGTCCCGCCGCGGCGGCCGTGCTCTTGGTGGCCTCCCAGCATAAACGGCGCATAGGGCGTTGCCTTGCGCACGTACAGTACCCCCACGCCTTTGGGCGCGTGGATTTTGTGTCCGGACATGGAAAGCATGTCCACTTGGCTTGCATTGACATCCACCGGCACCTTGCCTGCGGCCTGAACCGCATCGGTGTGCAGTAAAATGCCTTTGGCCTTTATCTTCGCGGCGACTTCTTCAATGGGAAATATGACCCCGGATTCATTGTTGGCCCACATCAGCGACACGATGGCGGTGTCGTCGGTCAAGCTGCGGTAGAGGTAGTCGAGATCAAGGCGTCCCTCACGGTCAACCGGTACGTAGGTTACCCGGTAGTCGTTTTTGGCTAGATATTCGCATAGATTTTTGATGGCCGGATGTTCTACCCGTGAAGTGATGATATGTTTCTTGTCCGGTTGCGTTGCCAGGGCCGCGCGTACCGCCGTGCTGTCGCTTTCCGTGCCGCAACTGGTGAAGATGATCTCCTCGGGCGAGGCGCCGATCAAACGGGCCACCTGCTCGCGGGCCGTCTTGATTTTATCGCCCACCCGGCCGCCAAAAGAGTGCATGCTTGACGGATTGCCATAGAATTCGCTCAAATACGGCAGCATTTCTTCCACAACCTCGGGGGCCACCCGCGTCGTTGCGTTGTTGTCCAGATAAATCACCTGCATGCCTTAAACCTCCTCTACAATCAGTTCAGGGGTCACTTTCTGGCGCAACTTCGACTCCACATGATTTTTAAGGGTTAGTTGGGATTTGCTGCAAGTCGCGCAGCTACCAATCATACGAACATAGACGCGGTTGCCGTCTACATCGACCAGCTCGATATTACCGCCATCCTGTTTCAGCGCCGGTTTGATATCGGCTTCCAATGTCTCTTCGATCAGTTTGATTTTTTGTAAATTGGTCAGGCGCACCGGTTTGATGATTTCGAGCGGTTTTTTGCCCAGGGCGGTATCTATGATCGCCTGAATCCGGTCATGGCAGTTGCCGCAGCCACCGCCGGCTTTCACGTAGTCGGTGACATCGTCAATCGATTTGAGATTGTTTTCATTGACCGCCCGCTTGATTTCGACATCGGTGATGCCGAAACACTCACATACAATGTCACCCTCTTTTTTCTTGCCGCCGTCACCACGGAAATTGGCAATGGCCTTTTCCAGGGCATCCCGGCCCATGACCGAGCAGTGCATCTTTTCCTTGGGCAGGCCGCCCAGAAATTCGGCGATATCCTCGTTGCTTATTTTTTCAGCCTCTTGCAGTGTTTTTCCTTTGATCATTTCCGTCAGGGCTGATGAAGATGCAATGGCGCTGGCGCAACCGAAGGTTTGAAATTTCACATCCACGATGCGCTCGTTGTCATCCACCTTGAAAAACAGTTTCAAGGCGTCGCCGCAAGCCAACGAGCCGACTTCGCCGATTCCGTCCGCATCATCAATGGCGCCGACATTGCAGGGATTTAAAAAATGTTCGCGCAACTTATCCGTGTATTCCCACATGTTTGCCTCCTGTCAGTGGTCAGATCCATGGTCTGATGCAACCTTGCGCCCGGTCGATTTGTTGAAATTGTAAAACCAGGGGGGGACCACATCGACCAAATGTCGTATTTTGAATTCACAGCTTAGTTTAATCATTTTATTGCAAAAAAAAAGATCCTTGCTAGTGTCCATCCGGAAATGGTAACTTTTGGCGCCCGGCGAGGCCCGAGCGTTTTTAAAACCGCAGGCATAGCGGGCTATGTCGAGGATTTTAAAAATGCGAGAACCCCGCCGGGGGCCAAAAGATGCCATTTCCGGATGGACACTTGTTAAATCGTGACAGGGTGGATCTTTTTTTGATGTGACCATACAAGCGGTTTTCCCGTCCGATCGATAACCCTGCCAAACTACTTCCTGCCCGAAATGATGTCAAGTTCTTATAGATCTTCATCGGCAAGGATCGGCGGCCCAACCGCTTGTCAGAGTGAACCGCAAATATGGAAAGGCGGATAACATGCAGATTCGTGAAGCTGTTTTCGCAGGCAGTTGGTATCCGGGATCGGCGCCGGAATGCCGGAAGCAGATCCTGGCCTTTGAAAATGAAATCGACACCAAGGCGCTGGCCGCCGAAAACTGGCACGGCGGGGTTGTGCCCCATGCCGGCTGGTACTATTCCGGCAGTATCGCATGCAACGTCATCGCCTGCCTGGCTAACGGTCCGGCGCCTGATGTGGTGGTGATCCTGGGCATGCACCTGCATCCCGGTTCATCCAATTTTATCATGCTCGACGGTGCGTGGGCCACCCCCCTGGGCGAGTTGCCCATCGACACCCCATTGGCCGGCGCGTTGAACGAGCGCTTTCAATTCCGGGTAGAAACCGCACAAAAATTCAATCCCGACAACACCATTGAATTGCAGCTCCCCTTCATCAAGCACTATTTCGCCGATGCCCGCATTGTGCCCATTGGCGCGTCTCCCCGGTCCGAAGCCCTTGATATCGGCCGGACCCTGGCTGAACTGGCCGCTGACATGAAGCTGAACATCAAGGTAATCGGCTCCACCGACCTGACGCACTACGGCACCAATTACGGCTTCATGCCCCAGGGCACCGGACCACAAGCCGCACAGTGGGTCCAATCCGAAAACGATCCCAAAGTAATTGATGCCATGCTGGCGCTGGACGCCGAGCGGGTCCTGACCGAAGCGCGCACCAACCAGAACGCCTGTTGCAGCGGCGCCGTGGCCACCGCCCTTGCCGCCGGCAAAGCCCTGGGCGCTGAAAGGGCGGCAAAAGTGGCCTATGCCACCAGCTATGATAAAAGTCCGGGGGATAGTTTGGTTGGCTATGTCGGGATTGTGTTTGGCGCGTGATCGTACAAGAAACTTGTCGACTAGCCAACCCTACTGCCACAACTCATCAAAGAAATAGGTGAATCCGACAAAACCGCCCAGGGCGTTGATGCCGGCGTTGCGTTCGTCCAAATCGGCATTGGAGATGTGATGCCACATGCCCTCGGCATCGAAGGACCATTTGTCGTTGAGCAGATAGCGCAAGCCCACACTGATTTGCGGCGTGAATTCAAGTTCCTGGCCGATGGCCCGCTGGTCGTCCTCTTCATGGGCGTCGGTAAAGACGATCCCCCAGCCGCCCTGCACATAGGGTACGATGCGCGCGTCCGGCTGAACAAAGTTATAACGAATCAGGGGCGTAACACCAACATAGTAGGAGCCGAAACTATCATAGATCCAGGCGGCCGTGACCTCGGCCAGCATTTCCCAGTTGCCCCGGAAAAAGCCTGCGTTGCCCTTGGGGGTGTTGAGCATCCAGCCCAAACGCGCATTTACCGGGATATAATTGAACGTGGGCGTATCCGGCCCCAGGCCGGTGGGGGCAAACAGGGCGCCGCTGAGCACTTGCAGACTGATCCGGTCCTCGACGTATACCGTGTGTTCATCGGCTGCCGGGGCGATACCTGCCGTCGTAACAGCCAGCACAGCACATGCAACCACCAGGGATAATACTTTTGTTTTCATCTTGCTCTCCATTGGGTTTTGTTTCAGCATTGAGGCGTTCACCTGCGGAGCGGGTGTTAATCGATGGCGGTATGAGAATTGCCGCAAGCTAGTGCCCATTCGGAAATGGTAGATTATGGTTCCTGGCAAGGCCCGAACATTTTCAAAACCGCAGGTATAGCGAGCTATTCCGAGGATTTTAAAAATGTGAGAACGCCGCCAGGGGCCAAAAGATGCTATTTCCGGATGGGCACAAAGCTACCATTTCCAGATAGATACGAGCAATGGGTGCCGCAGTTCGCAAAATCGAATATAAAAACTTCGAATATATAACCCGGAAGCGGCTGTCAAGGATTTCCGCGAGGCTTTTTGCCACCGGCCGGGGCCGGTTTGAAAGCCGGTTAAAAAAGCATTTACAGTGATTTGGCAGATGTGGTAGAAACGCCTGATAACTGATTGATTTGATGAACTTAATTTGACCGGCACCTTGCAAAACGTCAACCGGCGCAAGGAACCGCACAAGGATTCATAATGGCTAAAAAGCAGGGGCACCCCAAAACAGAGCAAAGCGAAAGCGGCAATAACAACGCAGCCGCCACCAATTTCATCCGCACCATCATCGATGACGATCTGAAAACCGGCAAGAACGACGGCCGGGTAGCCACCCGTTTTCCACCAGAGCCCAACGGTTATCTGCACATCGGTCACGCCAAGTCGATCTGCTTGAACTTCGGCATCGCCAGGGACTACAACGGCACCTGCAACCTGCGTTTTGACGACACCAACCCCGAAAAAGAAGAAATTGAATACGTCGACTCGATTAAAACCGATGTGCGCTGGTTGGGGTTTGACTGGGAAGAGCGCGAATACTACGCATCGGATTACTTTGAACAGCTTTACGATTTTGCCGTGCACCTGATCAAGGCCGGCAGGGCCTATGTGGACAGCCTGAGCGCCGAAGAGATACGCGACCATCGCGGCACCCTCACCGAACCGGGCAAGCAAAGTCCTTACCGTGACCGCAGTGTCGAAGAAAACCTGGACCTGTTTGAGCGCATGCGCGCGGGCGAGTTCAAGGACGGCGCCCATGTACTGCGGGCCAAGATCGACATGGCCTCGCCGAACATGAACATGCGCGACCCGGCCATCTACCGCATTCGACACGCCGCGCACCACCGCACCGGCGACAAATGGTGCATCTATCCGATGTACGATTACACCCATTGTCTTTCCGACGCCTTGGAGAAAATCACCCACTCCATCTGCACCCTGGAGTTCGAGGACCACCGCCCGCTTTACGACTGGGTGCTCGACCAACTGCCCGTGCCGTGCCATCCCCAGCAGATCGAATTCGCCCGGCTCAACTTGAGTTTTACCGTGCTGAGCAAACGCAAGCTGATCGAACTGGTGGACCAGGGCCATGTCGACGGGTGGGATGACCCGCGCATGCCGACCATCTCCGGCTACCGTCGCCGGGGCTATACTCCCGAAGCGATCCGTAATTTCTGCGACCGCATCGGGGTCGCCAAGCGCGACAGCGTGGTGGATGTCGCCCTGCTGGAGTACTGTCTCCGGGAAGATCTTAACGCCCGCGCCCCACGGGTCATGGCGGTACTGCGGCCGCTCAAGGTGGTGATCACCAACTATCCCGCAGGCCAGAGTGAAGAGTTGGGCGCCGTCAACCACCCGGAATACCCTGAGCGCGGTACCCGCAAAGTGCCGTTCGGCCGTGAACTTTACATCGAGCAGGAAGACTTCATGGAAGCCCCGCCCAAGAAGTTCTTTCGCCTTGCACCGGGCCGCGAAGTACGGCTGCGCTACGCCTACTTCATCAAGTGTGAAGAAGTCATCAAGGATGCTGCCGGCAACGTCACCGAAGTTCATTGCACTTACGATCCGACCACCCGCGGTGGTGATTCTCCCGACGGCCGTAAGGTCAAGGCCACCCTGCACTGGGTCTCGGCAGCCCATGCAATCAAAGCCGAGGTGCGGTTATACGACCGCCTGTTCAACGACGAGAATCCCGCCGCCGCTAAACAAGGCGAACATTTCACCGACCATATCAATCCCAAGTCTCTGGAAACCCTGACCGGCTGTCGCCTGGAGCCGAGCCTTGCAGCCGCCCAACCCGGCGACCAGGTCCAGTTCGAACGGCTCGGCTACTTTATCGCCGACACCGCCGATTCCAAACCCGGCACCCCGGTCTTCAACCGGACGGTCACGTTGCGTGATCAGTGGGCGAAATTTGCTAAAAAGAAGAAGTGAGCACTGCTGAAAATGGGTGTTTTTCTCGCCATGCCGGCCAAAGCCGGCATCCGGGGAAATTTCATTCGTAAGATATGGATTCTGTTTTTGCCGGCATGACGCGTAGTGGCAGTAAAAACGTCACAATTACTAAAAAAGGGCTTAGCCGTTTCGGCTAAGCCCTTTTTTTGTCGGATGGCTGGGAGACCAGGATTCGAACCTGGGTTGACGGAGTCAGAGTCCGTAGTCTTGCCGCTAGACGATCTCCCAGTGAAATAGGTGCCAAAAATAACCTAGGCGCCGTATCCAGTCAATAAAAAACTAGCCGGCGTCGGCCCGTTTTTGGATATACGCGACCGCCTTTTGGAGTCGCCGCAAGGTGGTCTCGCGGCCCAGGACGGCAATGATTTCGAATATGCCCGGACTGACGGTGCCGCCGGTCAGGGCCACACGGACCGGTTGGGCGATCTTGCCCAGCTTGATTTCGGTTTGGTCCATCACCTGTTTAAAGACGTCTTCCAGGCCAGCTTCGGTAAACTCCTTAAGTTGTGTCAATTTTTCGGTCAACAGGCGCATCGGTTCCAGACTGACCGGGCGCAGGAATTTTTTGGCCGCTTTCTCATCGAACTCGATGGTTTCCCGAAAATAAAAATGCGCCCCTTCGGCCATGTCCGCCAGTGTTTTACTGCGGGTATTCAGGGTGGGGATTATTTTGCAGAGCAACGTTTCGTCATGGGTCTCGACGCCCTGGGTCTTTAGAAAAGGTTGCAGGTGTGAGATCAGATGCGCCGGTGGTGTAGCCTTGATATGGTCGGCATTGATGGCCTGGAGTTTTTCAGGATTGAAAATCCCGGCGCTACGGCCGATATTTTCCAGGGAAAACTTTTCGATCAGCTCCTCGCGGGTGAAAAATTCCTGGTCGCCATGCGACCAGCCGAGGCGCACCAGAAAATTGATCATGGCGTCGGGCAGATACCCCATGTCGCGGTAGGCGGTCACGGAGGTGGCCCCGTGGCGCTTGCTCAGGCGTGAGCGGTCGGCGCCCAGCACCATCGGCACGTGCCCGAAGGTCGGCAGCGGTGCATCGAGGGCCTGAAACAACAGGATCTGTTTGGGGGTGTTGTTCACGTGGTCGTCGCCGCGGATGACGGTGTTGATGCCCATGGTGATGTCGTCGACCACCACGGCCAGGTTGTAGGTCGGCGTGCCGTCGCTACGGCGGATAATAAAATCGTCGAGTTCCGCGTTCTGGAAAACAATGCGGCCCTTGATAGTGTCGTCCAGGATTGTGATTCCGGTGGCCGGGGCCTTGAAGCGCACAACAGCGCCGGGTTGCGGGCCGAGGCCCTTGGCGCGGCAGGTGCCGTCATAGCGGGGTTTGTCTCCGGCGGCCATGGCTTTGGTGCGCATGGCGTCGATTTGCTCGGGGCTGCAGGTGCAATGGTAGGCCTGATCCCCGGCGATCAGTCGGTCTATGTGTTCATTGTGCAAGTCGGCCCGTTGGGACTGAAAGTACGGACCTTCATCCCAATCGATGCCGAGCCACTCAAGGGCTTCATAAATGGCGTCGATGGAAGCCTGGGTCGACCGGGCGACGTCGGTGTCTTCAAAACGCAGTACA
This sequence comes from Desulfobacterales bacterium, assembly GCA_028282295.1. Classification (GTDB taxonomy): domain Bacteria; phylum Desulfobacterota; class Desulfobacteria; order Desulfobacterales; family JANQIE01; genus JANQIE01. The sequence continues at coordinate 45,624 of JANQIE010000147.1, read as the reverse complement.
AAGCGGCCCTTGGTGTGCCGTGCGTAGAGCCAGTTGAACAGGGCGGTGCGTGCACCGCCAAGGTGCAAGTAACCGGAAGGGCTGGGGGGAAAACGGGTAACGATGGATTGCATGGGCTTCCTTTTTTGGTTCGAATTCGATCAGTTGCCGCGACCGGCGGGATTGATTGCCGGCGGCGTAATTGTTAGTAGTGCGATAACAATTTAGAATTAAAAGATTATTCGCTAATCGATTTACTCTTTGCATTCATTGCGATGTAGTCATAAGTAAATGGGCGTCACGATGGTATAAAAGTTCCCGGCGCGGGTTTTTTTTGGTTGGTGCCGTTTTTTGGCTCAGCTTCCGGACAAGGCGCTTATAACGCTTAACATGTTAATATTAATTAGTTTATTCGAAATTGCCACCCGCGTGCCGCTTGTTGGCATATCACAGTCCGGTGCAATCGACAAGGATAGAGCCGGGCATTCTGGGAAAATTCTTGACATTCCCCTGATTTTTAATTACTAGAGACAGGATTTTTTAAGCAATTAGCGATTCTGGAAATAAATTAAAATGATTACAATTAGTTAGGAGATTACAATGGCTGTTCCCAAGCGCAAAACCTCTAAGTCAAAGCGCGATATGCGCCGTACCCATAAAAAAGCCACCGCACCAAACACTACAACCTGCCCGGAATGTGGCGAGGCGAAACTGCCCCATTTTGCTTGTTCTGAATGCGGAAGCTATAAAGGCCGCAATGTTTCGGAGTCCGATGAGGATTAACGTTGCGAGGCCGGTCCCCGCTACCCTAATTAATCCATAAAAATAAATTTTGGTCTAGTTTAAAAAAACCGCGGATTTGTCCACGCGTGTGTCCGGTCGCGTTGTTTTTTTTATTTTGGGCCGACCTTGAAATCGATGAAGGATAGATGCCATGGCAGCGCAGAATGATACAGGTGTGGAACTGCAAGGATTGGATGACGAATCTCGTCAGATGGTTGTTGAAACGATCCAGCAGCTTCGCAAGAAGCTCCTCACCCAAGAGAAAATCCTGGAATACGATAAAAAGGAAATTTTTCCGGAAGAAACCATTCGTGAGATGCTGGGGCCGGAGATCGGTCTGCAGTTATTGTTCATTCCGGAAGATTACGGTGGCATGGGCGGCGGCGCGCGCGATTGCTGCGCCGTGACACGGGAGATGGCCAAGATATGCCTGGGTGTCGGTACGGCGTTTTTTGCCATTCAACTCGGCGCGGATCCCTTGCTTGTGGGGGCGACCGATGAGCAGAAAGCCAAATGGCTGGGTGCTATTGCCGAGGGCAATACGCTGGTGGCCTATGCCGTCACCGAGGCCGGGGCCGGCAGCAATCTGGCGGCGTTGAAAACCAAAGCCGAGCCGCTTGCGGATGCCAACGGCAATGTGACCGCTTATAAGATCAATGGAACCAAGCAGTTTATTTCCAACGGCGGCTATGCCGATTTTGTGACGTTGTTGGCAAATACCCCCGAAGGCCCCACTTTTTTTGTGGTTGAGAAAGGCACCGACGGTTTTGAACTGGGCAAAGGGGAGGAGAAGCACGGGATCCGCGCTTCCAATACATCACCACTGACCCTGACCGATGTTGTGGTGCCGGTGGATAATCTGATCGGTGGCGAACCCGGCAAGGGTTTGAAACAAGCCAACCAGGTGTTCGGCTACACCCGCCTGATGGTCGCGGCCATGGGGCTGGGCGCCGGCGAGGCCGCCCTGGCGATCGCGATCCCGTATGCCAGGGAGCGGATTCAGTTCGGCACGCCGTTGAGTGAAAAGCAAGGGTATACCCACAAGTTGATCGTGCCCAATGTGGTGCGGCTGGCGGCCGCCGCCGCTTACATCGATGAAATCGGACATCGTCTGGATGCCGGCGAAAAGGATTTGCAGGTTGAAGGTTCCATTGCCAAGCTGTTTACCACCGAATCGGCCAACATTGCCTGTGACAATGCCATCCAGGCCCTGGGCGGCTATGGGTACATCAACGAGTATGAAGTTGAAAAAATCAAGCGTGATGTGAAAATCACCTGTATTTACGAGGGGACCAGCGAGATCCAGCAGAATATCGTCAGTACGTTCCGCTGGAAGATCACCCGTAAAAGCAAAGGGGCTTTTTACGGCGATATTGCCGCTGAACTGGAAGCGTTGCAGGCCGAGCTGACGGATATCGGCGCCGGCACGCTGGCGACGGCCACAAAAGCGCTGAATCATCTTATCGATGTGATCCACAACAACCGCTTGAGCCGGCAGCAATATGCCATGTTCATGCTTGCCGATGCCGTTGCCCATGTGGAAGTGGGGGCGGCGTTTGTGCGGCAGACTGCCGCTGCCGTCAATTCCGATGACGCCCGGTCGGAAAAGCTCAAGGTCATGACGCGATTGTTCGTCCGCGAAGTGGCGCAACTGGTGGCGGCCAACGCAACCAGGGTTGCCCTGGGCAGCGGTGTGGTTTCGGCTGAGGCTGCGGAAGAGTTCAAATCCGCGATTGCTTACAACGACCTGGTGGGCAGCGTGCAAGGTGCCATGGCCGACATGGATGCGCTTGCCGACTTTATTTTTGAGAGGTAGTCATGACTTCGGAAGCAAAACGCACAGTGGTTGTGACCGGCGGGTCCCGTGGCATTGGACGCGCCATTTGCCTGGCGCTGGCCGGGCCGGATACGCATCTCTTTTTTAACTACCATTCCGCCGGCGAAGCTGCTGAAAAGACCATTGCCTTGGTGGGCGAAAAGGGGGGCACGGCCGAAGGCGTTCAGGCCGATGTGGCCTCGCCGGAATCGGTGAGTGCTTTTTTTAAGCAGATTATGGAAAAAACCGGGCGCATCGACGTGCTCGTGAACAACGCCGGTGTCACCAAAGACGGCTTGATCGCCATGATGAAAGAGGCCGACTGGGATACCGTGTTGAATATCAACTTAAAGGGCGCGTTCAATTGCATCAAAAGCGCCACCCGGCCGATGATGAAGCAGCGTGGCGGCCGGATCATCAACATCACCTCGGTGGTGGGCGCCATGGGCAATGCCGGGCAGGCCAATTACGCGGCTTCCAAAGCCGGTCTGATCGGTTTGACCAAATCGGCGGCCCGGGAACTGGCCTCGCGCAATATCACGGTCAACGCGGTGGCGCCGGGTTTTGTGGAAACCGACATGACCGATGCCATGACGGATAAGGCGCGTGAGGCGCTGCAAACGCAAATTCCGTTGAGGCGCTTCGGGCAGGTTGACGAGGTGGCGGCAACCGTCGCCTTTTTGGCGTCGGATGCGGCGGCCTACATTACCGGACAAGTAATTCATGTCAATGGTGGCATGTATATTTGATATTGTTTTTTAAAGTCGGCCGACACGCGGACCGACACGTATTTGCGCGATTTTAATTGTGAAACGCCAGTTTTCCGAAAAAAATCGACGGGTTAAAGTGTTAATGAAAGGAGCATTTGATGTCTATCGAAGATAAGGTAAAAAAAATTATTGCTGAAAAACTGAGTGTGGATCTGGAAGAAGTTGTGCCGGAAGCGTCGTTCGTGGATGACCTGGGCGCCGATTCGTTGGATTTGGTCGAACTGATTATGTCCATGGAAGAAGAGTTCGATATTGAGATTTCGGATGAAGACGCCGAAAAACTGGTCACCGTCAAAGACGCCATTGAATACACGCACTCCCATTCCTGATCGATAGGGAATTGAAACATACAAAAGAGGACTAATGTGAATAGAAGGGTAGTCATAACAGGAGTCGGTCTTGTCACCCCTCTGGGTATCGGCGTTGAACCGTCATGGGAAGGTTTGTGTGCGGGCAAATCGGGGGTCAGTGAAATTACACGCTTTGACACGAGCGATTACGACACCAAAATTGCCGGTGAAGTCAAGGGGTTTAACGCGGAAGAGTTTCTGCCGCGCAAAGAAGCCAAGCGCAATCAGTTGTTTATCGCCTACGCCATTGCCGCGGCACGCATGGCGCTAGAGGATTCGGGGCTCAAAATTACCGGTGCCAATGCAAGTAAATGCGGTGTTATCACCGGATGCGGCCTGGGCGGATTGGAAATGCTCGAACGCACCGCGCAGATCGTGGATAAAAAAGGCCCCAAACGGGTCAGCCCGTTTTTTATCCCCATGTTGATCGGCAACATGGCCGCCGGCATGATTTCCATCCATTTGGGGGCCAAGGGGCCCAATTCGTCGGTGGCCACTGCCTGCGCAGCCGGCGCGCACGCGGTGGGTGACGCGTGTACCGCCATTTTGCGCGGTGCGGCCGAATGCATGGTCACCGGCGGGGTCGAATCGGTCATCACCCGAACCTGTATTGCCGGTTTCGGCGCCATGAAGGCGCTCTCCACGCGCAACGACGAACCGGCCAAAGCCTCGCGGCCGTTCGATCGCGACCGGGACGGGTTTGTGGTCGGCGAAGGGGCCGGTATGCTGATGCTCGAGAGCCTGGACCACGCCTTGGAGCGGGGCGCCACCATCTATGGCGAAATGGTCGGTTACGGCATGAGCGGGGATGGCCATCACATGACTCAGCCCAGCCCGGACGGCGACGGGGCCGCACGGTGCATGCAGGCTGCGCTGGATAGTGCCGGTCTGACCCGGGAGAAGATCGACTATATCAATGCCCACGGCACCTCGACACCGCTCAACGACAAGTTCGAAACGCGCGCTGTGAAAACTGTGTTTGGCGATCACGCGAGCAAACTGGCCATGAGTTCCACCAAATCGATGACCGGTCATTTGCTCGGCGGCGCCGGCGGCATTGAAACCGTGTTTACCGCCCTGGCGGTCAAGAACGATATTGCCCCGCCGACCATCAATCTGGACAATCCGGATGATGAGTGTGATTTGGATTACGTGCCGCATACGGCCCGCAAAATGACCATCAATTACGCCATGACCAACTCGTTCGGGTTTGGCGGCACCAATGCGTCGTTGATTGTCAAAAAATATACGGATTAGCCCGGCCGAGTCCGCAACATATCGACAAACATTACAAACCGGCTTCTGTCAATTACAGCTAGCCGGTTTTTTTTCGACCGGGATGCGGCGAGCGTGCCGGCTGCGCTACCGCCCGCCGGGTCATTTTTTCTCTTGCGGTGAGACCTTGTTTCATATTTAATAAAAAGTTAACCATTAAATCCTGATTGCCGGTTTGACCTGCCGGCAATCGCACTCGGAAAGGGCAGGCGCACATGGACATGACCCCGATTATGATCGGCTGTGATCACGCGGCGTTTCAACTGAAACAGCGGATTTGTCAATATCTCACCGACCAGGGCATCGACGTTGAAGACGCCGGTGCTTACAGTGAAGAGGCGGTCGATTACCCGGATTATGGCATCAAGGTGGCCGCGGCGGTTTCCACCGGAAAGTTCAAGCGCGGCATCCTGATCTGCGGCACCGGCATCGGGATGAGCATGGTGGCCAATAAGTTTTCCCATGTCCGGGCGGCGTTGTGCGCGGATCTGTTCGCGGCCGGTCTGTCACGACGACATAACAATGCCAATATTCTCGTTCTGGGAGGACGGGTGATCGGCGATATTCTGGCTCTGGAGATTGTGAAAACCTGGTTGGAAACCCCCTTTGACGGTGGACGCCATCAAAAGCGGCTGGACAAATTCGACCGCATTGATGAAATCGGGCTGTGTGCCGCCCACGCCCAGGAAAAACGATAGGAGAGGAAGCAAGCCCGTGGACGCGAAACTTATTGAATCGATTGATCCTGATATTGCCCGTGTAATTGCCTGCGAAACAGACCGGCAGAAAAATACGCTTGAAATGATCGCCTCTGAAAATGTCGCCAGCCCGGCGGTGATGGCGGTGCAAGGCAGCCTGCTGACCAATAAGTACGCCGAAGGGTATCCTGAAAAGCGCTACTACGGCGGCTGCGAGTTCGTCGATACGGCCGAACAACTGGCCATTGACCGCGCGTGCGAGTTGTTCGGCGCAACATACGCCAATGTGCAGGCCCATTCCGGATCGCAGGCCAACATGGCGGTTTATTTTTCGTTGCTCAAACCCGGTGACACGGTGATGGGCATGGATTTGTCCCACGGCGGCCATTTGACCCATGGCAGTCCCACCAGTTTTTCAGGTCAGTTGTTCAATTTCGTGCATTACGGCGTGGACAAGGAAACCGGAACCATCGACTATGACGAATTAGGCCGGATGGCGGAAAAGACCCGGCCGCGCATGATCGTGGCCGGTGCCAGCGCCTACCCCCGAATTCTCGATTTTGAAGCCTTTGCCCACATCGCCGCTTCAGTGGAGGCCTATTTGATGGTCGATATGGCACACATTGCCGGGCTGGTGGCGGCCGGTGTCCATCCGTCCCCGATACCCCATGCCCATGTCGTGACTTCCACCACCCATAAAACCCTCAAGGGCCCGCGCGGCGGATTGATCCTGGCCTCAACCGACTATGGCACCCCATTAAACAAAACCATTTTTCCGGGTATCCAGGGCGGGCCGCTCATGCACGTGATCGCGGCCAAGGCCCTGGCGTTTAAAGAGGCGCTTTCCCCGGAATTTCGTGAATATCAATCCCAAACAGTCAAAAATGCGGCGGCGCTTGCTGCGGCCCTGTCGGGTGCCGGGATACACCTTGTCTCCGGCGGCACCGATAATCACCTCGTTCTGGTGGACCTGACGCCGATGGGCCTTACCGGTAGAGTTGCCGAAAGCGCTCTGGGCCGGGCCGGGCTGACCATCAACAAAAACACAATCCCCTTCGACACCCAAAGTCCGTTTGTCACCAGCGGCATTCGTTTGGGCACTCCGGTGCTGACGTCGCGCGGCATGCGGGAAGTGCAAATGGAAACCGTGGCGGAAATGATCGTGGCGGTGTTAAAAGCGCCGCAAGATGATGCTGTCATCGAAAAAGTGCGCGCCGAGGCACTCGCGCTCTGCCGCCGGTTTCCCTTATATGCCGAAGCGGTCACTGAAGGATAGCGAGGCGTTCATGGATAACAACGCAAAGCGGCCGTCATGGCAAACCTACTTTATGGAAATGGCCGTTCTGGCCGCCAGTCGTTCCACCTGCCTGCGCCGCCAGGTCGGGGCCGTGCTGGTCAAAGACAAACGGGTACTGGCAACCGGCTACAACGGCGCCCCCTCGGGGATTCGTCATTGTCTTGAAGTGGGTTGCATCCGGGAGCAATTGAACATCCCGTCCGGTGAGAAACACGAACTTTGCCGCGCCAGTCACGCGGAGCAAAACGCCATTATTCAGGCCGCCGTACATGGGGTCACCATGAAAGGGGCGACACTGTTTTGCACCAGCCTGCCGTGTTTGATTTGTGCCAAAATGTTGATTAATGCCGGAATCAAAAAGATCTACTACCAGTCCGGTTATGCGGATAAAATGAGTGCGGAAATGTTGGCGGAGGCCGGCATTGAGATGATCCAGTTAACCCTTGAGTAGAGGAATGGCGCATGAAATGTCCGTTTTGCGGCGAAATTGACAACAAGGTGATCGATTCGCGCTTGAGCAAGGATGCCACGGTGATCCGTCGGCGCAGAGAATGCATTTTGTGCGCACGCCGGTTTACGACCTATGAGCATATCGAAGAGATTCCATTGATGATCGTCAAGAAAGACGGCCGGCGGGAAGTCTTCAGCCGTGAAAAAGCCGGCTCGGGAATGAAGCGGGCCTGTGAAAAGCGTGACATCAGCATCAATGTGATCGAAGAATTCATCGAAGAGATGGAGCGTGATTTGCGCGAGACCGGCGAGAAAGAGATCCAATCGCGGATTATCGGCGAAAAAATTATGGCCAAACTGCATGCGCTGGATGATGTGGCCTATGTGCGCTTTGCATCGGTTTACCGCGAATTCAAGGATGTAAACGATTTTGTGGACGAGTTGAAAAGTTTGCTGAGCAATGGACAGACCTAGTTGAATTGAATATGGACGACACCTACTTTATGGCCATGGCGCTCGACCTGGCGCTTCATGGGCAGGGCTTTACGTCTCCCAACCCGATGGTTGGAGCCGTTATTGTCAAAGATGAGTTGGTTGTCGGCATGGGCTATCATCGCAATGTCGGTGGGGCGCATGCCGAAGTCCACGCCATCGATGACGCCGAAGGACAGGCGCGCGGGGCAACCTTGTATGTCAGCCTGGAACCGTGTAATCATACCGGCCGCACGCCGCCGTGCACCCAAAAAATAATCGAGGCCGGCATCAGCCGGGTGGTGATGGCCATGCCGGATCCCAATCCGGATGTCGCCGGTGGCGGGGCGCAAACACTGCGGGCCCATGGGATCGAGGTATTGACAGGTGTTTGCGAAGACAAGGCCCGGCGTTTGAACGAAAGCTTCGTAAAATTTGTGCAGGCCAAACGCCCTTTTGTGACCTTGAAATGCGCCGCCACCCTGGACGGCCAGATCGCCACCCGCAGTGGTGATGCGCGTTGGGTGACCGGCCCTCAGGCGCGTGAACATGTTCATCGAATGCGGCATGCCAACGACGCCATCATGGTGGGGATCGGCACCGTGCGGGCCGATGATCCGGAATTGACCACGCGTCTGGAAGATATCAAGGGCAAGGATCCGGTCCGAGTTATTCTGGACACGCAGTTGACGATCTGTGAAAAGGCGCGTCTGGTAAATCAGAAATCGGAAGCGCCCACGGTCATCGTTGCCGGCGAGACAGCCTTGACGCGCGATGACATCAGAACCAGGCAACGGCGACTTGAACAGCGTGGCGCCCAAATTCTGGGATTGCCCGAGGTTGACGGCCGCCTTGATCTCGACCTGCTGATGGAACGGCTGGCAGACATGCAGATTCAAAGCGTTCTGGTGGAAGGCGGCAGTCATGTCAGTGCATCGGCGTTAGCGGCCGGCATTGTCGACAAGGTGTTTTTATTTTACGCCCCCAAACTGTTGGGCGGACGCGGCATCCCGATGTGCGACGGCAACGGGGCCGACTTGATGGCCCGGGCCACACCGGTTAAAGATATCGCGGTTCGGCATTTTGGAAATGATATTGCGATTGAAGGATACTTATACGGCAATTAAGAATTAAGAATTGGGAATTAAGAATGGCGGTATGGTGTCGATTTAAAACCGACTTTTAACTTTGTTCTTAATGCATTTTATCATAGGGCAATTAATGGAAATTAGGAATTGGAAATTGAGAATGGCGGTATGATGTCGATTCAAAACGATTTGCAACCTTAATTCTTATTTCTTAATTCCTAATTCTTAATTGAAGTCATTCCATGTTTACGGGGATCATAGAAGACTTGGGGCAAATTGCCGCCATCCGGTCGGCTGGGCAGGGGAAAAGGCTGGCGATCGAGGCGGGTTTTGATCTGAGTGCAACCAAAATCGGCGATAGTATCGCGGTCAACGGGGTCTGTTTGACGGCGGTGGTGATCGCCGGTCGACGCTTTGAGGTCGATGTTTCGCCGGAGACGCTGGCCAAATCGACATTCGGCCAGGCCCGGATCGGTGAACAGGTGAATCTGGAGCGGGCGTTGCGGTTGTCCGATCGCCTCGATGGTCATCTGGTTTCAGGTCACGTCGACGGCCTGGGGACCCTGTTGCAGCGACAGACTGTGGGCAATGCCGTTCGCGTGCGGGTCGGTGTCGCGCCGGCGCTGACCCGGTACATGATTGCCAAGGGCAGCGTGGCGGTGGACGGCGCCAGTCTGACCATCAACACCCTGACCGATGACTGTTTTGAAGTCAGCATTATTCCCCATACGGCCCGGCTGACTACCATCGGTCTAAAAAAAACCGGGGCCAAGGTCAATATTGAAACCGACATGATCGGCAAGTACATTGAGCGCTTTATCACACGCCCGGCGTCCGGCCGGGAAAAGCCACCCGGTGGCGTTGATCTGGCGTTTTTGGGTAAAACCGGATTTTTGTAATGAAATACCGGATCACCGGTAGTAGATAGGAGAACGAAAAGAAATGCCACTAATAACTATCGAGCAAGCCATTCGCGACATCAAGGATGGCAAAATGGTCATTCTTGTCGATGACGAGGACCGTGAAAACGAAGGCGATTTGACCATGGCCGCCGAGAAGATAACGCCCGAGGCGATTAATTTCATGGCCAAATATGGTCGAGGGCTAGTCTGCTTGTCCATGACAAAGGCAAAGCTGGATGAGTTGCAAATCCCGATGATGGTCGACAACAACACGTCGCCCTATGGGACCGGTTTTACCGTGTCGATTGAAGCCCGTTGCGGCGTGACCACCGGGATTTCGGCGGCGGATCGCGCCACCACCATTTTGACGGCCATGGCCGACGACGCCAAACCGACCGATCTGGTGCGTCCCGGACATATTTTTCCGTTAAGGGCCCAGGACGGCGGCGTCATCGTCCGGTGCGGCCAGACCGAAGGATCGGTGGATCTGGCCCGCTTGGCCGGTTTGCGGCCGGCCGGCGTAATTTGTGAAATCATGGACGATGACGGCACCATGGCACGCATGCCGTCCCTGGAAAAGTTCAGCGAAGAGCACGGCATCGGAATCTGCACCATTGCCGATCTGATCGAGTACCGCATGCGCACCGAGTCTTTTGTCAAGCGCGCCGTCGAGGCCCGGGTGCCCACCGAACACGCCGGTGAATTCACCGTGATCGTCTATGAAAACGACATGGACGCGTATCAGCACATCGCCATGATCAAGGGGCAGATCAATCCTGAGGAGCCGGTGCTGGTGCGGGTTCACTCGGAATGTATGACCGGCGATATCTTCGGCTCCATGCGTTGCGACTGCGGTGATCAACTGCACCGGTCCATGCAGATGATGGACAAAGCCGGCGCCGGCGTCCTGCTCTATATCCGCCAGGAGGGCCGCGGGATCGGATTGGTCAACAAACTCAAAGCCTATAATTTGCAGGACCAGGGCATGGACACCGTGGAAGCCAACGAAAAGCTCGGGTTTAAACCGGATTTGCGCAACTACGGTATCGGTGCCCAGGTGCTGGTCGATTTGGGGGTCAAGAAAATGCGCCTGATCACCAACAACCCGAAGAAAATGGTCGGCCTGCAAGGATACGGCCTGAGCGTTGTGGACCAGGTTCCCATGGAGATCGAAGCCAACGAACACAACCGGTGCTACCTGGAATGCAAAAAATTGAAAATGGGACATTTGTTGAATATTGAGGCAACACCCTGAGGTTGAAACTTGAAATTTGAAACTGGAAATTTGGAGGGAGGTTCTCTATCGTTTTGACCGTTCTTAGTGCTTTTTAATCATCATCAAGGCGCTGGTTTCAAGACGGTTGAGCACCACAATTTTTCCAGACTATTCAAGTTTCAATTTTCGAGTTTTAAATTTCAAACTAAAAGGAGGCAACCATGCCCACGGTTACGGAAGGTCATCTGATTGCCGAAGGCAAGCGGTTCGGCATTATTGTCAGTCGGTTTAATGATTTTATAACGGAGAAGTTGTTGGGGGGGGCTGTGGACGCCCTGACGCGGTGCGGGGCCGACGAACAGGCGATTGAAGTGGTCAAGGTGCCCGGTGCATTCGAGATTCCGTTGATCGCGCAAAAAATGGCGGCGCGCGGGCAATTTCATGCCGTGATCTGCCTGGGGGCGGTGATTCGCGGGGCCACCACACACTATGACTATGTTTGTGCCGAAGTCAGCAAGGGGATCGCCCAGGTCACCCTGCAAACCCAGGTGCCGGTGATTTTCGGCATTATCACCACTGAAACCATCGAACAGGCTATCGAGCGTGCCGGTACCAAAGCCGGCAACAAAGGTTGGAGCGCCGCCATGAGTGCGGTGGAAATGGCCAATTTGGTAACAGTTGTTGGATAACGGATCTATTGACCATGGGAAACCGTCGTAAATCACGCGAGTATGCCTTGCAGGCATTGTTTTATATGGATGCGCAGCGTTGCGCCTCCCCTGAAATGATCGACAGCTACTGCCAGTGTTTTCTGGAGGGCAAGCGCAAGCCTGCTTTTTTTGAAACCCTGGTAACCGGTGTCCTGGAGGCCAAGGCCGAACTTGATGCCACCATTGAGCAGTACTCGGACAATTGGAGACTTTCCCGCATGGCCGGTGTCGATCGCAATATTTTGCGCATCGCCGTGTATGAGCTGCTGTATTGTGAGGATATCCCGGTAAAAGTATCGATCAACGAAGCAATTGATATTGGTAAGAAATTCGGCACGGATGAGTCGGGATCATTTATCAATGGTATTTTGGACAGCATTCGCAAAACCCGCAGCCTTCCGAAGAAACCACCACCGGCTCGGACCACACCCCCTGTGGTATCAAACAAGGCATAAGGAGGAGTCATGGAAGTAAAGAATATCATGTTAACGGCCGAGGAGATGCCGCGCCAGTGGTATAACATTCTGGCGGATATCAAGATGAATCCCCTGTTGGGCCCGGATGGCAACCCGGTAACGCCCGATGCCCTGGCTCCTGTCTTTCCCATGAATCTGATCGAGCAGGAGGTGAGCACCGAACGCTGGATCGACATCCCCGCAGAGATCCTGGATGTCTACCGGATCTGGCGCCCCACGCCGCTGGTGCGCGCCACTGCACTGGAAAAAGCCCTGGACACACCGGCCAGGATCTATTTCAAGAATGAAAGCGTCAGTCCTCCCGGCAGCCACAAACCGAATACCGCCGTGCCGCAAGCCTACTACAATAAAATCTTCGGCATTAAACGGATCACCACCGAAACCGGAGCCGGGCAATGGGGCAGCGCGTTGTCGTTTGCCTGCGCCCAATTCGGTCTGGAATGCAAAGTCTTCATGGTCCGCATCAGTTTCGACCAGAAGCCGTATCGCAAGTCAATGATGGAAGCCTGGGGCGGCAAGTGTGTCCCCAGCCCCAGCCCCGAAACCAAGGCCGGCCAGGACGCCCTGGCCAAAAACCCAAAAACACCGGGCAGTCTGGGGATCGCCATCAGCGAGGCCGTGGAGGCCGCCGTGGCGGATCAATCCGGCGAGACCCGGTATTCGTTGGGCAGCGTGCTCAATCATGTCATGCTGCACCAGACCGTCATCGGACTGGAAGCCAAGGCGCAGTTGACCAAAGTCGGCGCATACCCGGACGTTGTCATCGGCTGCGCCGGCGGCGGCAGTAATTTTGCCGGCCTCGCCTTTCCGTTTGCCTGCGACAAAATCAACGGCAAGCAGGTCGAGATCTACCCGGTGGAGCCGGCGGCCTGCCCGACCCTGACCAAAGCCCCCTTTGTCTACGACCATGGCGATACCGCCGGCTACACCCCCCTGCTGCCCATGCACAGCCTGGGTCACACCTTTGTACCGCCGCCCTTTCACGCCGGTGGCCTGCGGTACCACGGCATGGCGCCCACGGTGAGCCAGTTGGTTGACGAGGGAATCGTCACGCCGCAAGCGATCTCCCAACTCGATGCCCTAAAGGCCGGCATCCTGTTTTCACGCACCGAAGGGATCATTCCCGCGCCCGAGACCACCCATGCCCTGGCCGGTGCCATCGCCGAAGCCCGAAAAGCCAGGGAAGAAGGCAAGGCCAAAGTAATTCTGGTCTGCTTCAGCGGTCACGGCCTGTTGGATTTGACCGCATACGCCAAATACCTGGCCGGTGACCTGACCGATTTTGAGCTGAGCGATGAAGAAATCGTCAAAGCGGAAAAAGCCTTTGCCGATTTTCCCAAACCGGCATCGCTGAAAAGCAGATAAGGGCTCGCACAAAAATAATATGTGATCAACCCATGGACAGCCGTAAAGACCACCTTAAACGACGCTGCCCGCGCCTGGGCAACGACGTGTCGTTCGCGTACTGCCGCACGAGCGGCGAACAAGCGACATGCTGCTTCAAAATACAGGACTGCTGGTGGGAGTCCTTTGATGTCTGTGCTTATCTACAACGGCAATTAACGGAAGAAGCGTATACCGCGCTGGTTCAAACGCGTCCCAAGCCCAAGGTGACCAGCCTGATCGAATTGATAGAAAAAGCCAAAACAGCCGTTCGGGAGAAATAATCGCCGCGGTTGTGCGAGCAATATCAGAACAGAAAGGATCTTTGCATGCTTATCAAAAACCTGACCGTCGGGCCGATCATGGCCAACTGTTTTATTGTCGGCTGTGCTCAAACCAAAGAAGCGGCGGTCATCGATCCGGGCGACGAAGCCGAGCGGATACTGATGGCGTTGGCCCAGGACAAGCTGACGGTAAAGGCCATTATAAACACGCACGGCCACTTCGACCATGTGGGCGCCAACAAAAAGGTGAAGGCGGCCACCGGTGCGCCGATCATCATTCACAGCCAGGATGCGCCGATGTTGAGCCAATTGTCCGCCATGGCCGCTGCCTGGGGCATGACCACGGAAGACTCGCCCGCACCGGACAGAATGGTTGAAGACGGCGATACCATCACCTTCGGCACCATCACCTTTAAAGTAATTCACACACCGGGCCATACACCGGGCGGCATCTCCCTGCACTGCGAGGCGGAGCAATGCGTATTTGTGGGCGACACCCTGTTCGCCGGCTCCATCGGCCGGACCGATTTTCCCGGCGGCAGCTATGAAACCCTGATCAGCAGCATTCAAAATAAACTCTTCGCGTTAGACGATGCGGTTACGGTTTATGCCGGCCACAACCACCAGACCACCATCGGTGAGGAAAAAATGCGGCGCAACAATCCGTTTGTCGGAATTAAATGAGCCGTCAAGTCCCTTAACCGTCTTCGGCAAAGTTTGACAAAACGAACCCGAATTCGCTATCCTGGAGGACAAATCAATGCTCAATGAAAATGGATGATAACCCGATCACTCAGTGCCCATGAATAGCCTTGCTCGTGCGCAAAACAGAATCGGATGCTCTTTTAACGCTGCCTGGATTGTAATCATAGCCGTCCTGCCGGCGATACTTTTCCCGATGCCGGCCAATGCCGCATCCGGCGACAAAAAAATCATTATCGCCGGTAGTCACGACTACGCCCCGTTTTATTTTCGTGACGCCGACGGCAACCTGACCGGTATTTTTGTGGATATCTGGTCCCTTTGGGCCCGCAAGACCAATGTGGCCGTCGAATTTAAATCGATGACGTTTGCCGAGGTGCTCCAGGCTGTTCAGGACGGCGAGGCCGACATTGTGGCCGGTTTTTTCTACAGCACCCAACGCGCGCAAATCTTTGATTTTTCCCAGCCGTTTTATGAAATTCACACCCATACTTTTTTTCACAAATCGATTCAAGGCATTGAGCAGCTCAAGGATCTGACCGGATTCAAAATCGGCGTCGTAAAGGGTGACTACGCCCAAACCTATGTTCAGCAGAGATTGCCCACCGCGGCCCTGACCGAATATGACAATTACGAAGACCTGATCATTGGCGCCCGCAACGGCTTTTTGAAAGTGTTTATCTGCGATACCCCGGTGGCCCTTACCTGGCTGGCCAAGTACGGCCTGACCGATGTCTTCAACCATACCGAAACCCCCTTGTATACTTCCAAAATTTTTGCCGGTGTAAAAAAAGGCAATGCGCCGCTACTGGCTCAAATCAACACCGGTCTTGGCAGCATCATACCGGAGGAGAAAAAAGAACTGGCCGCCCGCTGGCAGGGCACCACAGAGGCCCGGCCGCTGTCGTTGCGGCTGATGGCGCTTATCGGTGCCGGTCTGGTGGCGGTGGCGGCTATCCTGGCACTGTTGAATTATCAACTTCGCCGGCGTATCGCACGCACCTCGGCGGATTTAAAACAAAAGCAACAACATCTGAGCGACTCCGAACAAGCCCTGCAAAAAATCAACGAGAATCTGGAAGCCCGCGTGCAACAGCACACCACCCAGCTTAAGGAAAGCAATGCCCTGCTGGAAGTTCAGGTTGCCCGCCATGCCGAGACCGAAGCCAAATTGGCCCAGCAAAACGCCTACCTTACGGGACTGCACGAAACCATGCTGGGGTTGATCCGGCGGCTCAATGTCAATGAACTGCTCGATGATATCATCAATCGGGCCACCCAGGGCGCCGGTTCCAAACACGGCTACATCTATCTGCTCGATCCGGCGCGCAACCAACTGATATTGCGTGTAGGCCGCGGCCTGTTTGCCGAAACCATCGGCTTTCGCATGGATATCGGCAGTGGTCTGGCCGGCAAGGTCGTGGAAGCCAGGCGCCATATGCTCATCGATGATTACCAGAATTGGACGGGCCGTCACCCGGATGCGCATTGGGACGATATTCACACCATCATGGGCATCCCGTTGAAATCCGAAACCGCGATTGTGGGGGTCATCGGCATCTGCCATGTGGAGGATCGCAAAAAATTCGACCAGAACGAAATCGATTTTCTAACCGGATTTGCCGAGCTGGCGTCGATCGCGTTGGACAATGCCCGCTTGTATGCCGAACTGCAAAAGGAACTGGCGGATCGCAAACAAAACGAAATTTTACGGCGCAAGCTGGAAGAGCGCATCCAGCACGCCCAGAAAATGGAAGCCATCGGCACTCTGGCCGGAGGTATCGCCCACGATTTCAACAACATCTTGTCGTCCATTTTGGGCTATATCGAATTGGCTCAAATCGACACGCCCGGGCGTTCCCAACTCACCCACTACCTGGAAAATGCCCACCAGGCCGGCTTGCGGGCCAAGGATCTGGTGCAGCAGATTCTGACCTTCAGCCGCAAGGGCCGGCAACAAGAGCGCGTCGTATCATTGACCCCGATCATCAAGGAGGTCGTCAAACTGTTGCGGGCATCCATTCCCGCAACCATCGATATCCGCCAACGGATAGAAACCGAGGACGCGGTAGTTGCGGCTGATCCGGTCCAAATACATCAGGTGCTGATGAATTTGGGCACCAACGCCGCCCACGCCATGGAAGAAGACGGCGGTCTGTTGGAAATAACCCTCGGGCAAGTCGATGTGGACGAACCGGACGATGCCGGTCTTGCCGATCTCAAGCCCGGCCGCTATGCGCAATTGATGATCAAGGATACCGGCCAAGGCATGCCGGACGAGGTGCGGGAACGTATTTTCGAGCCCTATTTCACGACCAAGGAAATGGAGCGGGGCACCGGGTTGGGCCTGTCGGTGGTGCACGGTATCGTCACGCGCCATGACGGACACATCGGGGTGCGCAGCGAGCCGGGCCAGGGAGCCTGTTTTACGATCCATCTGCCGCTGCACACCGCCAGGACCCCGCGTCCCGTCAAAACCATTGAACCGGCTCCGCGCGGCACGGAGCGGATCTTATTTATCGACGACGAGGCCGAACTGGTGGACATCGGCCGGCAGGCCCTTGAGTACCTGGGCTATCAGGTCACCACCTGCGACAACGGTCAGGACGCGTTGAACCTGTTCCGGCAATCCCCGGACGCCTTTGATGTGGTCATCACCGACATGACCATGCCACAACTCACCGGTGACAAACTGGCCCGGGCGCTTCTGGAGATACGCCCCCAATTGCCGATCATCGTGTGTACCGGATACAGCCACCGGATGTCGCCGGAAAAGGCGCAGGAGATCGGCATCCGCAGTTTTTTGATGAAACCCCTGGTGGTCGACACCCTGGCGCGCACCATCCGTGATTCCCTGGAATAAAAAGCGACAGAAGTAAAACAGGAGTATCCCGTCATGAACATCTTCACCTGTTCACCGCGACCAGTTTTAGAAACCTGCGGTTTGCAAAATTTCAACTATCAGGTCGATCCTTACATCGGGTGTGCCCACTACTGCCGTTACTGTTACGCCCTTAACCAGGCCCAAACCGACTGGACCGCAGAAATCGGCATCCACCGCGATATCGCCGGTCAGCTGGCCGGCGAACTGGCGCAGATCAGCCCGCAGAAAATCTACCTCGGTTATCACACCGATCCCTACCAGCCGTGTGAAGCGCAGAGCGGTCAAACGCGCACCGTTTTGAAAGTCTGTCTGGCAAAAGGATTTTCCGTGAGTATTCTCACCAAATCCGCCTTGGTGGTTCGTGACCTGGAATTACTTCGGGCGCTGCCGGACGCGGCGGTAAGCGTTTCGGTCGCCTTCAACGACAACCGTATTCGCCGGCAGTTCGAAGCAAACACCATCGACACCGAGGCCAGAATCGATGCCCTGCGCCGGTTGAAGCAGGCCGGGATAACGACCAATGCGTTGATCTGTCCGGTGATTCCTCATATCTCCGAGGTGAGGCCGTTGATCGACATGCTGGCGCCCCATGCGGATAAGATCTGGATTTACCGCCTGAGTATTCAAAATCAGGCCGATCAGAACTGGCTGAATGTCGCGCGAATACTAAACACGCATTTTGCTGATCAGCAGACAGCCATCGAACAGATTCTCTTTACAACGGAACATTCCTATTGGCGCAATCTGCGGCAGGATTTACAACAACTGCAGAAAGACCGGCAACTAAACCTGGATATTCATTTGTAAAGGTCGCGGAAAAAACAAACCTCACTCCACCAGAATCTCCACCGCGTCACCGTTGCGCCGGGGGCCGGCGACCATGATCACATGCCGGCCTTTTTGCGGAAACCAGCCGACCTGATAGGGTGGGCCGACCCGCGCGTAGTGCTCGTTGTCGATAAACCAATCCACATAGGCCAGGGTCTGATCACAGGTCGCCCGCAGCATGATCCGGTTGCGGCCGTCGGCAACCACGAAGCGATCCGCTGCCAGTGGATAGACGATCCGCACCCGGCCTGCTCCGGTTGTACCGTGTACATGCCCGGCGCCGATGGTCAGCCGTCCCTGCTGATAGACTTTTATGGTTTTTTGGGGGGCTGAGGCGGCCACCCCCTTGATTCTGATGCCGGGCCGCGACGATTCGGGTAGCGCCAAGTCGTCCTGCACCGCAACCTCCTGACGCGTCTTACGCAGTACCTTCTTGTTAAGACGATAGTTGCCGGCGAGCCCCTGTTGACTACGTTCGTGAAGCCAGAGCGCGTATTCGGCGGGAAGCCGGTGCAGCTGCGGGGTCGCCGGATGCAGGCGGCAGCGTGTCCGGTGCTGCGTTCCCCGGACAAACAATTCCTGGCTTACATAGGCACAGTGCGGGCCGGGCGCCATTCCGGAAATGCCGCACACCGGTGCCCGCACCACCTGTGGCGGTGGCTCCGGCCATTGAGGCGTACTGCGAGCATACAGCCAAGTAAGGATCTCTTTGAATATCGGCCCCGCGCCCGCGGCGCCGCTCAACCGATAGGTGGGCGCCCCGTCGAAATTACCTACCCAGACCCCCACGGTGTAATCGGGCGTGTAACCAACTATCCAACCATCACGGAAATGGGTACTGGTGCCGGTTTTAAAAGCGACCTTGAAGGGGAACTGCAAAACACCGGTGCTACCGAAGGTGAGCACCCGGGCGGTCGGGTCGGCAAGGATGTCGGAGATAATATACGTCGCGGGCGCTGAAAAAACAGCCTGTGCGGCGGCCGGCCGGTCGGCCCGCAAACGGTAGCGCAACGGCCGGAACCGGCCTCCGTTGGCCAGACCGGCATAGGCGGCCGCTAGTTGTTCCAGGCTGACCTCGGGATTGCCCAGCACCAACCCGAGCCCGTAGTGGTCCGGGCCGTTGCCCGGCGAATTGATCAGATCCAACCCCTTGAGCACCGTGTAAAACCGTTCCAGCCCCACCCGTTCCAGCACCTTGATGGCCGTGATGTTAAGCGAATTGCCCAATGCCAGGCGCAGGGTCACCGGACCGTACTGGTGGCGGTCGTAGTTTGCAGGCGTGTAGTCGCCCTGGGGCGACCGGTATTTTTGCAGGGTATCCGCCACAAGGGTGGCGCCGGTATCGCCGTCCTCCAGGGCCAGGGCGTAAGCAAACGGCTTGAGGGTGCTGCCGGCCGATCGCAAGGCCGTCGTGCCGTTGTTGAACCCGAGACCGGCCGCGCCGTACGCAAGCGAGCCCACCGACGCCAGAACGTCGCCCGTGGCATTCGATACAATCATGGCGGCGGCCTGACGGGCGCCGCGATAGGCCAGCCGGTCGGCATGCGAACGCACGGTATGCTGCAATTTGCGTTGGATCACGGTGTCGATGGTCGTATAATGATCGCCACCGGGCATCCCGGCCGGCAGGCGGGCGCGCAACAGATCGATCACATGCGGCGCATCCAGGGGGTAGGCCGGCCGCTGAAAAACAAGCGGTTCCGCCAGTGCTTGCTGATACGCGGCCGCGTCGATGAAGCCGAGGCGATGCATCCGTCCCAGGACCCATTTTTGCCGCGCCAGCAACCGCCGTCGATGCCGTCCGAACGGGCTCAAACGGCCCGGCGCCTTGGGCAGTGCCGCCAACAGCGCCGCCTCACCCACAGACAGATCCGCACACGCCTTGCCGAAGTACTGCCGAGCGGCCAGGGCCACGCCGACAATGGCATGCCCCATGGGCACGCGATTTAAATACTTCTCCAGAATTTGCTCTTTGTTAAACGCCCGCTCGGCCCGGATACTGCGCACCACCTCAATCAGCTTGGCGGTGTAGGTGCGCGGACGCGGATAAACAAGCCGGCAAAGCTGCTGCGTAATAGTAGAGGCGCCGGAGACAATCCGGCCTGCGCGCACATTGGCGAGCGCCGCCCGCACGATGGCCTTGGAATCATAGCCCCCGTGACGGAAGAACCGTTCGTCTTCCGCCGCAATGAAGGCGTGTTGCACGGTCAGGGGGATTTGGGTCAACGCGACCCGGATGTGCCGTTCCCCCTTTTCATCCGGCAGGTGTCGCAGTAAACGCCCGTGGCGATCGAAAAAACGGCAGTCATCCGGCAGGTCGAACGCCGCCGGATCGATGCGTGCCGCGTTCACCAGCCAGACGGCAAGCACCGGCAGCATGAACAGTATCAGCAACCCGCCGATACGAACGGCAGAGTATGGGATTGTTTTTTTCTTCACGGCAAACTCACGGCACCGCATTATAAATTCAAGAAATCGGTTATCCATTCCCACCCAGAAATTCCTCCTTTGAGGGCATAGCCGTCAGGCTGAGGCGATAAACAAGCAAAAAGGTATCTTACCGTTTAGATTCTGGACCCCGGCGTTCGCCGGGGTGACGGCTTGGGGCTCGCGCAAAAATAGTTTCACATTTTAGGCCTCCCGGCTTCAGGTTTTTTTGACCCGATCTTCGGTCTCAAAACCCTCGCCATAGCCTGCTATGGCGAGGGTTTGGCCCCTCAGATCGAACCGGCCTGATCTAAATCCGGGCGCCAAAAATGTGAAATTATATTTTCGCAAGCCCTAAGCCATTCATAAGATTAACCCAATTGTAGGAGCGGCGTCCCGCCGCGATTAAAGATGCAGAAAAGTTACTATTTGTTACCGAGAGTTTTTAGATACGCCACCAAAAACCAAACCTGATCCCGCCGTAGAAATTTCTGATCAAGGAAAGATGTATTATGCGTTGTAAGCACCACTTGGCCGTTTTTCTTGTTCCTCTCACTGTTGTGGAGCAGCTCCAAAAGGAAGACGATAATTTTGGAGTGCAGGCTATTATCAAATTCGTCCAAAAAAAGGATCCGGCCGGCATTAAGAAGGTCCAGCCATGGCCCTGCGTAGGCGAACAGTTTGCGGGTGCCGCCCGACTCTTCTTCCAATGGCAACGAGATCGCCCTATTTGTTTTGTGAACCGGGTGAAGAAATTTTACCTTCTGGTATTTTTTTTCGGCCATTTGTTTCAATAGTTCTTCTTTAAGCGCCGATGACATATCGTTCGGCAAATCCTTTTCAGAGAATGTCCGTGTCTCAATCTGGATATCCTGGATACTTAAGTCCGCTGCATTCATAAGGTCAAGAATCGTTTTTTTACCTGCGTCATCCATACATTCTTCGATGCTGATTCCAGGGTGCAGGAACATACCATGTTCGATGACCTCTAGCCGTTGAAACCATGAAAAAACCGGCCTTAATTGGTCACTATTCAATTGAATCGCCGTGGAAAGGAAAAGAGCGTTTCTTCTGGTTGCTTTCTGCCAGAGTTTTTTTGGGCCAGTGAATTTTGTGCCGAATGCCCAGCTTTCCTCGTCGGTCCCGGGATCGCACTTTCTTGCAAACCAGCGTTGCGGTCTGCCTGCCGGATAGGCGAACAGCCATTCCTCTGTCACGCGTTGCGGTGTTGCCGCAAAGCCATACTGAAACCGTACTTTGTTTTGAATGAACAGGACTTTGAACTCGCAGGCCGCGCCCTTTCCTTGGGCGTTAAAAAGAAAGGGCTGCAAGTCGATTTTCTCCCCTTCCTGGCTTTCCCTGGCGGACAACATTACAAAATATCGTTGTGGTTTGGTTCCAAATCAAATCAAAAGAACAGCGATGCCGCTCTTGCAAACCGATTCTAACGGGGCGCGATGACCACTTTGCTTTGTGGCGTAAAGCTCACCACATCCGGCGCATACATCAATTGCACCTTGGTCGACGGCAGCACAAACTCGCCGCTGATAACGGCCCTGGCGAAATACTCGTAATGGTAGGTGCCGCGCCAGGCCCGGTTTTTGAAGGCCAGCACGCGGTCATCGCGTATTTCAAAATAATTGGGCACGAACCGGTAAGTGCCGGAGTCCGGGTCCCAATCGCTCCAGGCTGAATGGCGCGCCTGCGGGCCGACGGCTTCCTCGGTTTTGATGGCGCTGTTGATGGCCACCAGCCCGGCCGGCAGCGGATCGTCCAGCACAATAAAATCGTTGCGGTCGCCGATGTCGATCAGCAACTTGACTTTGACCACGTCGCCGACCTTGATGGCCGGGCTGCCGTCGGTGTTCGTGACGGTTTTGTGAATCGTAAAACCGTTGGCATACCCGGTAGCGGCCCAATCGACGCGCGGGAAACGCAACGACAGCATGTAGACCATCTGCCCCGCGCCCGGCCGGGACAGGGTCAGGCGGGGCTGCTGAATGAAGGTGCCGGGATCGATGGCCATGGTTTCGTGGCCCCGGGGCGCCAGGCGCACGGTGCGGGCCGGCTGGCCGGCTTGTTCAACATGGATCTCGGCGGGCTTGCCGGCAAAGGGTTGCCCGGTGAAGTACCTCCCCAAGGCCATCAGCGACCAACCGGTGTCGCTGGTGGACGACCAGATGCCGTTGCGGCCGATGCCGTCCATCAACCGTTTGGCCTGACGACCGGTGAACGGATCGTCCGGCAGTAATGCGGTCGCCGTGAGCAGGGCGATGGCCGGTTCGCGGTAACGGGCTGAAAAAGCCACACCGCGGTTGCGTTCCGGTTGCCGGGTCAACCATGCACGCGCCTTGGCCTGCAGCGCGGGCATATCGGTCAGCAGGTTACTTTTCCAGCCGGACCATAACACCAGCAACGCGGCTTCGCGGGCAAGTTTATCCAGCCGGTTGTACAGTTTTCGGAACTGGGCCTTGGTCAGCCGCTGATGGTGCGCCAACAGGTAGATCGCATAGGCTTTGAGCGTATCGGCCTTCTGATCGTCGGTGCCCGGTTTTTCGCTCAGGATGCGCTTTAAATAGGCCAGGGCCCGGTCCAGGGCCTGTGCCGGAACGTCCATACCCGCAGCCCGCGCCTGGGTCAGGGCGGTGAGGGCGTAAATGCTGCCCCAGCGATGGGGACGCAGATTCCCCGGCCAGTAGCCGAACCCACCGTCGTCGGTCTGCATGGAAAGCAGGCGCGCCACCCCCTTGGTCAGGAACTTATCGGTTTTTTCCAGGCTCAGATGGGCAATGAATCCCTGTCGGATCAGATCGCGCAGGGCCGCCAGGGGCATAACGCCCGAACTGGTCTGTTCGATGCACCCATACGGGTAGCGCAGCAGGTAATTGAGCCCGCCGCCCATTTTCAAAAAGGGCGATCCGGACAGGGTCAGCAACACCTGGACATCGTCCGGGTTCAACTCCGCCCAGGGAATTTTAGCGGTTCCCGGTGGAAACCGGTACGTCAATTCGGTCTTCTTCCCGAAAGTGCCGTACAGAATGTCGGTGGTGAACAGATGCCCGGAATTGATCGGCAGTTTCAGTTGTACGGTATCTTCGCGTTCGCCAAAACGGCCACGGACCGCCAGCGCCGTGGGTCCTGGTGTGACCGCCCGTCCTTTCACCGGCACCAGGGTGCGCTCGAAGGCCCTCAGGTTGAACGGCCCCGGCGCCACCGTCAGTTCCAGGCGCGGATCATGGTCCACGGCAAGCCGCACGGGGCCGCTACGGTCG
This sequence comes from Desulfobacterales bacterium, assembly GCA_028282295.1. Lineage (GTDB taxonomy): Bacteria > Desulfobacterota > Desulfobacteria > Desulfobacterales > JANQIE01 > JANQIE01. The sequence goes on along the minus strand of JANQIE010000147.1, from coordinate 21,563 downwards.
GTTTTGTTGAAGGCCGCAACGGCAAACTCAAAGCGGTCGTCTCTGGTCAGAAAGCGGGGCAGGCCCGGTTCCAGGTAAAACTCCTTGACCGCCAGCAGATCCCGCTGTTTGGAAGCGAATTGACTGCCGGTATCGCAGGCCACGGCGTAGACCCGGTAGGTGGTCATGGTGTCGGGTAGTAAAAAGCGGACCGTGACCCGGCCGGTGTCGTCCGTGCGCAGTTGAGGGTTGAAGTAGGCCACCGGCCTGAAGTCCGTGCGAACCCGGCTGGTTACCGCCTCGGGTTTTTTCTTCAACCCGCCGCCGCCGGTCACCGGTTCATTGGCGATCATGTCAAAGGGGGTCTGACGCAGCAGCTCGGCCCGTAGATCGCCGGTGAAGACCGCCAACGGCGACAAGAAGCGCGTCAAGGCGTCGAGGGTCGGGGTTTGATAGCCGGTCAAGGCGAGCACACTCTCGTCCACAACCCCCAGCGCGATCTCGCTTTTCACCGGCGCGCCGTTCTTGTCGGTGACCTGCAATGCCAGCGCGACCTCTTCGCCCGGCCGGGCCTTGAGCGGCCGGCTCTCTTCGCCGATGGTCAGTTGCAAGCGGTCGACCACGTTTTTGACTGTGATGTTGGTCACGCCGAATAAAAATGTCGGCGCTTCGGTGTCCACCTGGCCGGTGTAGACCGGAAACCGTTGGCGTCCCGCCGTGCCGAAGACCGAGACGTAGATATTCGGGATGTGGGCTGTCGTAATCGGGATGTCGATATACTTCTGCTCCGGTTTGAGGTCGATGACCCGATGGGTCAAAATGCGATTTTGTTCCAGGGTCAACAGCACCCTGGCCAGTGGCCGGTGAGGGTTGATGTACAGTCGCATGGTTTCGCCCGGCGCGTATTCTTTTTTATCCGGCAGCAGGGCCAGCTTCTCGAAACCTCGATTACGGTTGGCGTATTCGTAGCCGTAGTAAGCGCCGGTGACTGTAAACCGGGTGCTCGACTGGTAGTCATGCCCCTTGCGGCGGTAGATAAACTTCAGTAGATAATCGCCGCCGCGAACAAAATCAAAGTCGAACAGGGCCCGGCCTTTTTCAATGGCCAGGGCCGTGGTGACCTGCTTGTGCCAGACCTCCTGCCAGTCCCAGAACAGGTCGCCGGCCTGATTGCGTTTGCGAATGTAGGTCCAGTCTTTTTTCATGACCACCACCTCCAGGTCGCCTTTTTTGACGGTCCGCCCCTTGGCATCGACAACAATCAGCTTCAACACCTGGGCCTCACCGGCGTTGATGCGCGCATCATGTCGACTGATACCGACCAGATAGCCGGGCCGGTGCTGGTAGACCGCGCTCCGGGCGGCGGCCCGGCCATCGAAATCGACAACCGTGGCAATTACTTCCATGCCGTAGACGCCTGCAACGATCTGGTTGCCGGCGGGCAGGCTCACCTTCAGGTTGCCCTGTTCGTCCAGGATCGATTCGCCACTTTCCAGCAGGCGACTGCGCGAGGCCATGTAATTGCCGAAAACAAAATCCGGATAGTCGGCCAACCGAAAATCCGTGCCGGTGTAGTATGCTTTCCAGCGCACCTTGCCGTGCTTCACCGGGCCGCCGGCGTAGTAGCGCCCCAGGATGTCGCAGTTTAACAGGTCCAGTTGCTCAGAGCGATTGACATATTCGACGGCCGGCCGCCTGTCCCGCGTGAAGTGCACCTCCGCGAAATGGCGTGGCGGCCGGAAAGCCTGCACCTGAAAAGTACGGCTGGCCAAGGGCTGCTTGTCTTTGACGTCATGCTTCATCTGCAGGGTATAGGTGCCCAGCGGGAAGTAAGGTTTGATCCGGATCGAATCCCCCAGGGTGCCGAATTCGGAGACGGTTGGTTGTTGCTCGTACACGGTTTCGTTCTTCGCGTTTTTAATGATCACGGTGGGAGTGATATCGGTGGGCGGCAGAATCTCCCGGTCTTTGAGTTCGCGCAAGGTCCCCTTGAAATGCACGATTTCGCCGGGCCGGTAGATACCCCGTTCGGTGAACAGGTGCCCCTTGAACAGCCGGCCTGACGAATGCCTGGTGGGGCGTGCCTGGGTGATCCAGTCGGGCCGCAGGTTGCCCCTGGGCCGCACGGCCAGATAGGTGCTGTCCTGTGTTGTCTCGGCAACCAGAAACCGCACCCGGTTCAGGTTGAGCGGTTTTTCTTCCAGGGCCCCTTCGGCGGTCAGGCGGTAGTGCGGCAAGCGCTGCCCCGCAGTCAGGACAACCAGACCGTCGCGGTCGCTGCGTCCCAGCACCACGGCCTGATCATTGCGGGTCAGGGCATAGAGCGCCACTCGGGCCACCGGCAAACCGGTGCGCAGAGAGGTGACCCAGACCAACAGTTTGTGTGCGGAAATTTTATAGGTCAGGGCCAGATCGGTAATCCGCAACAGTTGCACCGGTCCGGTCACCGGCCGCTGTTGGTCGCGGCCTGAAAGCGCGGCCAGCATAATGCCGCCCTGGGCCTTGTCCCGGCGAAAGGTCAATGGCATGGAAAAAGTCTGCTGCTGGTTGCGCGGACCGCCCGGAAAAAACAGTTGACGCTCCCGGCCCGCCACCGGGGGTGCCACGGCCTGCCAGGGCGGCGCCGGCGTGGCCTCCAGGGCTTCATTCCATTGGTCCGGCGGTGTTTTCTGCTTGACCAGCTTGAGCGCCGCGAGTAACTGCACCGGCGCAATCCGCCGCCCCTCGAACACCAGCTCATCGACGTTGCGGACGGTCACGTGCAGCATCTGGCGGCTGTCGCGCTCGATAATGCTGCCTTTTTCAGCCAACTTGATCAGCGGGTCCCATTCGGGCATTTGAAAGGTCTGCAGGGTGGGCACGTACTTGCGGCCGTTGCAATCCACGGCGTCGGCCAGGGTCACGGTGTAGCGTTGACCGGCCTTGAAGGTGCCCCGAATGCGCAGTTCATGCCCGCGCACATCACGGCGGCTGATCCAATGACCCACCGGCGGGTAGATTTTCACCTGTTTGCGAAGCGCTTTATGATCGCACGCCGTGCTGAACGTCACCTGCACATGCTGTTTTTTCAGGTCCGGCTCCAGGGCTTCAATCGTAAACTGCTTGTCGGCATCCAACTCGGCGGCAACCGACGATGGGGGGCCATCTGTCCAGGAAAAAACCAGCGCGAGCAAACCAAGGACGAACGCACAGCGGCGTGTAACGTTTTTTTGAAGCGTCATGCGGGTCTCCTTTTTATAAATCTTAATTATGATAAGAAGTCGTTGCCGCGATTTGATCCAGAACCGTGGCGACTGTCCGGTAGTTGTGGTGAAGCTCATGGGTTTGGCGCACATAGGCTGCGGCGGTGCGGCCCATTTGCGCCCGCTGGTGCCGGTTTTGGAGCAAGGTTGCAAGGGCCGCGGCATAAAGCGCGTCGTTTTTGAATGGTGTTAAAAAGCCGGTTTGCCCGTCCTGCACGACTTCGGCGATCCCGCCATTGTCAAAGGCCACCACCGGCAGGCCGCAGGCTTGGGCTTCAAGGTAAACCATCCCCAGGGATTCGCGAATGCCGGGAAACGCAAACACGTCACCGGCACTGTAAAAGCCGGCCATTCGGCGGCGCGGGACCCGGCCCACCAGATGCAGGCAGCCGGGAAGCATCTGGCGGCCCAACTGCTCGATGCGGTCGCGCTCACTCCCGTCACCGGCGATGACCAGACGAAACTCAAGCCCCTGCCTTTTCAGCGCACCGCACACCCGGATCAACGACAACAAGCCCTCGGTTTTGACATCCGGCCGGAACATGGCCGCCGCGAGAACAACCGGCGCAGCGCCCACTTGCCAGGTCGCGCGCCATTGACGGCGCGCCTGTTCGTCAAACATGAAATGCCGTGATTCGATGCCGGGCGGCACATAGGTCAGCCGGTTTTCAGAAATCAATCGGCGCAGATTCCTCAGATCGACGGCCTTGTTGGTAAAAATGTGCCGGGCGGCCGTCAACGCCCGGCGGTTAAGCCAAAAACCGGCCAGGGTTTGAACCCGGCGCCGGTATTTGGTGGCGTACACCCCCTGAAAAATTGCGTAGGGCAACCCGGTGCGCCGGCAGACCCACGGTCCCAGCAGGTCCGGCGCCTTGTAGTAGCTGTGGTAGGTCAACCATAGCGCCGGTTTATGCCGCAACACCATGCGTAACGCACGCTGGCGTTCGCGCAGGACCTGCGGCCACAGATGCGGTTTCCAAAAAATCCAGCGCAACCGCAACGAACTGACCGGCAACAGCGCATGCCCCTGCCCGGCCAGAAACGCGGCCAGCCCTCGTGCGATGATCAGATCGCCGGATGGGTTGGGATGATCCAGGGGTTTAAAGGGTGTGTAGTAGCAAATTCGCATGGGTTGGCAGTTTGAAATTGGAAACTTGAAATTCAATGCCATTAATTTAAGACTGTAGATTGGCGTGAGTTATGACCATTTTTAACCGCGGCGGGACGCCGCTCCTGCAATCGCGTTGATCGTATGAATGGCTTAAGTTAATGAGATTGCTTTGAAATTTGAAAAACGATATTTTCTGTAAAAGTCAGAATACCACCACCAAATTTCAAATTTCAACCTTCAAACCTGCCGCAGCACGGCGGCCAGGTCCTTGATCAGGGTTTGGTTGTCAAAGGCTTGGGCGACCCTGGCTTTGCCGCCGGTGATGATCTGTTGGCGCAAATCGGTATCGGTCAGCAAGCGGTTGACCGCCGCGGCCAGGGCTTGCGGATCTTGCGGTGGTACCAGCAGGCCGCAATGCCCGTCCTGCACCAGTTCCGGGATGGCCGACACCTGGGTGGACACTACCGGCACGCCCATGGCCATGCTTTCCAGCAGCACATTGGGAATTCCGTCGCGGTCGCCGTCGGGGGCGATTTCACAGCCAAGGAGAAAAACATCGGCTTTTTTGTAGTGTTTCAACACCACGTCATGGGGCTGGGTGCCATGCCATTGGCAACAGGCGGACAGGCCCAACGCGTCGATCAGCCGGATGATGACATCCCGGTCATCCCCGTCGCCGATCAAATCGTGTTGAAAAACCACCCCCTGGTCCTTCAGGATTCTCAGGGCCTTTAACACGGTAGGCAATCCTTTTTTGGTGGTCAGCCGGGCCACGGTTAACAGCCGGTAAGGCGGCCGGGGCCGGCCATTGACGGTCAGGCCGTTGAACAGGCGCACATCAATGCCGTGGTAGATGCGATGCACCGGCGTGTCGGCACCGGGCGCCAGGTTGCGCAGAAATTGCCGGTTGTAGCCGGTGCAGGTCACCACAAACCGGGCCTGGGCGATTTTTTCGGCCAACTGTGCCGGATCGGAAGTATAAATGTCTTTGGCGTGCGCGGTGAAGCTGAAGGGTAATCCGCTCAATAGGCTGGCAAACATGGTCACCGATGTGGGGGAGTGAGCAAAATGGGCATGCAGGTGGGTAATGCCGCTTTGGGGCAGCAGCTTGTGAACCAGGTAACCGGCCTGGAACAGATGCTTGATCGTGGTCATGCGGCGGGTTCGCCGGATGCGCCGGGCCGCCAGTTTGACGGCGCGTGCATAACGTCGCGGCCGATCAAGGGCCAGTAGCAGGTTGTGGTAGAGAAAACGTGGCAGGGGCACCAGCAGGGTTTCCGGCAGGTAGTCCACGCGGGCTTGGATTTGTTTGACACTGGCATGGGAAAACCGTTCGCGCGGCTGCCGCATCGACAGAATGTGGATTTGAAAACCGAGCTGCTCCAGCAGCAGAATTTCGTTGGATATGAAGGTCTCGGAAATCCGGGGATACCCTTTCAAAACCATCCCCAGCACCGGTTTTGAAACTGGCGTCTTTATTTTTGGCATCGGAAGGTTTTCAGGCGCCGGCGCATCACTTCCAGGCCGGTGAGTTTAAATTTGGAAATGGCTTCCTGGTACGGGTGCGGATTTTCCAGCAAGTGAAATACTTTTTCGCGCAGGGCCGGGGGCGACACCTGTGACCAGGGGATATAGTCGGCCAAAGAATGTCCGCTCAGGATCTGCGCGCGGATCAACTGCTCCTTGCGCGGCACCTCGCGCGGGATCAACAAAGAGATGGTCCCCTGGGACAGAATCTCGCAGGAGGTGTTGTAGCCGGCCATGCCGACCACCAGATCGGCCGCGGACAGGATTTCTTCCATGCGCCGGTAGAACCGGTGGGCCACGATCCCGAGCCGCCGGGCGCGATCGACCACCTTGCGCCGGTCCGACTTGGGCATGAACGGGCCGGTGATCAGAACGCTTTTGAACGGCAACGGCTTTTCCAACCCTTCAAGCATGCTTAAATAGGCGTCCATCAGGGGATAGGCGTCGCCGCCGCCGCCGGCGGTGACCACCACCAGTTTGCGGCCGTTGTTTTTGGTGTTTTCTTTCTTGACCCGGCGCACCGACTCAACGCCGGGGACCTTGCGCGGGATATAGCCGGTAAAATGAATTTTGGACTGGATCGCTTCCGGAATCGCGTATTGCGCGATCGGGTCGTACATTTCCCGGTGACCGTAGACCCAGATCTCCGTGTAGAGCTGATCCAGGATTTCATAGATCCCTTTTTTGCGCCAATCCTGCCGCACGGTTTCCCGGTCGTCCATGATATCGCGCAAACCGAGAATGGTGTGTGTTTTGGGGCAGCACCGTTTGAACCACTGCAAGGTCGGCAGGACCTCTTTTTTCAACCCCAGCGGCTCCTTGTCCACGATGAACAGGTGGGGCTGAAATGTCTTGGCGGTGGCGGTGATGATGTTTTTGCGAATATCAAGGGCGTGGCTGGGATTGATTCTGATGGAAAGCGGGAAATACTCGTCGTTCTTTTTCTTGATCATGCCCGGTATGCGCACAAAATCGATTTGCTCCGGGAACGTGAACCGGCCCACAATGGGCGAACCGGTGAGAATCAGGATATTGATACGCGCACCCTTGAGATGCGACGCAATGGCCATGGTGCGGCGGATGTGTCCCAGACCATAGGTGTCATGGGAGTACATCAAAATATTGAACGTGGAATTTCGTGCCATGCTCCGCTTCTTGTTCATCAGATGTTCCCGCAAATGAGGCTGCTCAGTTCAATCATATCCGCTGCCGATGATCAATAACAAAATCGGTAAAACAGGTGCGGACGCAATCCGGTTGGCGCTGCAGGACTTGGCAGGCCCGAAAGGCCGATGCCGGCCGGCGCACAGAGACGCCCTGTCAGGGAAACCGAAAATCGTTTTTTTGCAGATGGGCCACGAAATTGCGCGTGAATGGGCCCGCGTCCCTGACATCCAGATGGGACCCGTCCGGGCAGTCAAATTGGCGCAACCCCGGTACGTCCGCAAAATGGATTGCAGGTCCTGGCATCTGCTCGGCAAATGGATCCCAGTAGCGCCGGCGCGGCCAGGTTGTTTTTTCCAACTCACGAATAACACCGGTGGACGGCATACGGATGAAAACGACCCGGCCGCCCTTGGCCTCGATTTGGCGTACTCGGATGTTAATCTCATCGACACGGGCCTGAAACGATACGGCGTCCAGCGGTTGGGCCTTGGCCACTAGTTGTCTTTGCCTTTGGATACGGGCGGCTTGCAGGCCCGCGATATCGATTGCGCCATAGTCGGCCGGCCGGAAACGATCCGGCCGCATGGGCGCATAGACTTTCTTCAGGGGTTGTCCGTCGGTCCAGTGAGCCCAGAGACGTTGCGGCGCCAGCCCCGGATAGCGAAAGGCCGCAATTTTTTGAATCCAGACCCGCAGTTGCGTTTCAACCCTGGACGACCAGCGCTGCTTGCGGTATTTGCGCGTCCATTTGTGCGCTCGGCTGGTGGTTGTGTTGCCGTCGGCCAGCCATTGCGGCAGCAAGCTGCAGATAACACTGCCGGTGAACCGGGGATCGGCCGCCAGATCGGCCAGGATCGGCAGCGGCGAACTGCCGTCGATAGCCAGCATCAACGGGCGGATTCCGGTGGCCGCCTCAAAGGCATCCGGGTGCAGGCCCAATTGGATGCGGGATGCGCCGATCAACGCTACCGCCTGCGCCCCTTCCCGATTTGCCTGACGCCGGACAGCCGCCCACATATCCCAGTCGTCCTTGATGGTGGGGACATAACCTTTATAGCGCCAATAGCCCTCCCAACCGAGCACCATGCCCAATGTCAGCGTCAGGGTTGCCAGCCACACGCGTCCCCAAGGGCTTGTCAGCCATTGGGATTTAGTTGTTTGATCAGAATTGGAAGTAGATGAAGGCACGGTTTTCTCCCTGCACAAACGCCAGTGCGGCCAAGGTTCCAGCCAATGCAACGGCCTGGACACGCCACGGAACGCAGCGCCACAATGCCTCAAACCCGCGTTCACGCATCATCCAGTGCCCGGTCAACAATAAAATGGTTATCCCCAAAACAAGGCCGCAGTGCGCAACCGGCAACACGGCAAGATGCGCGTTGGCGCTGAAGCCAAACATGGCGCCGATCAGGGTCCATGCGGATTGAAAATCGGCTGCCCGGAAAAACACCCATGTCAGGCAAATCGCCAGATAGGTTGGCAGTGCCAGGCCGAAGTGTCGCCAACCGGTATCTTGCGGCGATGTCCGGTGTCGGGATACTGGTCTGATATTTTTGATCCACCGTTCAATCGCCAGAAACAGACCATGCAGACCACCCCAAATCACAAATCGCCAGGCCGCGCCGTGCCACAAGCCTCCTAAAAGCATGGTCACCATCAGGTTTACGTAGGTGCGGCCGGCTCCCTTGCGATTGCCGCCCAGGGGGATGTAAAGATAGTCGCGCAACCAGCTCGACAACGACATATGCCAGCGCCGCCAGAAATCCGTAAACCCGACAGCGGCATAGGGGTAGCGAAAGTTCTCCGTCAAGGTAAACCCCAGACAGCGCGCCGCACCGATGGCGCAAGTGGAATAGCCGGCAAAATCAAAAAAAATCTGCCCTGAAAATGCCAACGTGCCGATCCAGGCATCTCCCAGCCCGGCCGCCGGAACAGCCCCGTAAACCCTCTCCACCACCGGCGCCAACACCGAATCCGCCAAAATCACTTTCTGGAACAATCCCAATGTTAATAGGGTCAAGCCCCACCCGAGCGTGTTGGCGTCGATCCGGCGCGGCCTTTTGAGTTGCGGCAAAAAATCGACCGCCCGTACAATCGGCCCGGCCACCAGTTGGGGGAAAAACGTGACGTACAGGGCAAAATCGACAAACGACGGCCAGGGCCGCAATTTACCTTTATAGATATCAAGGGTGTAGGACATGGATTGAAAGGTATAAAAGGAGATCCCCACCGGCAGGACAATATCAGGCGCTGCCGGCTGAAACGCAATGTTCAGCATCCCCAGCAAGGCAACAAAATTCTCCAGCAAAAACGTGCCGTATTTGAAAAAGCCGAGCAGCCCCAAATTGACTGTCAAACTAAAGACCAGCCAGAATTTCCTGGCAATCGGCGTTTGCGCCCGATGGAGCCGTTGCCCGGCCAACCAGTCCGCCAGGGTCGAGACCCACAACAAAATTACAAACGGCGGATTCCAGGCGGCGTAGAACAGATAGCTGGCCTGCCAAAGAATTGCTTTGCGTGCACGCCAGGAAAGCGGCAGGGAATGCAGAGTTAGCACGACGGTGAAGAATAAAACGAATGTCAGGGAATTAAAAACCATCCAACCATTGGCTACAGGTCGGCGCTCAAACCAACCCCTTTAGAAAAGTGGTTTCATATCGTATGTACATTAATTGAACCGTGGAGATATCCAATAACGCCGGGTATACACCTAAAGTCGCAGCACTTCAAGTCTGACCAACCTTAATCCTTCAGCAGCCACGGTTTCGACCCACCCGATGAGAAGCCGGTTTCACGCCTAAGATGGCGTCCCAACCGATTATAAGGTGACTGGGTGTCCGGCGTCCAAATCATCACTTCGTTGTTCTCCAGCATTTTTACAGTGGTCGCTTCCTGCATCGAGTACCAGACACCAAGCTTTTCGCCGGCCGACCCGATTATATCGTATCCTTCAATTTGCCCCAGAGTGCTAAAATCGAGATTCATGAAGTTTACCAGTTTTCTCAAAGTAGCTGAATCAAGCTCAACCGGCTTCCACAAACTGGTTCGCAAGGTATACTGATTTTGCACGCCGATAATGGCAAATGGTCTGGCATCCGGCCCGCTATAATAATAGGTGTGATCCGGCAGTACTTTAAAATTTTGAAACAGGTCCGTAATTTGATGGTTTTTGGTAATATAGCCCCAATTCGCCCCGTGCACCGGGCCAATGGAAAAAAGGATAAAAAGCATTGTCAAACAACAGCCTATCCATGCATTTTTATTTATAGTTAAAAGTGACATTTTCTACCTCCATATATCGATATCGGGTAATGGCCACACTCTAACTGACAGGTTAATTACAGATACTGTAAATTCAACCCGGCGCTGAAATTGGCTTGACTCACAAAGGGCAATCGGACAATATCTGACCGTTTATCACACATTTATAAGAGGGAAAAAAATGGAATTCGAACCGGTAATCGGGCTGGAAGTACACGCACAGCTAAAAACCCAAACAAAAATATTCTGCGGCTGCGCCACCCAATTCGGAGCACCTCCCAATACCCATGTATGTCCTGTTTGCCTCGGCATGCCGGGGGTGTTGCCGGTTTTAAACAAAAAGGTTGTCAGTTACGCCATGAAAATGGCGCTGGCCACCCAATGCACCATTGCCGCCGAAAGTCGTTTTGCGCGAAAAAACTATTTTTACCCGGATTTGCCCAAAGGCTATCAGATTTCGCAATACGAGCTGCCGATTGCTGAACACGGGCATATTGATATTGAAATCGACGGTCAAACCAAACGAATCGGCATCACCCGCATTCACATGGAAGAGGACGCCGGTAAATTGATCCATGATCCGCAGCAGCCGCAAAGCCGGGTCGATCTCAATCGCACCGGCGTGCCTTTGATTGAAATTGTCAGCGAACCGGATATCCGGTCACCCCAAGAGGCCGGTGCTTATTTGCGCCAACTGCGCGCCATCGTGCGTTACTTGGGAATTTGCGACGGTAACATGGAGGAAGGCAGTTTTCGCTGCGATGCCAATGTATCGATCCGGCCCAGGGGAAGCGATACGTTCGGTACGCGCACTGAATTGAAAAACCTGAATTCGTTCAAGCATGTTGAAAACGCGATCGCACATGAGATCGAACGCCAGAAGGATGTCTTGTTTGACGGCGAAGCGGTTGTTCAGGAAACACGCTTGTGGAACGTCGCCAAAAACCGCACCACCGGCATGCGCGGCAAGGAAGAAGCGCACGATTACCGCTATTTTCCTGATCCGGATTTATTGCCGCTGGTCATCGATGAGGACTGGATTGAAACAACCCAAAGGGAATTGCCCGAGCTGCCCACGGACAAAAAAGAGAGATTTATACGTGATTATCAACTGCCAGGCTACGATGCCGGCATCCTGACCGGCAGTCGTGCCCTGGCAGACTACTTTGAAGACTGCGTACGGAACTTCCCGCAACCCAAGACAATCAGCAATTGGATCATGGGAACACTGTTGGGCAAATTAAATGCGGAAGGTAAAACCATCGAGCAATCGCCGATAGCCGCGAGTGAATTAGCGGACTTGTTAAAATTGATGGACGATGGCACGGTTAGTGGTAAAATCGCCAAAACAGTGTTTGAAGAAATGGCTTCAACCGGAAAATCCGCTCAAACCATCATTGATGAAAAAGGGCTGACGCAAGTATCCGACACCTCGGCCATCGAGGCGGCGGTGGATGACGTTCTCGCGAAACACCCGGAGGAAATTAAACGCTATCAGGAGGGCAATAAAAAACTGATCGGTTTTTTTGTGGGTCAAGTGATGCGGGCAACTCAGGGAAAAGCCAATCCCAAGATCGTCAATGAAATTTTGGCTGCTAAATTAAGTTAACGTCCATCCGGAAATTCAAACCTATCTGTCGATTGAATCTTCTTGAATGTCCGGCCTCCTGGTGTTAAATGAGATGTTTTTTTCAGGGGCCGGGGTATTTTCCTCGTCATGCTGGCGAAAGCCGGCATTAAAATCCGGATCGAATGTGTATGAAACTTTTTACTTTTACTGTCTTTTGAACGCTGGTGGTTGCCGGAATGATAAAAAGGTTATTATCGTTTTGATCCTGGATCCCGGCTTTCGCCGGGATGACAGGGGGATGGCGCTTCAAACGAGGAAAGTTGCAAAAGTTGCAATCGATAGATTCCGGCTTTCGCCGGCATGACGGGCAGCGGTAGAAAAAACGCCTCGACTGCTCAGATAATTGAATATCATCATTGCCATCGCCCCTCACACCGCACGATCGGGATTCTCCAAACCAAAACACAAAAAAAGCCCGCCGATAGGCGGGCTTTTTATTGTTCTTTAATCCTTAAACTAATCGAATGAAAAATTCAATTAGAAGGTCAGGCTCAGTTTGTGGAATGCACGCCAAGCCGGATCCGGGTCGCTCAGACCGGTAACGTCGAAATCAACACTGGCATAACCTGCGGCCACCGAATAGGTCAAGTTGTCGGTGATTTTGTAGGCGCCATTAACATCGATTTCCCAAGCAGTGGCGTCTTCATATCTTGGATCATCTTCTTGGTTTGAAAGAACATAAGAAATCGATCCACCAGCAGACAGTTTTTCATTGAATGCATGGTCCACATAGATTTGCAGAAGAGTCATACCGGTCATGCCGTCTTGGCTGGCTGCAGAGTCATCGCCGAATCCGATTTGATCACCCAGAACCAGGGTTTTGTCGAAATCGTCGTCAAAATCATAACCAACCATTACGTCCGAATCATCATCCCAAGAGCCGTAGGCAATCAATCCACCCAATTTGGTCTGATTCAGTTGAGCCCATACATTCAGGTAAGCGCCCCACAGAGCAAAGTCATCAGTCGCGCCCGGCAGCACGTCACCCTGAGGCGGAGTAGCGCCAGTATCTAACGAATAGCTTTCATAATCAACTTCGGCCTCAAAACCAATGTTGTTGAACGTACCGGTAACGGCTACATCAATAGAAAAAACCTGCACACCGTCGTTGTCGGTATCTCTCAGCAAATCACTGCGATTGCTGTAGCCAATGATCGGTGAAATGGTGATATTGTTGATCGGCATAACCAGACCAACCGCATAGGTGTCACCGTCATCGTCTTCAGAATCTTCAGCTTCGTCGGAACCGCCAACTTCAGCTTCTTTCTGGATGTAAGCAACCAGCATTCCGAAATCCAATTTCTGCTGGGCCTGAATTTTGTAAACACCGGTTGCGGCATCGCCGAAAGCAGTGCCCCAAGCGTTACCAGTCATTAAACCTACTTCCAATTTGGTGTCGGTGTTGGCGAAAGTGTGGCCCATCCAAGAACGCTCAACAGAAATGTCGGCATCACGGTTACCAGTAGTCCAATTATCACTTGTATCCTGCCAGGTTTCATCATGAATGGCGGTACGGAAGGAGACGAACGTATTGTCGTCAACGGAGATTTTGGTCAGGATGTTCAAATCCTGATCAATGGTGTAGAAATCCACGTCGGCCGCGTCGTTCAGATCGACTTCACCCAGGCCCTGACCACGGACACTGAAGTCGCCGGAAATTTCGGTTTCGAGCGCATACGCCGAACCGGCGGCCAGCATAAGACCAAGCATAATCACTAATAATTTCTTCATTTAGTTTTCCTCCCTAACGGAATATTTTTTGACCAAAAAACCTAAAATAAAAACCTAATATAATTTGACCTAATTGACCTAAAAATTTACTTCGACAGAATGTTTAAGTCTATCTGACCGCATCACCTCCCTTCGATTTCGATAGCATGGCGACCATGCCCGCAACAAGCAGGCTTGAGAAATAAATACTCAGGATCTGCCTAACAACCGGCTATCTAATTGTCAAGTTAAATATCGGCCGATCCCTTTTTTTTATTAAGCGCAAACCCTACAATGCCAACAATTTAGCAGCAGAGGACCACGCAAACACGCTATGTGTGGGCAAAAGAAAACACATATATCTCAAAGTGTGTTTATAACAACCCATTGGCGACAGTGGAACACAAAAAATGGTTTGCTCTGTCCTTGAAACATGTTAGAAACAGCCAACCTTATTTTATGATCTTGATGCCATCATTTGGAACTTTCAGGCGTCCATATTAAACCGGCAACAAAATATCTCAACAGTTGTCATTCAGGCGCAAGCCGGCATCCAGCGTTTTTCCTGGATGGCGGATCAGGTCCGGTATGACGAGTGCTAATCTGAATTTTAATAGCCGGGTTGATATTTGTTAAAATGGTGCGTTTCAAACACAGTCAAAAGCGCGGGAGTCGACAGCTTATGCGAAAACGAGTCAAATCAGACATGAGTATCATCTTATACTTTTTAATAGTTCTGTTTTTCAGCGGACATGGCTGGGCTGAAGCCCCCAAGCGGGTTTTAATTCTCCCGATGACAGTCCACGCCGAAAAAGATCTTTCCTTTTTACAACGTGGCATTCAGGATATGCTGGCCACACGCCTTGCACAGGAAGGCGAAATTACTGTCATCGGTAAAGAAGAGACAGCCCAGGTCCTGCAACGCGCGCAGCAGGCGATTGATGAAAAATTCGCATTGCGCGCAGCAGCTTCACTGAAAGCGGACTACGTCATTTTCGGCAGTCTGACGGTATTGGGCGATAATATTAGTACCGACGCCCGCTTTTTCGACGTATCCAGCCGCAAACCCCTGGTCACGTTCAATCAATTCGGCCGCGACCAGGCCGACGCCATCGCCCATATCAATCAGTTCGCGGAACAAATCAACCGGGATGTTTTTCAACGCCGAATCCCGCCACCTGCCGCCACGGGCACCAAATCAAAAGATCAGACCCCATTAACGACCGATAAAAACCGTCAGCACCCTGAGAAACTTCTATCCGGCGGGATTCGGTCGAGTGAGAGTCCCACCGGGGTTGTCGGCCCGGGCAGCGATATCAATTTCGAAGTCTGGAAAAGCCGTAAATTCCGGGCAGCCATCAGGGGGATCGACGTCGGTGACGTAACCGGCAATGGCCAAAAAGAGACTGTTTTTATCACAACCAATACAGTTCACATCTATCGCAAGGTGGGGGAACAGTTCAGCCGTATTGGTGAACACCAGGGGTCAAAAGCCCATAGTTTTACCGGGGTCGGCACGGCGGATATCAATCAAAACGGTAAAGCCGAAATCTACATTACAAGTCATGCCGAAAAGATCGAAAGGCTCTTTTCCTTTGTGCTGGAATGGAACGGCTCCCGGTTTGAACCTATCGGTAAAAATCTAAACTGGCACCTGCGTGTCATTCGATTGCCGGATCGGGGTAATATATTGCTCGGCCAGGAAAGGGCTTTTCGAACTTTGTTCAAACCGGGCGTATTTGAAATGATGTGGTCCGGCGGCCGGCTGACGCCTGCGCAGGATTTCATTCTGCCGCCCCGCGTCAATATTTACGGCTTTACTTACGGCGACATCTTAAACAACAATAGGGAAATGGTCGCCGCATTCACCCGCAGCGATTACATCCGCATCATCGATCAAAGCGGCGCCGAGGAATGGTCGAGCAGCGAACGGTACGGCGGTACTGAAAATCATATGGATTACATCCCCGAGGTACAGGCGATTTATGATCCGGATCAAGTGCATCGCTACTATATTCCCCAGAAACTACACATTGTCGATTTTGATGGAGACGGACTCAATGAGCTTATCGCCGTCCGCAATCATGACGCGTCAAAAATCTTGAAACGATTTCGCTTGTTTAAAAACGGACAAATCGAATGCCTGGCATGGAAAGACTTGGGCATGGAACTCAAATGGCGAACCCAGAAAGTGGCCGGTCATATCAGTGACTACGTCATAGCCGACATGAACAACGACGGTAAAAAGGAGCTGGTGTTTTCCGTGGCAGCCCGAACCGGCCCGGTGCTTGGCAAAGATAAAAGTTATATCGTTTCCTGGGGGATTCAGGAAAATCAAGCTGCGGAAATTACGGGAGATTAAGAACGTCTTCGGAAAAATACCCTCATGCAATCATCACACAATCCGCTTAAATGATTTTTCAATAAACCGCCAGTCCCAGTGCAGCCAGGTCGGGCGGCCGTGGGGGCAGTTGGAGGGGTTTTCGCAGGTGTCCAACTGTTTTAGCAGGGTCTTGATCTGCAGTTCGGTCAGGGGCTGGCGGGCACGGATAACGCTGTGGCAGGCCATCACGGCCAGACAGTCGTCAATAACACCCGCCAGGCCGTCACCGAAACCGACGTCCGCCATTTTCTCCACAAGTTCGCGCACCAACGGTTCCATGGGGCGATTCGCCAAAATGACCGGCACCGCCGAAACCACGAAGGTGGTGCCGCCAAAAGGGGCGATTTCCAGGCCGTAGGGCGCCAATTCCCCGATCAACCGTTCCAGTATTTCCGCTTCCCGGTGCGAGAATTCCAGGGTCTCGGGCACCAACAGTTTTTGCGACGGTGCCCTGGTGTTGGCGCGGCGCTTTTGCAGCATTTCAAAATAGACCCGTTCATGGGCCGCATGTTGGTCAATCAGGATCAGGCCGTCATCGGCTTCGCAAATCAGGTAGGTGTTGCGAATCTGGCCGACCACCTTCAAGTCCGCGAAACGCGCCTGTTGCCACAAGGATTGTTGTTCCGCAGCCACGCCGGTATTTACGGCAGGTCTTGCATCAGGCTCCCCGTGATCTTTTTGGATCTGCGGCGCATATTCAGGTTCCGGCGACATGACTTTCGCCCACTCCGCCCTGCTTCGCAGCGGCTGCGATGTGGCCCGTCCTCCCGGTTCCCGCGCCGGGGCAGCCCCTTGCGAACGGACAGTTACGTTGGATTCGTTGTACGCCGGCTGATACGGCGTCCCCGGCTCAAACAGGGCGTCGGCCGCGGCGGCCGGCGGGTCTCCCGGTCGCTGCCGGTCCGCCAGGGCTTTGCGAATGCCTTGTTCCACGGCAAAATGAACCCGGTTGGCATCGGCGAATCGAACCTCGTGCTTGGTGGGATGCACATTTACATCCACCTGATCAAAGGCCAGCGTGATAAACAGCACCCCCAGCGGATATCGCCCTTTCATGAGCCGCCCCTTGTACGCCTGGAACAAAGCGTGCTGGACAATGCGATCCTTGACAAAGCGGCCGTTGACAAACACAAATAGACCCCGGCCCGTGCTGCGGGTCACCTCCGGTCCGGCAACCCACCCTTCGACCTTGACCGCCGGGGTCTGTGCGCTCACCGGCAACAGGGCGTTTTTGACGTCCTTGCCCAGAATATCGATCACCCGCTGACGGGCGTCGGTCACACGAATCCAGTGTTTCACGGTTTTGCCGTTGTGGATTAACTTGAACTGTACCTGGGGCCAACTCAAGGCCACGCGGGTAAGCGTGTCGGCCACATGGGCTGTTTCGGTGGTGGTGGCCTTGAGAAACTTGCGGCGTGCCGGGGTGTTGTAAAACAGGTTTTGCACCCGGATCAGGGTTCCGGGCGGAGCGCCGACTTCGGTGACATTTTTAATGGTCCCGCCCGCCACCTCAATCCCGGTTCCGATATCCGCCGACGCCTCACGTGTAATCAGGGTAAACCTGGATACCGAAGCGATACTCGGCAGCGCCTCGCCGCGAAACCCCAAAGTGCGAATGGCAAACAGATCCTCGTCCGTATGAATTTTGCTGGTGGCATATCTTTCCAACGCGAGCAACGCATCATCATGGCTCATCCCCACCCCGTCGTCAGCGATCTGAATCAGGGATTTGCCCCCGCTTTTGATTTCAACGGTAATCTGCGTACTACCGGCGTCGAGGGCGTTTTCAACCAACTCCTTCACCACCGATGCCGGCCGTTCGACCACCTCGCCGGCGGCAATTTTATTGGACAGGATTTCAGGCAGGATTCTGATTCGGGACACGCGCAGACCTGTGCTTTTCGTCGATTTTAAGTGATTTCACCTTTCAAAAACCGGCTTAAAAAAGCCGAATCTTTGGGTGACAGATTAAATCGCAGAC
The DNA here is from genome assembly GCA_028282295.1 of Desulfobacterales bacterium. Lineage (GTDB taxonomy): Bacteria > Desulfobacterota > Desulfobacteria > Desulfobacterales > JANQIE01 > JANQIE01. The sequence continues at coordinate 3,572 of JANQIE010000147.1, read as the reverse complement.
ACGCCTCTTCAACAATGACATTGATATTCTTATCGGGCTGCTGTTGCCGCTCTTGCGACGCCCAGCGGGTGGCCTTGCGAATTGCATCCCCTTCCGGCAGGATCGTCGGCATGATTTACCCCCTTTTTATTGTAAATCTAAATACGACCAAAGCGCTTCCAGGCGCAACGGTCACGCTACTAAAGAAAGAATATAATCACAACGGGATAATCGTCCACCAGGACATCGCCTGAGGTTAAGTGCGTGATAAATAAAAAAAGTTATTGTCGTTTTTATCCTGGCCGCCGGTTTTCGCCAGGGTGACAAATATTTTTTTCTTTTATTCCGGACTCTTGGGCCAGTCGTGGCTGCGATCAGCGGTTAACCGGTTAATGTGATATCTGGTGCCCATTCCATAAATAGTTCGATATATGAATATATGTTCATATGAACATATGCACATATGAACATATATTCATATATCGAACTATCCTCTCATTTTGCCCGCCTAAAAGAGCCTCAAAATGGACCCGCAGGGGGCCAATTCAGCCCCAAAACCCCCTTTTCGAGGCATTTTAAAAAAAAGTGATTTTTTTTGAAAAAAAATTTAATTATCTGAATTTAAAAATAATTACTCAGCGCCAAACTCAAATTCAGCCCAATTTGTAACCTTTTGGTAACCACCTGTATGTTACAAAGCCATTTCTGAAAAACGATATCGGTTTCTGCTTGAGCTGGTGTCCATCCGGAAATAGCGCCTTTTGGTTCCTGGCAAGGCCCGAGCTTTTTTAAAACCGCAGGCATAGCGGGCTACTGCCGAGGATTTTAAAAATGCGAGAACGCCGCCAGGGGCCAAAAGATGCTATTTCCGGATGAGCACGAGCTGGTAATTCGGAGTTCGTGTTGGGTTGAAAGTTCGTAAATTTTAACCGGCGATCACCATGCTGTGCGGCAGGCTGATTGGCCGGTTTTTTGCTTCAGGCGATCCGCTACCGCGTGAGGGTTTATCAATCTGTTTATGCGTTTGGAAACACATCAATCAGTAAAGGAAAAGCAATGAAAAACGTTATTAAAAAATCAGTTTTCGTAGTTCTTGTCCTGGTAGTGTTCATTCCGGCTTCCGCGTTTTGCGAGTACGGCACGCTTAATCCGGAGGACAAGGTGAATGTTTCGCTTTCGAATGGAAATCTGACCGCGTCCATTGGTTCAATCTGGGGCGGCGTCAGGGGAACGATTAGGGTTCCCGCAACCGGCAAGTGGTACTTTGAAGCACGCGGTTGGAGTACACCCACTGGATCATCGCCGGTGGATGTAGGGTTCTGCGAGGCCGGCCATCCGTTAGCCGGAGAAACGCAATATGGTGTCCACATGTGGGATGAGTTTAATTTGAGGGGAGGAGGCGTAAGCGGCAGTATTCCCCGGCCGGCCATCACAACGGTTCAGATTGCCATCGACCGGGATAACGGCAACGCATGGCTTGGGCTGGATAACGTCTGGTATACCGCCAACTGGGCAGCCGGTGGCGATCCGGCCGCTGGCTTGAATCCGACATGGACAAGTATACCGGAACAGATCTATCCGGCGGTACACTTGTATAACAACCAGGTAATGGTCAACTTCGGTCAGGCCCCATTCACCCACACCCCGCCTGCCGGCTTTACTGCGCTGACGACAGGCTGGGTGCAATCCGGCGATGATATCTATAGCCAAATTGCCCGCGTCGGTATCGGAACAGACACACCTCGCACGTCTCTTGATGTGGCCGGCACGATATTAGCCGATAAGATCGGCATTGGCACCACTGCCCCCCAATCGAAACTGGCGGTCAACGGCACCATCACCGCCAAAGAGGTCGTGGTCACCATCGAAGGCTGGGCCGATTATGTCTTTGATGACGCCTATCCCCTCAAACCCCTGCCGCAATTGGAATCCTACATCAAAGCCAATCACCATCTACCCGGTATCCCGTCAGCCAATGAATTGAAACAAGCCGGTTTGCCGGTAGCGGATATTTTAACCAAACAGATGCAAAAAATCGAGGAGTTAACCCTTTACCTGATCGATCTTGAAAAAAGCAATGCGGCCTTGCAACGGCGTTTGGAAAAACTGGAGCATACCCAAATGAAATAAAGCGCGAGCCGTAAGTAAAAAAATGGGCCATATTTAAAAGTAAACATGACGACTGAAAGATTTGCCGGAGGACCACATGACACCAAGTAGAATTTTAATTTTTGTTGCAGTTTGTTTTTTCTTTTTTGTTTCTTTTTGTCTGGCGGAAACAGACAGTATAATTGTCACCGAGGATGGCAGGGTCGGCATGGGCAACGCCGCCCCTCGAAGTAAACTTGATGTGCATGGCAGCAATCCGGCCGAAGACGCGGTTGTTATTTCAAAACCTGCCGGAACAGGTCACGTATTGCGCGTTAAAGACGCAGAGACGGCCGCGGCAAACGATCTGGTAGTGATTGACGGTCAAGGCCGTGTCGGCATCGGCACATCACAGCCGACACAAACGCTGAGTTTGAATGAAGACAGCGGCAACGTCCTGATGACGTTCAAGTACCAGGATATTTACAAAGGCAAAATCGGGTACGATGCGGGGATTGATAAGTTTGTTTTAGGCCATAGCACAAGTGACGACATTGTAATCGACGGTTCCGGCAAAATTGGAGTCGGTATTATTGCGCCCGATGTTGATTTCCATATTAAACAAAAAGCTGATAGCTACAATGGTGGCCTTCGTCTAGACAATGCTCTTGGTGGCAATTACTGGGGATTGGTCCATGGCGGTGACGATCAATTTTATTTAGGTTTTAATTCCACTTTAAATGTTCTGGCCATTAAACCGGACGGCAATGTCGGTGTCGGTACTAACGATGCACAATACAAACTCGATGTCAACGGCACCATCCGGGGCAACAACGTCTCCCCGTCCGACGAACGCTGGAAAACCAATATTGCGCCGCTTACCGGTTCCCTGCAGAATGTATCTCGTCTGCGTGGTGTCAGCTATGAATGGATTGATGACGCCAAAGGCGCCGGTTCCCGGATCGGTGTGATCGCCCAGGAGGTTGAAAAAGTCTACCCTGAATTGGTCTCCACCGACAACAAAGGCTATAAGTCGGTCGACTACGCAAAGATGGTTGCGCCACTGATTGAGGCGGTGAAAGAACTAAATGCTGCATTGAACGCCCAAAAACAACTCAACGAAGCGCTGCAATCCCGGATTGAATCGCAAGAAACCATGAACAGGCAATTGATTGAACGTGTTGAAGCAATTGAGGCGATGCAGTAGCCCATATTACCGGCAACAATGTTACCGTGGGTAGCGGTGCGGCATCGGCTGGCGGCAATGTCACCTTGGGCAAAGAGGATAATAGCGATACCATCACCATCAACGGCGACAATATCAAGTTAAACAGCAAAACGCTTGAGCTTTCCGGTGAAATATCCCTTTTGGGTACAAGATAAAAATACAAGCAAAGCGACCTTGATTGAAAGGAAACGGTACCAATGAAAAAAAGTATACTATTCTACGTGATCGGACTATTCAGTTTATTGCTGCTCAAGAGCGGGCCGGTATCCGCCGAAGA
>JANQIE010000230.1 GCA_028282295.1 Desulfobacterales bacterium | reverse complement strand
TTTTGGCCCCTGGCGGCGTTCTCGCATTTTTAAAATCCTCGACATAGCCTGCTATGCCTGCGGTTTTAAAAATGCTCGGGCCTTGCCAGGAACCAAAATCTACTATTTGCGGATGGGCACCAGCTGGCAAAAAAAGACCGTTTAATGCCCAACCCAAGGGCATTAAACGGTCTTTTAATTAAGGATCGGAAACCTGTAAAGAGGCTTAGATAGCGTCTTTAAGTTTTTTGCCGGGTTTGAATTTGACGACGTTGGTGGCTTTGATTTTGATCACTTCACCGGTTTGCGGGTTACGCCCTTTGCGGGCTTTGCGACGGGTTTTCTGGAATGTGCCGAATCCGACCAGGGTGACCTTGCCGTCTTTTTTCTTGAGTGCTTTGGTGACGTTGGTGATGAAGGATTCCAGAGCAGTAGAGGCTGCAACTTTGGTTATCCCTGCATCCGCCGCCATTTTTTCGACCAGTTCTGCTTTTGTCATTTATTCCCCCCTTTAGGTTAGAAGTATGATTATCATGCAAGACATAAGTTAATTGTGGCTTTATAGAAAACGAAAATCGTTGTCAATAGGAAAATGCCCATTTTAGGTGGTTTGTGCAAATTCATCGCTGTAAATGGCCGATTGTGAATCGTTCTTAAAATCCGCAAGCCGAAAATAGCACCTATTGACTGATTCACGCCGTTGGCCCGTCCGTCAAACCAGGGGGTTGGCAAATCCGTTAATGCTTCGATTTGGTTGTTAACTGCAAAATCGATACCGAATATTTTTTTGTTGTACGTCTGACATGCGGTAGCTTGGCGAACCGGCTCCGGATGGACACGAGAGCGTTTGCAAATAAAAACCGGTAGCGACGATAGACTTGCCGTACCGGTTTCCAAATCAAAGAAAAGTATGTTTTGAGCCGTGTCTAAAAATTAGACCGCTGCAAGATCACAGGAGTGCGGTTTCATCGGACAGAGGTGACTCCAACTCGGCGCCGCGACCGCGACCACGGTGTTCTTGAAGTTTCTTTTTGCTTTTTATCAGTTGGTGCTTGATTTTATCGGACGCAAGGTCGATCGCCGCACTCATCGACTCCTGCTCTTCGCTGGCATGCAGATCCAAGCGATCGGCCTTTAAATTGATTTCTGCTATTTTGCGATCTTTTTCGGCCCGCAGCACAACTTCGGCCAGGCCAGGATTGTATAAAAGTTTGTCGAGACGATCCAGTTTTTCCTGAAGATAGGTTTTGTGGTATTGGGAGGATTTCATATTTTTGAATGTTACCGATACTTGCATATATACCCTCCTTTGTATAGAATCCGAAATTGTTTTGTTATCGGGTTGCGTTCGACTTTTCTTCTTTTTTCCTCCTTTATGGTTCCTGGTTTGTTTCCTTGATGATATAATAGTTGCCGTCGCGAGGGTTGTAACCGTAGTTTTTCAACTCCGGTAAAACTGCCCCTTGTGCGGCATATGGTGGGCGTTTGGTGGTACTGCTGTAGACGTTGACTATTCTACCGTCGGAACCGATGCGCCGTTGCGATTTGACGGCCTGCAAAAACTGCAAAATCGCTTCATCGGACATGCCGGTTTTTTTCAGCGTATCAATCAACTTTGCCTCTTGGATCGCTGTTGCTATCGGATTGGCGTTTTTTAAATCGGATTGGATGGCGCGTTTGATCGCATTGTTGGTCAAGCCGGCTTTTTTCATCCGAATCACTTCTTGCGAGCCGATTGAAACGGTTTGGTTTTCTACCAGAAACTCGATAACGTCATTGCTGACACCCAACCGGCGCATCGTCGCGATGTCTTCCATGCTGACCAGTGAGTTGAATGCCGACGCCGGAGAAACAACCAGCATGACAAGGGTCAGGCCAAGGCAAAGTTGCACTGGCCGGATATATTTGAATTTGATGATTATCGGTTCGATCACGTGGATATCACCTCATTTTTTAAAGAGGAGTGGGTTTGGCCAGCCGCGAGGCCAATGCTTTTACTTTTTCTATAAGCGACTTGATAATACTTCCGGTGATAAAGCCAAAACCGACACCCTTGAATTCAAACCGGTTGAAGCCGGATCCGTAATAATCTTTGAAAATGTCGTCGAAGCTTCGAAAACCGAATTTGCGCGTGAATTCGTCGAAGATGCGATTGATATCTGAGCCGCGAAAAATATACTGTTTACTGTAGGTTTGTCTGAAACGGTTATGGGCGGCAGAGCCGTGTCGGTTGCGCAGCCGGTCGTACGCATTGCGCTGGGTGGCGTTACTTAGTACGGCATATGCTTCATTGACCCACTTCATCTGTTCGGTAGCGGCCTGATTGTTATGATTGTGATCCGGGTGATACTTCAGAGCCAAGTCGCGGTAGGCGTTTTTTATCTCCTGGGTGCCGGCGGTGGGCGGGATACCGAGTATTTTGTAATAATCCGTTTGATCCATTAAGGGATGCGATCCTTGATTTGGACAGATGCAAGCACCTGGCTGCATCTTCCGGAATTTTTTGGTTTGACCGTCAACACCAACTATCTTTGACTCTTTTTTAGAATATAGTACGTGAAATAAAAAGATGCAAGAAATCCGTGTTGCCGGCTGAAGGTTACAATCTGTACCACCGGGCGCCCAATGTTTTAAAAAGGGACTTTCATCTGCCGTAATTCGTTTTCGACCACGCCGACCCAGCCCCGGTTGGCTCTGGGATTGGCCGGGCTGGGGTGGCTGATCCTGCCGATAATGCAGCCGGATGCCGCCAGTGCGGCATGGGCGCGTTGTTCGGCAAACTGGCCCACACCGATTATAAATCGCGGCTTTAACCAGGTGACGGTTTGTTGCAGGGCCCGGTCGCACGCTTCCAGCAGCGGGCGGCGCTGCGCCATAGGGATTTGGTTGGGGGTCCGGTTGCGTCCGGATTCTTCCAGGAAAAGCAGCGGGCAGTAGTTCGTCACGAAGAAGTGTTTGAAAAAATCCCGCGGCGTCCCGTACCGGTCTCTGGCCCAACTCCATAAGCGCTGACCGCTCACTTCCCGTCTGGTGCAGGCCAGCCCCTGCACCGGCCGTTTAGGATGGCATCGCGCCGGGGGCGTGATGGTTCCTTTGATTTTTAACCAGGTGTTGACGGCTTCGACTTCACCAAAGGGCACGCCGGTTTGGGCCATGCCCCAGGGGCCTGGATTCATGCCCAGTAAAAGGGCGGGGACACCCTGTCGCGCATAGGTTTGCAGGTAATGCTCATAGGGGCTGCGCGCGTATTCCAGTGGATTGTAAACCCAGGCCACGGGTGCACTGAAGGTCAGGGCGTTGAGGTGCTTTAAAAAGTTTGAATTGATTTTTCTATAAGGCATCAGCAAGGCATCAGCGGGTGCGTTGGCCAGGGCCGTCGATTGTTTGAACCGTTCTTTTTCCGCCAGAAAACGGCCGGCCTGCTTTGCCGGCGGTTTGAAATCCAGATAGCAGGCGGCCCCGGAACAGCCCGGACGCCGGTCCGAAAACGCAACCGGTCCGATAGTGAACCCCAATGTTGCAAAAGTCGGAGGACTCCAGAGCCAGGGCGCCAAGGGTGAAGCTGTAGCCAAACTACCGCGAGCCCTTGGCAACGCGGGCTCTGGAGTTCTCCGGCTTTCCCGAAGGGTAAAAAATATGGCAAAATCGACCCCATCCTTTGAATGCACCTGG
>JANQIE010000229.1 GCA_028282295.1 Desulfobacterales bacterium | reverse complement strand
AACACGATCAAGCAAACCCTACTCCGTCATTCCCGCGCAGGCGGGAATCCAGGAAATGCCCCAAAATGCGCAAATTGCTCGTTCCGGCGGCCTGCCGCAGTTTACCCCGTACTCGATATGGCGCAGGCACCACGCATATTTTCTCGCGTCGTTCACCGCTAGTACCTGCAACAGCACAATCTCGGTGAAACGCCCAATTTCGTCAATCACTTGACATCGGCCTGCGTTAAGCCGGTCCGGTGTTCCGCCGCGGCCGATGCCGCTGCGAGGCGAAGATCGCCTTGCATCGACCCCAACGACGTGTCGCCCCCTCCTGAACCCCAACTCGCGCGTGATGCCACAAGTGGTTTGGAATTTGCAGGACATACAATAAATCAAGCGAAAACAGCGCAGGAGAACACCACGTGACCACCGTCACCAAGCAACCAAATACAATCCCCGGTGCGGCCACCGGCCTGGAGGCAGCCTTGCAATTCAGCCGGTCCGGGAACTGGCCGCAGACCGAAGCTGTCTGCCGTCGAATTCTTGCGGCGGCGCCGGGGCATGGCGAGGCGTTGCTGTTGCTCGCCGGCGCCCTCAAAGCGCAGGGCCGGCTGCCGGAAGCGATCGCTTCATATCAGGAAGCCATCGCAAGCCGACCCGACCTGGTGGCGGCCCACAACAACCTGGGGCGGATCTTCGAGCAACAGGGACAATGGGCCGCGGCCGAGAAACACTACCGGGCCGCTTTGAAACTCAGGCCGGATGTCGCCGAAATCCATGCCAACCTCGGCAACGTGCTTGGCGCCGGCGGCGATGTGCCGGAAGCGGAAAGACACTACAAGGTCGCCCTCGACCTGAACCCGAAGTTGGCGCAAGTCTACGGCAATTTGAGCGATCTGTGCAAAGCGGCCGGCGCCCTCGATCAGGCGGTCCGCTATTGCCGCCGGGGGCTGGAAGCCGACCCAGGTCTGCCCGAACTGCACAACAATCTCGGCAACGCCCTGAAACTGCAAGGCCGCCTGGATGAGGCCCGCGCGGCTTACCAACAGGCGATCGAACTCAGACCGGCGTACACCGACGCCCATTCAAATTACCTGCTGTCCTTGAACTATGACGCGCACCTGGACCCGCAAACCGTCTTCAGCGAACACCGCCGCCGGGCAGCCCGCCCACCTGCGCACCCCCGGGCGGCCGCTCATCGCAACTCTTTAGACCCGGACCGCAAAATTCGCATCGGCTACCTGTCACCCGATTTCCGGTCGCATTCAGTGGCCTATTTCATCGAAGCCATTCTTGCCGCGCACGATCACGCCAACTTCGAAATTCACGGCTATTGCAACACGGCCGTCAGGGACGCGGTCACCGGCCGCCTCCAGGGGTTTTGCGACCACTGGCATGCTGTGGCCGGCCTGTCCGACGATGATCTGACCCAAAAAATCAGCGCCGACGGCATCGACCTCCTGGTCGATCTGGCCGGTCATACCGCCGACAATCGCCTGACCGTTCTGGCCGCCAAACCGGCGCCGGTCCAGCTTACGTATCTGGGTTATCCCAACACCACCGGTCTGGACACCGTCGATTACCGCCTGACCGACGCCGTGGCCGATCCGCCGACCACCGGCGACGCCCTTTACACCGAAACACTGCTTCGTCTGGACGGCTGCTTTTTGTGCTACACGCCGCCGATGCACGCACCGGAAGTAAAATCGCTGCCGGCCCAAACCAACGGTTTTATTACCTTCGGGTCATTTAACAACCGGGCCAAAATCAACACGGCGGTGGTGCGCACCTGGTCGGCCATCCTGCAAGCGGTCCCCCACAGCCGGCTCATCCTGAAGGCGGCCGCCTGCGCGGACGCCACGGTTCGGGACCAACTGCGCGACCAGTTTGCCGGCAACGGCATCACTGCCGGCCGGATCGACCTGCACGGATTACTACCGGCCGCCGAACATTTGGATTTATACAATCAAATCGACATCGGCCTGGACACCTTTCCCTACAACGGCACCACCACCACCTGCGAAGCGCTGTGGATGGGCGTGCCTGTTGTCACCGCGGCGGGCGACCGGCACGCCGGCCGGGTGGGCGCCAGTCTGCTGACGTGCCTCGGGACGCCGGATCTTGTTGCCGACGATCATAAAGACTACGTCGCCAGGGCGGCGGCTCTGGCCGCCGATCTTCCCCGGCTGGCCGGGTTGCGCAACACATTGCGCCGCCGGATGGCCGCCTCCGCGCTCACAAACGGCCCGGCCTTTACCCGCAACCTTGAAACCGAACTGCGCCGGTTGTGGCAACAATGGTGCGCCACGCAAACGCCGCCACCTGCCCGAAGCAAACCCAGACTGCATCCGGATCACACCTGCCGCACCCTGACCCTCAAGGACGACGTGCGCATCTGCGTGCCGGACAGCATTGAATTGCTGACCCCGTATGTTCTTCAGGAGCAAAACGACTGGTTTGAAAGCGAAATCGATTTTCTTCGCCGCCTGGCCCGGCCGGGCATGCAGATCATCGATATCGGGGCCAACTACGGCGTCTACACCCTGGCCCTGGCCAAACGGATTCAACCCCACGGACGCATCTGGGCCTTTGAACCGGCAAGTAATACCGCCGCTTATCTGCACCGCAGTCTGGCCGCCAACCAGTATGACCATGTCGCGCTGATCCGGGCGGCGTTGTCCGACCGGCCGGGACAGGCAGCCTTTGAGCTGAATGCCAATGCCGAATGCAATCAGGTCGTTGCGGACGCCCAGGCGGGCGCCAACCATGAAATCGTGCCCCTCGACACCCTGGACCGCTGCATGACCCGCCTGCAATGGCCGTCCATCGACCTGCTCAAACTCGACGCCGAGGGCCAGGAGCACCCGATCATCACCGCCGGGCAAACCTTTTTCAACACCCACTCCCCCCTGGTCATGTTTGAGCTGCGCCACGGCGACACCGTCAACCGACACCTGATCGACGACTTCAACCGGCTGGGCTACGCCATCTTCCGGCTGGTGCCCGGTTTGGGCCTGCTGGCGCACGTGACCGCCCCGGAGGCCCTGGACCGTCATCAGCTCAACCTGTTTGCCTGCAAACCGGACCGCGCCCGCCGGTTGCACCTCCACGGGCTGTTGGCCCTGCCCGACATCAAAGAATCGATGCCGGTCCTGGATCCCACCTTGTGGATCGATTTCATCAAAACCAGACCTTACGCCCAAACGCTCTGGCAAACCTGGACCGCAACCGGCGCGGATGCCGGGCGCCGGCCGGGCAACGAAAACTACCGGCACGGCCTGAATGCCTATGCCGCGGCCCATGACCGCGCCCGCGCGCCGCACATCCGCCATGCCCTGTATCAACGGGCCGTGATGGCGGTGTCCGATGCGGTGAGGCTGGCAAGTACCCTCGGCCGGTTGCAAAGTCTTGTCCGCATTCTTACGGATATGGGCCTGATCCACGACGCCTTGCAGGCCGGCGAAACCATGGTGGCCGGTTTGACCGGCGCGCCGGTGGACGCCCGGCAGTGGGATGAACCGTTTTTGCCGCCCCTGGCCCGGTATGAAGCTCTTGAGTTCGGCTCCGATCCCACCCGGTGGGCGCTGGCGGCCGGGCTGGAGCACAGGGAAAAGTTCAGCCACGTATCGTCATACTTCACCGCCGGCCAATCGCTGCAGGCCATCGATGCCGTTACCCGCCTGGGGTACGAATCACCGGCCCTGGCCCGCAAAAGAGCGCTGATCCGCAAACGCGCCAAGGGGTCGTCATGAAAATCGCACTGATCCATGCACCGCCCTGGAAAATCCGGGAACCGGACCAACCGCCCTATGCTGTTGACGACGGCGGTCCGCCCACCGGGGTCGATCCGTATGAAATCGGCGGCGATTTTCTGCAAATCCCCTACGGCCTGTTGAGCCTGACCGCCGGGCTGCGCGACGACGGCCACGCCGTCGTGTTGTTGAATCTGGCCGATTTCACCTGGCGACGCGTGCAAACCCTTCTGGACGCTACCGCTGCCGATCTGTTCGGGATTTCGTGTCAGACCGTCAACCGCCGGGGCGTGGCGGCCGTAGTCGCTCATCTTCGGGCCGTCCATCCGAAGACGCACATTGTGCTGGGCGGACCGCATGTCACCCCCCTGCCCCGCGAAACCCTGCACTTTCTGCCGGCCGTCGACACGGTGGTCATCGGCGAAGGCGAAGACACCCTGCGCGAGTTGGTCTCCCGACTGACGCAAGGGCTTCCCACGGCGGGCATTCCGGGCACGGCAACACGCACGGCGTCGGGGGTGGTGGTGGCCCCCGCGCGCAACCGGATCAAAGACCTGGACCGACTGCCTGCACCGGTGCATCAATTTGCCTGTGAAACGATTTTGACTTCCCGGGGGTGTCCCGGCAAGTGCACTTTTTGCGCCAGCAGTACGACCTGGAAAGGCGGTTTGCGCTTTCATTCCGTCGCGTACATTCTCGACACGCTGGAAACAGCGGTGCATAAGCACAAGATGCGCGGCCTTGCGATCAAAGACGACACCTTTACCGCCAACCGCAAACGCGCCCTGGCGGTCTGCGAGGAGATTCAACGCCGCCAACTCAATTTCTTATGGAGCTGTGACACCCGCGCCGATTGCTTGGACGAAGAACTGCTGCTGAACATGCGGCTGGCCGGCTGTCAGCAAATCAGCCTGGGCGTCGAGTCCGGCTCGGCAGCAGTATTAAAGCGGGTCCAAAAAAAGATCGACCTGGACACCGTCCTGAACGCCACGGCCATGGCCCGCAAGTACGGTTTTGAAATCCGCTACTACATGATGGTGGGCAGTTTTGGCGAAACCGCGGCCGACTTCAACCAATCGCTGGCTTTTATACGTAGCGCCGGACCGCACCGCTACGGATTTTCCGCGGCCACGCTCTATCCGGGCACCAGCGACTTTGACACCTACCGGCAGCGCACCGGCCAATCGGCGGAGATTTTCTTCACCAATCCGTTTACATTGCTGCTCGGATTCATGGATATGGCCGACGGCGAGGCCCGCAAAATCCTGAATTGGCTCGGCCGGCACCGGGGGTTTCAGTCCCTGGCCTGCTATTCAGCCGACCAGGCCGAAGCAATTTTAAAACGTCTGCCCGGTCACGGACCGGCCCTGATGGAGATGGGACTGGCCTGCCTGCGGGAAGACCGCTGGTCCGACGCCGCGACTTATATCCGCCAGGCCCTTGAGCGCGATTATCCACTGGCGGGCGTTGCCCACAACGCTTTGGCCTGCGTAGCGGCGGCCCAGGGAGATTTCGACGAAGCACACCACCGGCTCGCCCGCGCCGGCGAGTTCTTCCCGGCCCCGGTTTCGGCCGCACACCGGGTGATCGCCGCCAACCAGAACACCCTTGCGCAGGCACCGGCCGCCAAAGGTATGCGCCTGAATCCCAACATCGATTTTGAAGCCACCATTGTTTACCGCCAACCAGTCTATCCGGGACCGGTTGGGGATGTGGCGCGGTTTTTTGTGAATTAAAAATTAAGAATTGTGGATGGAGAACATTTAGAACTGGATGCCGGGACCTGCCCCGGACCCGAATTCAGGGCCTGCCCCGGACGCGATCCGGGGTTCGCCGGAATAACGCGGGAAAACACCCCGTCACCCCGGCGAACGCCGGGGTCCAGAATCTAAACGACAGGATACCTTATTGAAAGGCAAAAATGTCGCGAAAAAAGAAGACCAATCGTAAACGCGCCAAACGGCGCATACCGAAAAAACAAACACCGTCGCAGGCCGAAGCTTTGCACCAGCGCGGGGTGCTGGCGTTTCAGACAGGCGACCGGGCATCGGCCGCAGCACTGTTCGGCCAAGCCGTTGCGGCCGATCCGACTGTCGACAACTATCATTTCAACCATGCCGTCGCACTGCGGGACCTGGGACAGGTGGACGCGGCCATGGAGGGTTTCAGCCAAACCCTCGCCCTGAATCCGGCCCGCGCCGATGCACACTACAGCCTCGGCAACCTTTACAATCAACGTGGTCAGGCCGGGGCCGCCTTGCGCCACTATGAACAGGCCATCGCCATCCAACCGGAATTTATTGACGCCCACTACAATCTGGGCTGCACGGCCATTCTCGTCGGCGCCACGGAACAGGCCATCGGCGCCTTTCGGCAGGTGCTCGCGCTCAACCCGAATTACACCCATGCCCTGATCAACCTGGGCAATGTGCTGCGCGCCACGAATCAGCCGTACGACGCCCTGGCGTGCTACCAAAAGGCGCTGAAACTGCACCCCGATGAAAAGATGTACCAACAGTTGTTTGCCGACACGTTCAAACAGATCCCCATCGACGAAAACACCCCCGCTCTGACGGAAGAAATCAAACTCGGCTTGACCTTCGACGGCGTCGACCGCCAGGGGCTGGCCAAAGCCGGCATCGCCGTGGTCCGGCGGTTGCCGCAACTGCAACCGCTTTTCGACGCGCTAACACCGGACGAGGGGGCGCAGTTGCGTGTCGCCATCGAAGACGGGAGTATTTTCGACGCCCTGAACCACCCCCTGCTGCACTTATTGTTGCAACATGTCATCATCACCGACCCCGAACTCGAACGCCTGCTGACTGCCGTTCGGCGGCATTTGCTGGCACAGACCATGGCCCGGCCGGAAGCATTTGCCGGCCATGATCAGGCGCTTCGTTTCGTATGCGCCCTGGCCCGGCAGTGTTTTTTTACCGAGTATGTCTACTATCAAACGAACACCGAAGCCGAACAGCTTGAAGTACTTTGCCGGGAAATCGGGCAGGACTTCGCTCAAAATACCGAACCTGCCACCTATCGCATTGCATTGGCAGCCGCCTACCTGCCGCTGTCGGCCGTGCTGCCCCGGACCGGTGAGCCGGCCGCGTGGGCAACCCGCCAAACCGATGCATCCCTTGCCCGGCTTGTCGGTCGTCAGGTGAGCGACCCCTTGACCGAACTGGCGCTGCAAAAAGAGATTCAAACCCTTACGGCCATTGACGATCAGGTGTCCCGGGCGGTCCGCGACCAGTATGAACAGAATCCCTACCCGCGCTGGACCGACCTTCGCTATCAAAGCCCGGTGCCGCTGGCCATGACCCTGCGGCGGATTGCGCCTCATCTGGAACATGCCGGTCACGCGGTGCCGCACGCGCCGCGCATTCTGATCGCCGGTTGCGGCACCGGCCGGCAAGCCCTTGAAACCGCCCGCGGAATTGCCCGGGCCCATGTTTTTGCCATCGATTTGAGCCGCGCCAGTCTGGCGTATGCCCTGCGCAAGGCAAAAGAACTCGGCCTGGACAATATCGAATTCGCCCATGCCGACCTGCTGGAACTGGACCATCTGCCGCAACACTTCGACGTAATCGAGTGCACCGGTGTCCTGGTGGCCCTGGACCGCCCGCTGGAAGGGTGGCGGGTGTTGACCAGATTGCTCGCGCCGGGCGGTTACATGAAGATCGGGCTGTACAGCGAGATCGCCCGGCGGCACGTGGTTGCCGGACGCCGCTACATCGCCGAAAAAGGTTATACGCCCACGGTCGACGATATTCGGCAGTGCCGCCGTGATATCTTCGCCATGTCCGACGACACGCTGATCAGCCGGTTTCGCTACTATCGCGATTTCTTCACTCTTTCGGAATGCCGCGATCTGCTGTTTCACGTCAAGGAACATCGCTTTGATCTACCGCAGGTCGCCGGCTGCCTGGAAGAACTCGGGCTCGAATTTCTGGGATTTGAACTCGACGCCCCCCGGGTATTTGAAACCTTTAAAACCAATTTTCCCGAACCGGATGCCCTGGCCGACCTGAATTCCTGGCACCGGTTTGAAACCGATCACCCGGATACGTTTTTGCAAATGTACCAGTTCTGGGTGCGTAAACCTTAAGGCGTGTCCATCCGGAAGGAGTAAACACCTATGCTTGCCAATCAAAACGAAGCGACGGCCGAGCAGGAAAAACTGGTGCCGTTGAAGCTGGAAGTCAATTGCGCCCACACCCGCTATCAGGTCAGCTATATCTTCAACCTGACGCAGAAAACGAACAACGATATTTATGCGCGATTGAAAAACGGCATCTACCACGAACCCGAGACAACCAACGCGCTGTTGCAGATTTTGCAGCCGGGTGATGTCTTTATCGACATCGGGGCGCACATCGGTTACTTTTCCATGCTGGCGGCCCAGGTGGTCGGTCCGCAAGGGCACGTTGTGTCGGTGGAACCGGACGACACCAATTACTTTCACCTGACGGAACATGCCCGCTTGAACGGCCTGCAAAATATCACCACTTGCCAGCACGCGCTTTCCAACGCAATCGCCGAAACCCGGTTCTTCACCAACCCGCGTTCGGACGGCGCTCATGCCCTCTGGAATGTGACGGCCCATGAACAGACCCAAACCGGCAATGCGGACCTGGAAGCAAAAGCGAAAACCGTTTGCACCGAGACCCTGGATCATCTACTCGAATCGGTTTCCCTGGCAGGCAGGACCATCAAAATGATGAAAATCGACGCCGAAGGCGCCGAAACCGACGTCATCGAAGGGGCGCGCCAAACCATTGCCGCCCATGCGATTCCCTTCATTGTGGCCGAAATCAGCCCGTTTGCGCTGGAACAAATGGGGTCGACGCCCGATGCCCTGCGCCGCCGGATGCACGATCTGGGCTACGAGACCTTTGTGATGCATCCCAAGGGCCTGCTCCCCAAACTGATTCCCGACGGCGTGGCGATTGCATCGGACACGATTTTCAATGTCCTGTTTGCCCGGCTCGACCGGGTCCGGGACGTCTGGTCGCAGGAAAGTCTGCGTTGGGATCAGGCGCAACAGATTCATGCATGGGGATAATTTTATGAAAGAGAATGTTATCGCCATCATCCCCGCCCGCGGCGGTTCCAAGGGGTTACGGCGCAAGAACATCCGCCTGCTCAACAATAAACCGCTGTTGGCGTATTCGATTGAACCGGCCCTTGCGGCCCGTCTGGTGGACCGGGTGATCGTGTGCACTGAAGACGAAGAGATTGCCCGCATCGCCCGCGATTGCGGGGCGGAAACCCCGTTCATGCGCGACCCGGAACTGGCCGCCGACGATATCGGCTGCAACGCGGTGATGGTCTGGACGGTGCGCAAACTGTTCGACATCGGTTATCTGACCGATCCGATGGATATCACGGTCTACCTGCAACCGACCGATCTTTTCAAACAAGCCGCCTGGATCGATGAATGTATCCGGACCCTGCGCGCCGACCCTCGGGCCAGCTCGGCGTTTCTCGGCTGCATCGAGCAGAAGAACTACTGGGAAGCCGCGCCCCGGGGCGGCTTTCGGCCCATGGGCGGCCGGGCGCATCCGGGCCACGACAACCGGCAGGTGAAACCACAACTTTACCGCGAAGACACCGGCATGGGCGCGGCCATCCGGGCCTATGTCTGGACCGAGTTGAAAGACCGCCTGGGCCCCCGGCCGATTTTACTTCCCAAAGCGTATGAGTTTTTCGATATCCATGCGGCCGACGATCTTTTTCTGGCCGAACAGTATCTTAAATTCCAGGCGCAACAGGAGTGACATGACCATCGAAACCAGACGCGAATACACCGTCAGCAGCCTGAACACCACGCCGCAGGAGCGGCTGCGCTTTGTCCTGGATCATCTGGCGCAAAATCAGGCCTATCGCCGTCTGCCGGAAGATCAAAAAACACCGGCAGCGCTGCGGCGTTTTAAAGGCCGCTACCGCGCCTACCGCGAAAACTGGCGCGCGTTGCCCGAACAGGCCATCGCCACGGGCAGGCGCGCCGGCGGCGTCGACAGGCTGGATCACATGCCGCTGTGTGTCGATATTGAAACCGCGGCCATCTGCGATCTGGCCTGCCCCTTTTGCTACCGGCAGCATATCGCCACACCGGACCGTTTGATGAAGAAAGAACTTTTCCGGCAGGTGATCGACCAGTGCGCCGCGATGAACGTGCCGTCCATCAAGCTGAACTGGCGCGGCGAACCGTTGCTGCACCCGGCCCTGGCCGAATTTGTCGACTACGCCAAACGCAAAGGCATTCTGGATGTATTGATCAACACCAACGCCACCCGCCTCGACCGGGACACGGCCGGCCGGCTGCTGGACGCCGGCATCGACGGCATCATCTACTCTTTTGACGGCGGCACCCCGGAAACCTACAACCGCCTGCGTCCGGGCCGGTTCAAGCCCAACACCTTCGACACGGTGTACGGCCACATCGAGGCGTTCGCCCGCCTGCGGCAGGCGCGCCGGCAGGCGTTTCCGGTAACCCGCATCCAGATGATCATCACGCGGGCAACGGCCGGCGAGGTCGATGCGTTTCACGATCTTTTCGCCGGCGTGGTCGACGATGTCTCCACCAAGGCGTACAGCGAACGCGGGGGCGATCTCGGCCAGATCGAGCCGCAGGTCAGGCGCGCCGTTGAAAGCCACTTTGCTTCCCAAGACACGCCGCCCGAAGCGATCGATCCGAACCGGATCTGGACCACCAGCACCGGCGACATCTTCTACGCCACCGGCCGGTTGGCCTGCCAGCAACTCTTCCAGCGGCTGGTGGTCACTTATGACGGCCGGGTGCATATGTGCTGCTACGACTGGGCCGGTGCGCACACCATCGGTTTTCTTGCCGAGCAGGCCTTTGATCAAACCAAAAAGGATGTGCAAACCGTGATGAACAAAGCGCGGCGCGCGGCGCGCGGCTACGAGGGCCTGAGCGACGTGGCCGCCCCGCACCCGGAGTTTGAACCGGCCCGGCGGATCACCCCCCTGGCCGACATCTGGAACAGCGACCATCTCAATCGCATCCGCAGCAAACATGTCACCGGCCGCATTGACGCGCTGCCCCTGTGCAGAAACTGTAATTTCCGGGACACCTATACCTGGATCAAAATTTCCGGTGCCAACCGGTGAGGAGTCAACCATGACAACCGACAAACTAACCATCGCCGAATACGAAAAATTCAATCCGGTGTTCAACGTCCCGTTCAGTGTCGGCGAAAACGGCGCGACACAAAAGATCGAACTTTCGTTTTTCGTGCCCAACATGCTGGTCGCCTGGCGCGTGAACACCCTGCTGACCAAGGAGCCCGACACCATTGAATGGATCAAGGGCTTTGAGGCCGGCGAGGTTTTCTACGACATCGGCGCCAACATCGGTCTTTACAGCCTGTGGGCCACGGCCTCGCGCGGCGTGCAAACCTTTGCCTTTGAACCGGAAGCCCAGAACTACCATGTCCTGAATCGCAATATCTACTTTAACCAACTGTCCGACCGGATCCGGGCCTTTGCCGTGGCCGTGAGCGACCAGGCGTCGTTTGACGCGCTGTACCTGAATCAGGCCCAGGACAAGGCCGGCGGGGCCAATCACAATTTCGCCGAGAAAGTCAACTGCCACCACGAACCGATGGTCAGCAATTTCTCCCAGGGGTGTTTTTCCGTGGCCCTGGACGATCTGGTGTACGCCCAGGGGCTGCCCAAGCCGGCCCACATCAAAATCGACGTGGACGGCATCGAACACAAAATCATGGCCGGGGCGCAACGCCTGTTGCAGGACGAGGGGTTGCGCTCGTTGCACATTGAATTAAATGAAGCGTTGTCCGAAGATCTTGCCATCATCCAGCAACTGACCGACATGGGGTTTACGCCCCGGCAGGGTTCACGGGGGACCAGTCCGGGGTTGACGTCCATGGTGAACTATACGTTTGAGCGCTGAGTCCCAACGCCAACGTCGTTAACTTAGGGCTTGCGCAAAAATAATTTCACATTTTAGGGCTCGCGTGGAGATCGTTCATAACTTTTACAAAACTTCATTTCCTCGTCACCCCGGCGAAGGCCGGGGTCCAGAATCTAAACGATAAGATACCTTTTTTCCAGGCAACGTTGGGGATGAACAAATAACATGACCACAAAAACCAAACCACGGATCGATATCGCCGCATCGCTGCCGGGGCCGGCCGAGGCGCTGGTGCCGGTGGTAAAGACGTTAGGCAAATACTTCCAGTGTCGCGTGATCGGTTACGACAAAAAGCAAAGCGATTACGACACCGGCGGCAGTCTGAGCGTATGGCGCACGCATTTGCACGATCCGGCTGACGTCATCGCCCTCGAACAACACATCGACCGGCAAACCTGTTTTTCAAACAACCCGCCGGATCTGCTGCTGCTCGGGGCGGTAAACGACCTGACGGGCCGGCGCCGGTTTCCGGAAGAAGACCTGATCGCCGATGCCCGCCGCCATGACATCCCGACTATTCAGTTTATCGACAACTGGTTTGCCTGGTCGGCCACGGCCGCCTCGCCGGACTGGTTTTTCACGGTGGATGCGGATTGCCGCGCAGTCGGTGAAGCATTTCACCCCCGGATGAAAAACTACTTCACTTGCGGCCATCCCGGCCTGCAACACCTGTTGAACGCCCACCAGCCCCCCGCCGGCCCGGTTAAAAACGACTTGATCTACTTTACCCAGCCGGGCGCCGATTCAGCCAGGACCCTCAACTGGCTGGGTGAAATTTTAACCGCCGGGGACCGCTTGCTCATCAAAAAACACCCCCGTGACGATGCCGATTTGACGCACGTACTCGCCCGGTTCGACCGCCGCATGCACCTGACCGCCGACCCGCCCGAAGTCCTGTTTCACCGCGCGCGGCAGGTGATCACCCACACCTCGGTGGTGGGGCTCAAGGCGATCCTGCTCGGGATTCCGACCATTCACGTATGCCCCCAAGCCATCATGGGCGCCACCCATGACCTGCTGGGCGGGTACCCGCTGGCGCAGGCCGGCTTCAGCCGGGAGGCCAACTCGCCGGGCGAATTGAAACAGGCCCTTGCCGGTCCGCTCTACCCGGACACCGCAAAGCTCGCCCAGCGGTTTTACATCCACTCGGCCACCCAACGGGCCGTCGCCAAAATAAAAAATTTAATTCACGACAAGGAGACCCAATGACAACGCCCACCCGTGCCGCCGGGCAATATCTTCAGGCCGTCATGCTGGAAAACTATCTCCAGGCCACGGAAGAATTAGACCAGCATGCCCTGCACCAAAGCCCGCACTGGGACATTTTCAACCGCAAGTTCTGGGATTATCTGCGGAACTGGGATCTGTGGCCGGACTTCAGGAACAACGCCATCAGCAAGGGGATGGATGACGCCAACCGGCATGACCGCATGCGAACAAACCACGATCACCAGAAGATGTTCGCGCAGCTCATCCCGCAACTCAAAAAAGAGCTGCCCCCTGAGCTGATACCCTTTCTGGAAGAGTCGTCGGTGGGCCGGCCTCAACGGTACCTGGTGGACGGTCTGAACGTCACCTCGCCCACCATCGATTTTACCTGCTTTGCCCACCGGTTGTTGCGGTTTCTCAACGCCTACCGCGACGAGCCGTTGGCGTTCGTGGAGATCGGCGGCGGCTTCGGAGGGCTGGTCCGCATTCTCAAAGCATTGTTTCCGGCGTCGAAGTTCATGTTGCTCGATTTACCGCCAGGCAACGCCATCGCCACTTACTACCTGAACCGGCATTTTCCCGAGCAGCGTTTTTACTACTTGTCCGATCTGCGCAACGACAATCCGCTCATCTGGGACAATTACGATTTCGCCATTCTGCCCGGCTGGTCCCTGGAAGAGCTGGCCGAGCACAGTGTCAGTTGCGTGATCAACACCCGGTCGATGCAGGAGATGACCCGGCCGGTGATCGACTATTACTTCTCCCAGATTCAACGTACGCTGATGCCCAAGGGCTTGTTCTACTGTGTCAACCGCTATTCAAAACGGGTCGGCAACCAACAGATCAGATTTGCCGACTATCCGTTTGACGCTTGCTGGCAATTCGTGTTTTCGCAGGCAAGGCGCTTGCAGCCGCTTTTGCATGAATTGGTGGCCGAACGCATAAGCCAACCGGCGGCGGAACATCCGCGTTTACTTCTGAGCCGTTTGCCGTGCGACTGAAAGAAAAATAAAATGGATATACTAGCCCAAAATCTGACCGCCCTGCAGCAGCACCGGCCGGCCCTGTACCAACTGATCGCGGCTCATCCCTACCGCCCCGTCGGCCGGGTCAAGCCGACCAAAAGCGGCTGGCCGACCCTGCGGTTCGATCCGGAAGCAACCCCGGCGCCGCTCTTGGCCTACCCGTCGGACAATCCCTGGGACGATGTGGCCGGCCATCTCAAATCGGTGCACGCAGAATTTGACGGCCTGGTGGTGTTCATCGGCATCGGCCTGGGCTACGGCCCGTTGCTGGTGGCCCAGAAAGCGCCCCGCGTCGCCCGGATCGCCCTGGTGGAACCTTGTCTCGATATGTTCTGCACGGCCCTGCGCCAGCTCGATCTGCGACCGCTTCTGGCTGCGGCCAAAGTCGACTTTTTTATCGGCGACATCGACTGGCGGCAATTTGAAACCACTGTCAAACCGACCGCCACCTTCAAGGATATCTACCTGCTCAAGCAGGACCCCAGCTTCAGCTGGCAACCGGACCTGTATCAAACAGCCCGGCAGCAGGCGTTTACCCTGATCAACCAGCTCAGCGTGGCCGGCGGCACCACCAAAGTATTCGGCCGGAAGTTCATGCGCAACCGGCTTGCGAATCTGACCCTGGTCAATCACAGCCATCCGGCTGAAATCCTGCAGGATAAGTTTAAAAACATCCCGGCCGTGGTGGTCTCCTCCGGCCCGTCGTTGAATCAAAACATGGCGGCCCTGAAAAAGGCCCAGGGCCGCTGCCTGCTGATAGCCGCCGACG
Organism: Desulfobacterales bacterium; assembly: GCA_028282295.1. Classification (GTDB taxonomy): domain Bacteria; phylum Desulfobacterota; class Desulfobacteria; order Desulfobacterales; family JANQIE01; genus JANQIE01. Next base: position 5,858 of record JANQIE010000229.1, on the reverse strand, counting down.
GCGCCCTGGCGCCGTTGCTGGAAGCCGGGGTGATGCCCGATCTGGTGACGTCGGTGGATATCAAGGCCCTTACCTTTGAAAAATTCGCGCCCTATGTCGACCAATCCTGGCCGTTCAGTCTGGTGACGATCTTCAAGGTCACGCCGCTGGTGCCCAAACGGTTTGCCGCCCGCCATCTGTTCTTCGCCGCTGAAAAGGACATCACCCAGAACTGGTTCAACCGCGCACTGGCAATGCATCACACCATTCCGACCAGTTCCTCGGTGGTGCACCTGTCCCTGGGGCTGGCCCTGTTGTGCGGCGCCGACCCGGTTGTGTTCGTGGGCCAGGACATGGCCTATGCCCCGGATACCCAACACGCCAAGGGCGTCATCAACGCCCGGTTCGATTTTGCCAAGGAAATTCAATGGGGCCTCGGGGTCAACCAGACAAACAAGGTCCAGACCGACCGCGGTTTTATCGAAGTCAAATCCCGGATCGAGGATATCATCCGCGCCCATCCGCGCACCTACATCAATACCTCCGGCATGGGCCTGCACATCGACGGCACCCGAACGCAGCCCCTGCTGGAGGCCGTCGCCCACCACATGCCCAAACCGGTCGCTGTGCGCGGTCCGATCGACCAGTGCGTTCAGGCCTCACCCGGTTTTGATGCCGTTCGATTGCACCAGGTCTGTCAAGAAACGCTACGCGCCATGGATATTGCGCAAAATGCGCTGCAAGCCGATCGCCAACGGACGGACCGGCTTGCGGTCAGACTGGCCCCGCTCATCGAGCAAAACGCGCCGGTCAACGGTCTGGCGCAACTCCCGCCGGACATTGCAACGGACTTTCAGTACTTCACGACACCCAATGAAACCGTGGAGCAGTTTGTCGATTTATGGGAGCAAACCGCAGAACTGGTGTTTGAAGGCAATATCGAAAACGACCGGCGCAAGCACGCCAACGAGCACAAACGCGCCCAGGGGTTTTTACCCTGGCTGACCGGCGAACTTGACCGGTTGCAGTTTGTCTTCCGGACCCGTGAAAACGCGGTCCGGCAGTACCGGCCGATGTTCACGCAGCTTTGTGACTACCTGCAGGCCGAAATGCGTCTAAAAGCCCTGGCAGCCGATGAGAGCACCTCCTCAAAAATCCACCGCGACCTGTTGCAAACTTACACGGACGCCGGCAATTATTGCCCGGCTCAAAAACTCATCGACACGCTGCCGGCCGATGCGCCGACATCCGCGCCACTGCATTTGCAACGCGGTCTTGTCCGCGCCGGCCTGCTCGATTTTGCAACCGCCGCGCAAAGCTGGCAGACCGCCGTTGAGCTGGACGCCACCCTGGCGCCGAAGATTCAGGAACTGCGCCAAACCCTGGCGCTGTTCTGGGCCGGAAAAATCGAGACCTTCGGGGCCGAGCGCCCCGCGCTGTGCCGCAAATGGCTGCACCGGACCCTGGCCCTGGCACAGGACGATGCCAAAGTCACCGGTTTTTTGAAAGATCTTTGGACCCGCGATGCCGCCAAAACCGGGGAGTTGCTCGACACCGGACGCATCGCCGATGCCGGGCGGATGCTGGAATCATGGGAAGCCTTGAGCAGCGCACTGCCGGACTGGGCCGCCTGGGCCGCCCGTCAGCAATACCATGAAGGCAACCGGGAATCGGCCGTCCATCACCTGAAGGCGGCTCTGGTCCATTTTCCGGAGGACGGCCGCCTGTTGGCCCTGATGGCCCGCATGCTCATCGAGACGGGCCAGATCGGCGACGGACTGACCTGGTTGCAACGCGCCGTGGACCAGGACCCGGCCACGGCCACGCTGTGGGAGGAGATCGGCGACGCCCTGTCCGCAGCCGGCGATCATCCGGCCGCTGCCACGGCCTACGAAAACTGTTTTGCCGCCCTGCCGGAAAAATCGGACCTGTTGCTCAAAATTGGCGCCGCCCACCTGCACTGCCAAAACCCTGCCGCCGCACAGACGGCGTTTAACACCCTGCTGCGTATCAATCCGCGCCATCCGGTCGCTCAAGACGGTCTGCAGGCCGCCGTCGACATGGAAACACAATTAAAAAACGCTCCCCCGGCAGCCGAGTAAAATCAAGGCATAGTATTTGCTGTTTCTTCTTGTAACAAAAAAATTTGAACCTGGAAAAAAGCGCCACGGTTCGCAAGGCAGGGCTAAAGAGAATTATATATCGCACCTACGTTGCAGTGGGCCACCGGAATAAACAGTTTGCGCATCTTGAGAGATTTCCTGGATTCCCGCCTGCGCGGGAATGACGCCGAAACACAGCGAGGCAGAACCTATTTCGTCATTCCCGCGCAGGCGGGAATCCAGGCAGTATCACAAAAATGCCCCGGTGCTCTTGTCAGGCTTCGACATGCGATTCTGTTCACGTTGTTATCCATTCTTTTCCCAGCCTGACGGCTATGGGCGAGTGCCTCGCACTACATCATTGTCAATAAAAGGAATAAAGGGTTGAGCCAAATGCCCACCACCCCGACAAAAAAACAGTTCATCATCTTAGGCCCCGGCCGCAGCGGCACAACCATGCTGCGCAACCTGCTGGCCTCTCATCCGGCGATCACCGCCTTTGGCGAGTTATTCGACCCGAACGCCATTGTCTGGGGCTATGACGATTTCAACCAGCCGCAATTTCATACCCCGCAGCTCTATCAAATCAGAGCCGCGTCGCCGGTCCGTTTCCTGGACGGCGTGTTCAACAGCCAATTCGCGCCCACTGTCACAAGTGTCGGTTTCAAGGCGCTCTACGACCATCTGAGCGACAAGGGCCGGCCGTCGGCCCTGCAACAGGCCCTGCTGGCGCGGCCCGGTTTGCATGTCATCTTCATAAAACGGCGCAACTTTCTAAAACAATACGTATCCGCCCTGGTGGCGGACGAGCGCCGCAAGGCGGGCAAAATGATGAATGCCTACCGGCCCGATGACGTGGAGCGCGACATCCGGGTGACGGTGGCCTACGAGCAGTGTTTGACCTACTTCGAACAGAACGCGACGTTACACGATACCTACGCGCACATCTTCAAGGATCATCCCACGGTGGAAATTTACTACGAAGACCTGGTCAAAAACTATACGGCCGAAATCAGCAAAGTCCTCTTTTTTCTGGATGCCCCCTGGCATGCGATGACGGCCTACACCTATAAAATCAGGCAAAAACCGATCGCCGATGTCGTCGCCAATTTCGACGCGCTGCAACGGTACTTCGCCGATACGCCGTGGGCGCGGTTTTTTGAAACTTGAAATTGGGAATTTGAAACTTGGGAGTAGGGTTCCGATCCACAGATTCTCTCTCAAGAGCATCGCCGTCAGGAAAAAAATGAACAACAATGTAAGCAAAATTGCATGTTGAAGCCTGAAAATAACACCAAGGCATTTTTGCAAGACTGCCTGGATTCCCGCCTGCGCGGGAATGACGCCTAAACAAGCCGAGGCAAAACCTACTTCGTCATTCCCGCGCAGGCGGGAATCCAGGAAATCTCCAAAGACGCACAAATCGCTCGTTTCGGCGGTCCACCGCAACGTAAGTGCTTTTTTTTAGATTTCCTTAACCTGACGGCCATGCCTCAAGTGGAGAATCGAAAAAAAACAGGAGTAAAAAAATGACCAAACTACTATCACCCGCCGGCACTGAAGAGACCGCCTATGCCGCCTTTGAAAACGGCGCCGATGCCGTCTACATCGGCCCCAAGGGGCTCAGCCGGCGGATTTCGAAGTACGAAGTCGACGACGAAGGACTCAAGCGGGTCATCGAATTTGCCAACGCCAACGGCAAGGAAGTCCACATGCCGTTGAACATTCACTACCAGGACGCACACTTTCCGATTCTGATGGAAAAGGTCGCGCGCTATGTCGATTGGGGCCTGCAATGGATCATCGCCACCGACATCGGTTTTATCCGGCTGCTGCGTGAAGCCTTTCCGGATCTGCATCTGTGCGCCAGTGTCTCCTGCGGCATCAGCAATGCCGCCGGGGCCTCGTTTTACAAGGCCCTGGGATGCGAGCAGTTTGTGGCCCAGTTGAACGCAACCCCGGAAGAAATCAGAAAAATGAAAGCGGCGGTGGACATGAAAATCGAGGTCTTTGCCCACGGTTTTTTTGATTTCAACCAATGCGGCCGTTGCTGGATGTCCACCTACGTCAACCAGAAGAAAACCTACAACAGCGACGACGCCTTCTACTTTCAGGGCAGCGTCAACCGCGGCGGTGGCTGCTACCGGGTTTGCCTGCACGACTGGAACCTGAACGATCCCGACAACCAGACCGTGCGCGAAGACTTCTTCGGGCAGGCCAGTCACCAGCAGTACCGGGTCGACCGCATGGCCGACTATGTCGATGCCGGCGTAAGTTACTTCAAGATCCAGGGACGCACCTATGGTCAGCAAGTTATCCTGGAGATGGTTAAATTTTACCGTAAACTTCTCGATCAGGTGTTGGCTGATCCGGGCAACTTTGTTCCCGGCGATCACTTTCACCGGGAAGCGGTGCGCATCGACGCCTTGCGCGATGCACAGCAGACCCAGCGAACCAACAACCTCTTAAGACGGGCAGGAATAATCCAATGACAGCAATGCCGACTTTTGAATTGACCACCAATATCGGGCGCGCATGCGACCTGGACGACACGTGGCTGCAGTACTACGACAGTGTTTACCTGGGGGATCCGTTTTGCAAGCTGATGCAGCCGAATTTACTAAATGACCCGGACGGTTTGAAAGCCGCCATCGAACGGATCAAGGCCGCCGGCAAAAAGGTCTACGTCACCACCGACGTGGAACCCTGGACCGACGATCTGGTTCGCATCCGCGACTATGTTGCCGCCGCCGTAAAATGGGGTGTGGACGCGGTGGAGGTGCTGAACGAAGGCGTCCTGTTCATGGTCGCCCAAAACCATCCGGGGGTGTCGTTGCACATCAACGGGTTTGTGCGGGCCAACAATGCCGGCGTGGCCAAAGTCTTCAAGGAGTACCATGCCACGCGACTGTCGCCCTATTACGAACTGTCCCTGGAAGAGATCGCCCAAATTAAAAAGGGGGCCGCCATCGCCGTCGAGCTGGTTGTGCACGGTCAAATCCCCTTGGGCTTTTCCGAGTTTTGTTCCCTGCACCGCGACAAAGTTGCCCAAGGCAGCCCTTGTGGTGGCGACTGCTACGACAATTACATCCTGCGTCACCAGCAGCACGATCTGAGTTTACGCTCGGCCGGCAGGGTGATGATGAGCGGCAAAGAAGTCTGCATGCTGCCGCACCTGGGCGACCTGATCAACGGCGGTTTTCAGATATTTCGCGTCGAGTCGCGTTTGCGCGACAACACGTACCGTGAACATATCGGCCGGATCTACCGCGAGGCCCTGTCCCGTTTTCCCGCCAAAACCGGAGCCGGGCCGCTGCCTGCGCCGGTTATGTCTCAAAACCGGGAAGGGTTTTGTAACGGCTATTACTTCGGACGGCCGGGGCAGGAGTTTGTTGGGAATTGAAACTGGAAACTGGAAACTGGAAATTTGAAATTTGGTTTGGGTGCGACATCCCGCAGCGAATTTTTTTTATCGCGGCGGGATGCCGCTCTGCAGCGATTATGCCGCCAATGAATTGAATCGCATGGAAGTTTTAAAGGTTGTCTAGTCAGTTTGATTCCGGCCCCCGGCGCCTGCCGTGAACGCGATCAACAACTCGCCGGGCAACGCAGCACCTTCTCCGCGTCATTCCGGCGAAAGCCGGAATCCAGGAAGGTTGTTTGTTGACAAGACGATGATTTCCGGGAAGGGAACGCTAAATCGTAAATTGTTTTGTCAGAAAGGTTATTATCGATTTGATTCTGGACCCCGGCCTGCGCCGGGGTGACGAGTGTTTT
>JANQIE010000228.1 GCA_028282295.1 Desulfobacterales bacterium | reverse complement strand
TTTACAACGACCGGCATCGACCCGTCCAGGTCCTCGACCCCAACGGCAATCTTTGGCAATACACCTACAACGCCACCGGCCAACTGATCGCAAGCACCGATCCGTTGGCCGGTCGCACGCACTACAGCTACACACCCCAGGGCGATCTCGACACCGTCACCGACCCGGACGGCCGCACCACCCGGTTTGAATACGACGACTACGGTCATCTTGCCGCCCGCATCGATCCGGCCGGTAACCGCACCCATTACAAACGCAACCTCATGGGCCGCGTCACCGCCCTGACCGACGCCCTGGGCCGCACCACCGAATATCAATATGACGCCAAAGGCCGCCTTGAAACCGTTGCGCCCCCCAGCGGTCACCCACAGCACTTTGCATGGGACCCGGCCGACAACCTGCTGAAACACACCGATCCCAACGGCCACATCACCCGCTACACCTACACCGGCCTGAACGAAGTGGCCCAACAGATCAACCCGGACGAAACCCGGACCCGCTATCACTACGACACCGAAGAGAACCTGACTCAGGTCACCGACCCCCTCGGCCGCACCTATCGTTTTGAGTACGACCCCGCCGGCCGTCTGATCGCCGAAACCGATTACTACGGCAAAACCACCCGTTTTACCTACGATGCCGCCGGTCAACTGATCCAAAGCGTCGATCCATTGGAGCGAACCATCGACTATGCCTACGACGATGCCGGGCGTCTATCCGCCAAAACCTTTGAAACCGAAGAGCAGGAAGTCTTTCAGTGGGATCAGACCGGCAACCTGGTCGGCTTTGAAAACCCGGACGCGCAGGTCCAACGCTTTTTTGACGCCGCCAACAACCTGATTGCCGAACAGACCGGCGACTTTACCGTTGAATACGCTTACACCCCCGGCGGGTTGCGTACCCAACGCCAAACCGGCGCCGGCAACACCGTGACGTACCAATACGATCCGGCCGGCTTTCTGAGCGGGCTCAAAATCAACGCGCATGATCCGATCCGCATCGACCGGGACGCAGTTGGTCGCATCACCCGGGAAACCTTTGGCCCGCACCTGTCGCGGACAGTTGATTACGACACCGACGACCGGATCAGCCGCCAACACATCCACGGCGCCGGCGCCCGCATCGAACGCCGCTACGCCTGGGACCCGGCCGGTCAGTTGCGCAGCCGCAAAGACAACCACAAAGGCGAGCAGTACTTTCGCTACGATCCCATGGGCCGGATCATCGAATATACCGATCCCTTGCACGACACCCATTATTACAATCCCGATCCGGCCGGCGATCTGGCCAAACCGGTCGATCCGACCAAGGGGCTGCGCACCGATGTCTTTGAAAAGACCACCTACCGGTTCGATGACGCCGGCAACCTGTATGAACGCGAAACCGACGATACCCTGAACCGCTTTTACTGGGATGAGCTGAACCGGCTCAAAATGGTCCGGCAAAGCGACGACAGTTTTGTACGGTTCACATACGATGCCCTGGGCCGCCGCCGTTCCAAGCGATCCGACGAACGCACCTTGTACACCTGGGACGGCGACACCCTGCTGTGCGAGCAGACCGGCGATGAACCGGCCCGCGAGTATGTGTATTATCCGGGCACCTTCGAACCGCTGGCGCTGATTGACGCGGATCAAAAAGTCTATTACTATCACAATGATCCCAACGGACTGCCCCAGGAGCTAACCAAACCCAACGGGGATATTGTCTGGTCGGCCGGGTATGATGCCCTGGGGCGCATCGATAGACAGTATGTCGATGAAATTGAGCAGCCTCTGCGCATGCAGGGTCAGTACTTTGATGCCGAAACCGGACTGTGTTACAACCGGTTCCGGTACTTCGACCCGCATAGTTGCCGGTTTATCAGCAAGGACCCGATTGGATTGGCCGGGGGGGTGAATGTTTATGCTTATGGTCCAAATGTGTGGAACTGGGTTGATCCTCTGGGGTTATGTAAAAATAAAGCCGATGAAAAATATTTATTTCGAGGAACTACCGAGGGATATTCTGGTAGATACGGAGTTTCTCCAACCTCAACCGATCCTGCGGTGGCCGCTCATTATGCATCTAATGCAGCAACAGAGTATGGTGGTAAAGGCGTTGTGCATGTTATTCCTCAGTCAAAAACGGCTGATAAGATTCTTCCTTCCCAACGCAACGCTCTCCCGCATGATATGGAGGTTCCACTAGATATTCCTCCGTCCGAGATTCCTAATGTATCAGCTAAAACGCTTTCGATTGATGAAACAAGAGCTTTACTCAAATCAACAACCGGCGAGAGTGTTCCGGCTAAGATATATGATCAGAACGCACTTAATGGTCTACTGCGTAATAGAACGCCGCTATCAGCTGAGCAAATCAATTCTTTTCTATCCGGCGCGGGTATTTTATAATTACTAAGGAGTGGTGCCATGAAATTTCTGATGTATACAGTTGATCATATAAAAGAAGATAATATAATTGTTGGACGCAACACTGGTGATGAAATTAGCAAGGGAGATACCTTTATACGTTTATTTGATTCAAAATTAATCAAAAATGGTGATGAAGTATGGAGTGAAATAACAGAGGTGGACACGTTGTTATTAAAGATAGATGCATTGCTTATTTATGGTAAAAATGTTGATGCTGTTCCTTCTGGTTATGTTTGCCAATTGAAGGTGGAGGGTGAAATACCATCTTTAACTGCTGGTCAAGTTCTTGGGAATAATGAAACACTTGATCGACATCGGCAAAAAGTGAATGCTTTAAGGAGTCAATAACACGGGTGACACTGGCAACAAATGCTTCCAACTGGATATCTGGGTGGCACTGGCAACTTGTTGCCAGCCGGGTAGGGTGCATGCAAAAAAACGTAGGGTGCGCTTTGCGCACCAAAAGATTCTTTTTTAATCGGAAGTCTGCGGCATCGGCTGGCAAAGCCCGGCCGACGCCCGGCTGGAGACCGACACCGACGGCCTGATCACCTTTTACGACGGCAGCCCCGGCGGCACGGTCTTCGAGGCCCTGAGCGCCGAAACGTCGATGACCACGGCCGCCGACGGCGCCGTCCTGCACCGGACCGACCACGACTATCGCGTGCGCCTGAAAAACGGCCTGACCTATCACTTCGGCCTAAAACCCGACCCGTCCTGCACCCCGGTCACCCGCATCAGCCAGGTAGGGTGCATGCAAAAAAACGTTTTAGCTGCGTAGGGTGCGCTTTGCGCACCAAAAGATTCTTTTTTAATCGGAGCCTTCGGCGATCTAATTTTATAGACCGATCTACCGGAAGTAAATCCTGAGCGCTGTTTTGTAGTGCGGAAGGAATCGAATAGGCAGGGTATAGCTGGTGCTCGCAATAAATATGTTAAAGATCTACTTAATTCAGTCAAATAGTTTTTAGTCCAAAGGTCATGGATGTTTTATAAATTTGGTATCAAATTATATTTTTACGAAAACAACAAAAACGGTTAAAGGGAGTATGAAAAAAACTCTATTATGCAGCCTGTTTATATTATTGCTTGTTAATTGCGCATCAACAGTTGCAATAAATCCCCACCGAGAATTCTACTATGATGCATTCTTTGATCCGGTGTCAAAAAATACATCGGATTACAAAGAAATTGTTATTGATAATGTTTTAACCTTAAAAAACGGTGAAGATATACATTTTACCAACTGTCTTCAAATTGATTCCACAGATGAAGAATCCATTTTAATGTCGCAATTCTATCTGCTCAGATTGATGAAGCTTCGGTGTAGCGCGATTAAGCTTTATCTTGAGAAAGGCATCCAAGCTAAAAAAAGTTTTTTTCCAAAAAAATTGACTAAAGAGTTAATTATGAGATTTCCGGCAACTGCCGGACCCATCGTTTCAAAATTTAGCTTGGACGATCGCAAAGATAAGATAATGGAAGAATATGAAAAAATAATCAACATATCAATTAAAGATGATAATACGGCGGATGTATTAACTCGAACCGATGAAATAGAATTTAGAATCCTGGCAAGGGCCGATTTCAACAACGACGGTATTGAAGATCTTCTTGTGACTAATTTTTGGCATATACGCAACGCGTTTGGAAAAGGCTCTGAGTTGTTCATCCTCGAAAAAAGATCTGCCACCGAGCCGATTTCATTAACTTGGCGTTATACGAAGGTTTAATGTGTTTGAATGCATAAGTTTCCCGCGATAAAATAGCCTCCAAGCGGTATGATAGCTTTAATAAACGGCTGGATTGACTCACGTCATCCAGAATCAATT
>JANQIE010000208.1 GCA_028282295.1 Desulfobacterales bacterium | reverse complement strand
AAATATATAAGCCTTCGTCAGGCCGGACTTGATCCGGCATCCAGAATTGACGCTTGATTCCGGCGCTCGCCGGAATCACAATTTTAAAGGTATTTTATTTCCGGATGGGCACGAGCAAAATTGCATGCCGAAGTCTGACAATAACATTTGGGCTTTTTTGCGATATCTCCTGGATTCCCGCGCAGGCGGGAATCCAGGAAATCTCACAAGATGCACACATTGCTCGTTCCGGCGGCCCGCCGCAGCGCAAATGCATTTTTTATTTTTTTTAGGCTGATGGCTATGCCCCCAAGGGAGAATCGGGAGCAGGGATCACTTGGGCTTTCCGGATATCTGAATAAGAAACAAAGGCGGTAACCGTGGTATTCAGTCAATTTACACCCACTTCGCCCACACACAGGCAGGTCACCGAGGATGCCCTGGCCCACTTGCAGTTCCTCGGCCTGGCGCATAACCCGTTTCCGGTGGCGCCGGATGACAACAATTTTTTTATCTCCGAAAAAATCGACCAGATTCTGACCGAGATCATCCACGGGATCATTAGCCGCAAGGGGTTCATGGTGCTCACCGGCGATATCGGGTTGGGCAAAACCACCATCAGCCGGCGCATCATGCGGGTCCTGGAGAAGCAGAACGTGCAGACGTCGCTTGTGCTGCACACGGCGCTGCAGGACGAAGAACTGCTGCGCGCCATCAACCGGGATTTCGGTCTTGCGGCCGGCGGCCAGCGGTTGAGCGACCAGATGGCGCAGTTGAACCGTTTCGTCCTGGAGCAAAACCGCGCCGGAAAAAACTGCGCCATTATCATCGACGACGCCCAGAACCTGAGCGCCCGGAGTCTGGAACTCATCCGGATGATCTCCAATCTCGAAGCGGACCAGAAGAAACTGGTGCAGATACTGCTCATCGGACAACCCGAGCTGGTGGTCACCCTGGACAGCCCCGGCCTGCGCCAACTTAAAAGCCGGATCATCATCTGCAAGCAGGTGATGCCGCTCACGTTCACCGAATTGAATAATTATTTACACTTCAAACTCAGTGCGGCCGGCAGCAGCGGCAGGCTGACCCTCCAGGCCGCGGCCTTGAAAAAGATTTTCCGGCACAGCCGGGGCAACTTGCGGCAGGCCAACATCCTGATGGACCGTTGCCTGTATGCCGCCTTTCTGGCCCAGGCCGCGGTGATCGACACCCGGATCGTGAAGACGGCCGTGCAGGACGTGCAGGGCGGCCATGAAACCGTCGCCCCCCGGCGGCCATCCAGGATGATGTGGCCGCTTGCCGCCACGGCGAGCGTCGGGCTGGTTGTCCTGCTGGCGGCCATGGTCTTTCAGATCCTGCTGGCGTCAAGGAACGGTACACCGGCGCGCGCTCAAAAATTGACCATGCCGATTGTGGTGCCGGCGGCGCATGCATCGCCGCCCGTCATTCCGGTCCCCCAACGGGCGATCGCGCCGACCGCCATCACGCGTCCGATCAATGAGTTTCTGGCAAGCTATGCCCTGGCCGCGCACACCGAGGCGTTCACGCGGTCATTGAACACCGGGCAGTTTGAATCGATCGCCGCAACCATCTACCGGTCCACCGGCTATCGCCTGATTCAACTGGACCAGGTTACGGACCGGGTCCGCCGCCGGTACGGCGTGCTGGTGTACCCGGATGCCGTCACCGGGCAGGCGCGCTATTATCTTTTCTGGCGTCCGCCGTTGACCATCGAGCAGTTTTACTACATGTACCAGGGACCTGAAATCAAAGCTCTGCAGCAGGAACTCGCCGCCATCGCGCTTTATCAGGCCAAGATTGACGGCGTGGTGGGCAAACGGCTGCTTCAGGCAGTGGTTGCTTTTCAGAAACAGGCCGGCCTGCCGGTCTCCGGCCGGCCCGATGCGGCCACTTTATTTCACCTCTACCATCAACAGGAACCCCAAAGCACATGAGCGCGGAAAAAAAGAAGAAATTTCTAGGCGAGCTGCTGCAAGACAAAGGACTCATCAATCCCGGACATATCCAGTTCGCCCTGCAAGTGCAGAAGGTGACCAAGGAACGGGTGGGCGAAATCCTGGAACGCCTGGGGTTTGTAACCCCGCACGATGTGGTCCTGACTTTGTCCGAGCAGGAAGAAGTTCCCTACCTGGACGTCGACACGATCCTGCCCCAAGCCGAAGTGCTGCGCCGGTTCAACAAAACCCTGTGTCTGAACAACCTGTTTTTGCCGATCCGCGTGGTGGAACGGACGCTGGAGGTGGCGGCCCACAATGTCGCCGATCCGAATATCGGGCAGATCATTTCGCGGCACACCGGCCTCAAGCCCAAGCTGTTTATCGCCGAGCGGCACAAGATCATCAACGCCATCAACAAGCTGTATTACTTTCTCGAAAACCCGGTGGAGAAACTCATCGAGACCGAGATCAACATGCTGGTGGGCGACACGGAAAACGCCCGCAGCATGGATGGCCTGGTCAACCATTTACTTCACCTGGCAGTTAAAATGCGGGCCACCGATATACATGTGCAACCCACCAACAGGGCCACCAACATTGCATTGCGCGTTGACGGCGTGATGACGCCGGTGATTTCGCTGCCGGTGGCCCTGAACCGGCTTGTGGCCAGCCTGAAGATGAAAGCCGACATGGATATCGCCGAGCAGCGTCTGCCCCAGGACGGCCGCTTTACCGCCACCATTTTGAACAACTCCTACGACTTTCGGGTCTCGACCATCGTCTCGCCCCAGGGAGAGAACATGGTGCTGCGCATCCTGCCGATGGAAAGCACCCTGATGGGCATGTCGCAGTTGGGCTTTTACAAGGAGCATATCCGGATGGTCGAAAAGATGTTCAACGAACCTTTTGGCATCATCCTGCTGACCGGTCCCACCGGTTCGGGCAAGTCGACCACATTGTATGCCGGCATCCGCAAGTTGAACCTGATTGAGAAGAACGTGCTGACCGTCGAGGAGCCGATCGAATATGACATCCCCTTGTTGCGCCAGACCCAGGTCAATGAAAAGGCCGGCTATTCGTTTGCCACGGCGATCCCTTATTTTTTGCGGCACGACCCGGACGTGATCCTGGTCGGCGAAATCCGGGACCCGCAGACCGCCTCCACGGCGGTCACCGCTTCCACCACCGGCCATCTGGTGCTCTCCACCCTGCACACCAACAGTGCCGGGGGCGCCATCCCGCGCTTGCGCGATCTGGGGGTGCGGCCCTATTTGATCGCCGATTCGCTCATCGGGGTCGTCAGCCAGCGGCTGGTGCGTAAAATCTGCACCGCCTGCCGGGTGGCCTACAAACCATCGCCCCGTGAGATCGCCTATTTAAAAGACGCCACGTTGACCAAGCTGTATCGCGGCAAGGGCTGCCCGGTCTGCAACGGCTCGGGTTACTTCGGGCGCACCCTGGTGTACGAGTTGTTGAACATCAACAAGGAACTGTCGCGCATGATCGCCCAGCAAGCCGAGTTGGGTGCGATTCTGGAAAAGGCCGTCGATACGGGCTTTGTTGATATCTTCGATGTCACCGGGCGCAAAGTCAAACACGGCATCACCACCTCCGGGGAAGCCATGCGCATTCTGGGGCAGGTGCGGATGGGGTGACGCTTGTGGGAATTAAGAATTATGAATTGCGGATGGGATCATTTTTTGTAGTTGTCAGTGTGCCTTTACTGACAGCTGAACACTGACAACTCAATGTCATTAACTTAAAGACAGTGGCACCGGGCGTTTGCCTGTAGCCGACATTTGTAAAACGCCCTTACGTTGCGGCGGGCCGCCGGAACAAGTAATGTGCGCATTTAGGGACATTTCCTGGATTCCCGCGCAGGCGGGAATCCAGGAAATATCGCAAAAAAGCCTGAGTGTTGTTGGCAGGCTTCAACATGCAATTGTGCTCAATTGTTATTCATTTCTTCGACTCGTCGGATTGTTTAAGTTGATGACATTGACTGACAACTGGAAACTTAATATTTGACCTATTTCAAATACAAACGCATCGCGCCCAACGGTGAAATGGTCTCCGGGATAAGTACGTTTCCCTACAAGGACCCGCTGTCGGTTATTTCACGGCTGGAAAGCGACGGCAGTACGATCCTGTCGGTTAAAAAGCTCGGGCGTCTGGCGACGCTCAGGGCAAAGGTCGCCGGGTTTACGCTGCGCAAAACCGCCACGAGGGCGGTGCAGGCGGAATTGCTGTACAATGTGGCCATGATGCTGCGCGCCGGCATGCCTTTGGTCAGTGCCCTGAAAGAGGCGGTGGATGATGCCGAAAAACCGGCCCTGGCCCGTGATGTGAACGAGATGATGGCCACCATCCAGGGCGGTACGCCGTTTTCCGAAGCCGCCGCCCGGTATCCGAAGCTCTTTCCCAAAACCGTGGTGCACCTTATTCGAATCGGTGAAGAGACCGGCCGGTTGGATCAAATGCTTGCCCGCTCGGCCGACCATTTGAAGAAAGTACAACGGATCGTGAGCGACACCCAGCGCGCCCTGTTGTACCCGCTGTTTGTTTTTATCGCCCTGGCAGGCGGTCTGATCTTCTGGCTCTATTTTGTGGTGCCCAAGATTGTGGTGCTTTTCCGTGATTTGAAAGTCGAACTGCCCGCCATCACCCGCGTCATTCTGAACACCTCCGATTTTGTCAGTACCCATATCGGCCTGCTCACCGGCGGCTTGCTGCTGTTGATTCTGCTTGTGCTGACGGCTTACAAACGCTTTTCGTGGTCGCGCCGCATGATCGACACGGTGTTGCTTAAACTGCCGGTTGTCGGCAAGATTATTTCCGCGTCGGTCATGGCGTTTATCACCGAGTACTTCGCTATTTTGATCAACGCCGGGATCGATATTCTGCAATCGTTGTCGATTCTGGCGGATGCGTCCAGGAACGCGCTTTACAGCGAGAAAATCAGGGAGGTCCGGCAGCGCCTGCGCCGCGGTGAAAGCATTGCGGTCAGCTTTGAAGCCGCCGCCGTCTTTCCCCGCTTTGTGACCCGGATGATCAATATCGGTGAGCTTAGCGGGAATCTGTCCGAGCAACTTGACTACATCGCCAACGAATACCGCGAGCGCCTGTCCATCGTGGTCGATACCATCGGCAAGAGCCTGGAGCCGTTGATTCTGATGTTTGCCGGCGCGGTCTTTATCGTCATCATCATCGGCCTTTTTCTTCCGGTTTACGATCTGGTCAGCCAGGTCAGCCGTTAGCCGGTGTCCATCCGCAAATAGCATCTTTTGGCCCCTGGCGGCGTTCTCGCATTTTTAAAATCCTCGACATAGCCCCTGCTATGCCTGCGGTTTTAAAAATGCTCGGGCCTTGCCAGGAACCAAAATCTACTATTTGCGGATGGACACTAGCCGGTGTCCATCCGGAAATGGCATCTTCTGGCCCAGGCCGGCGTTCTTGTATTTTTACAATCCTCTTGAAATAGTTTTTATATCTTTGTCATCGCCTGCCAGTGCGAACCAATCTCTTTAAATAATCGGAACGGAATAAAATCCGGAATTACATACTGCACAAAAATGGAAGAACTGTTGTTCGTGTGCATGATGTGCAGGCACAAACCGCTGTGGTCGGGCCTCAAAGCGATTTTTTCGGTTGCTAAGGCCGCCTGGACAAACTCTTCATCAGCAGCCCAGGTGATGTCCGGAAATTTATATTTTTCCCATACGTGACGGCGGTAAAGATAGTTAAACCCGTAACCTAAATGCATATGCTCGAACTCATGATTGTTATTTTCGTCAAGAATCAGTTCTCTTATCGGCGCGGCGGACCAATGGTAAAAGCGGCCGGTTTTTATCATCAGGTCGCAATAACTGAATAAGTTATAGACTCTACTGAAAACAAAAAAACCGGAAAGTTTAACCAGATCAGCTTGCCGGTTTTCCAACTCGGTCACTGAATCCTCGATATACTTCGGCGCGTAATAGTCATCATCATCAAAATGCGCAAGGATGTCGCCTTGCGCGGCGTCTGCCAGAAGATTTGTCTTGGTCCCCACGGTTATCCGGTCGGTCGAATGAAAATAGTGCACTTTCGGATCGGATAAATTCTGCATGAAAGCTGATGGCGTGGAACTATCATCATAAACCAGCCATTCCCAGTTTTCATGAGACTGCGATTTTACACACGCATATATCAGAGGCAAAAAGGGTTCGCGTTCGTAGGTTGGCGTCAGGATACTTACAAGCGGGCTCATTTGCATTCCTTATGGTTTGGTGTGAAAAAAAACTGTTAGCGGGTGTCCATCCGGAAATAGCATCTTTTGGTTCCCGGCAAGGCCCGAACATTTTTAAAACCGCAGGCATAGCGCGCTACTGCCGCAAGAACGTGAATGGCTCCGCCATTATTTTAAAAATGCGAGAACGCCGCCAGGGGCCCAAAGATGCTATCTCCGGATGGACACTAGCGGCATTACGGCAACAGGCCGGTTTCCGGTTTCGAAAGGAAGCATAGCGTTTGAAATTATAACTGTAAATCAGGGTAACCCTTAAAAACCACTTCGAAAAACCTGAATCCACCGTTTTAAGTTGCGCTATTGGGTAATTTGAATGGTTTTCAGCCACCCGTCGTTGCCGGAGCCGCGGTAGGCAATGGCGAAGATGTCGCCGGTTACGTGGATGATGTCGGCCCAGGTGCCGTAGGAAGTATCGAACTCCAGGGTGCTGATGACCGGAGAGGCGCCCAGGCTGCCGTCGCTCTGGATTGCCAGGGTGAGCAGATGGCCGTCACTGCCCGGCCCGGCGTAGGCGATGGCGTAGTAATCGCCGCCCACCTGCACGATGTCCGGCTCGATGCCGTAATCGGCGTCGAACTCGTATTCATCCTCAAAATCGGCTGAGCTGGTGCCGTCGGCGGCGATTTGCACGGTTTTGAGCCATCCGTCGGCGCCGTTGCCGCGGTAGGCCAGAGCGTAGATCTCACCGGACACGGGCACGGCATGGGCCCGCAAGCCGTAGGCGTTGTCGAACTCCCGCGATGCGATTTCACTGCCGATGACCCCGGTGCTGCTGATCGAAAAGGTCTTCCACCAGCCGTCGGTCCCCGGCCCGGTGTAGACAAACGCGAAAACATCGCCACTGACATTAAAAATATCCGGGTCGAGTCCGTAACTGCCTTCAAACTCGTGTGAATCGGTGACGGTATTGCCGATCTGGCCGTCGGCGGCGATCTGCACGGTTCGCATCCAGCCGTCGTTGCCGGGGCCGCGGTAGGCAACAACATAATAATCCGTCGCTATCTGGGCGATGTCCGGGACATAGCAGTAGTTGGTTTCAAATTCCAGTTGATCCACCACCGTGTTGCCGATCTGGCCGTCAGCGGCGATCTGCACGGTTTTCAGCCAGCCGTCGTTGCCCGGTCCGGTGTAGGCGATGGCGTAGATATCGCTGGTGACGTGGACGATTTGGGGGAACAGCCCATAGGTGGTGTCGAATTCCAATGAATCGATGGGCGAATCGTCGATCTGGCCGTCGGCACCGATGCGCACGGTTTTCAGCCAGCCGTCGTTGCCCGGTCCGCGATAGGCAATGGCATAAACTTCGTCGCTGATGTGGATCAGTTCCGGCTCCATGCCGGCACTGGTATCGAATTCCAATGCGTCGACCTCACCGACGATCTCGCCGGGAGTGCCGGCGCCGCTGGCCGGAACAGTGATGTTGAGGGTCAGTTGCGCCGTGTTGTTGCTGCAGGATGCATCGGTGGCGGTGATGACAAAGGTATAACTGCCGGGCGTGGTGTTGCCGGATTTGGACAATTCGCAGGTGTCGGTCCCGGAAACCCCGGCCACGGCAAAACCGGTGGCGCCACCGGCGTCCAGAGTCCAGTCGATGCTGCCCAGATGGTTGCCGTAGGCCTGGAAGGTTTCTTTCTGTGACGCCTGACTCCAGGTCACGGCGCCGCCCGAGCCGCTGGTATGCTCGATGTACAGATCGGATGTGATCGTGATGCTGAATTCTTTTGAATCGGTGGTGGGGGCCGGCAGGGTACCGTCACTGACATCGACGGTCACCGTGTAAGTGCCGGGGCACTGATCCAACGTGCCGAAGAGCTGGCCGTTGGATGCGTTGATGCTCAGGCCCAGACTGCCGCTCGGCGTTGCGCTCCAGGTGTAGGGCGACAAGCCGCCGGTGGCCTGGATCTGGGTGGTATAGCTGGCACCCGGAAGACCCGACGCCAGCGGGCTGGCGGTGGTGATATCGACGGTGGCGGGATCGCCGTCCCCTTCGTCTTCGTCGCTGTCATCGTCGTCGTCATCATCACCATCATCGTCATCGCTGCCGCTGTTGTCCCCCGAGCCGCTGCCGCCGGTGCACAGCTTGCCGCGCAGGTAACTGAACGCCGTGGCCCGCAGATGGTCGTCATAGGTCGTGTCGATGATACGGGCGGGCGACTCGAATTCAACCGCCGGTGGGGCGCCGTTTTTGCCGTCGAAAAAACCGCCGGCATTGTCCAGATCTTTGGGGCCGCCGCTGACGATGACATACGCCTGGTTGGTGGAGTTGTTGCCGGCGTCGGTGATGTGCAGCTTGCTCGCGTCAAAGGCGCCGGCCCCCGCACTCGCCAGCTTGCTGCACGAGTCGGAGGTGTCGGAATTGATGACATCCTCATGCACACCATACTTAAAGGTGTTCTGCCAGTCATCAACCCCCGCCGGCAGGCCGATAGTCACATACGGCAAGTCGCCGACATATTTATCACAGGTGTCGTCACCGGCAACCGCCGCATCGTTGGCGTTGCGGTTTTCCAGGCCGTCCCCATCGGTGTCCGGGCAGGGGCAGCGGCCGTTGGACGAAATATAACCTTCCAGGGCAAAGTCGACCCGTTCCAGGACATCCCGGGTTTTTCTGATTTTTGCGTTTTGGATCAGAGACGGCAGAACGCTGACGCCCAGGGTGATCATGATGCCGACCACCACCATGACAACGGCCATTTCAATCAAGGTGAATCCGTGGCTGGATTTGATTTCACGCGATGGCGTGGGGCAGGTGATAACGCGTTTCATAGTTTCATCTAATTGTATTTTTTGTGAGAAGTCAAATTTTTGGGCCCAAGTTAGTGTCGTACAATACGCAATTGTCATGCCTGGGAAAAAGGGTGCGTTTCGTCAAAAAAATGGCGATTGTACCGCAATGACGATTATATACTTTTTAAACCACTTATATTTATGCAAAAAACGGGAATAAAACCATGGCGTTGATTTTGCAAGTATGCAGGTGGGATGAACAGGGCAATCGCACTAGCGGGTAGGGTGGGCCGTGCCCACCAACATTATCTGGTTGCTCTGATTACAATCGTCTTAAATTGAATCAGGTTAACGCTTTGCAACACAACAACGAGATTTCTTCAACCGACAATCTGCTCACGGTGATACGTGGTGAGGGGCACAATGCCGCCGGGCTTGATGTGCCCGGCAAAGCCCCGGCGCAAACGGGCCGGGCTGCCGGCGGCTTCGGATTAAACCGGAAAAACGTCACCATCGGTGTGGACATTAGTGCCGGAGCGGTGAAATTGGCCCGCCTGAAGCGAGGGGCGAAAGGTGTTTTCGAATTGCATGATTATTGCCGGATCCCTCTGCCGCCGGGGGTAGATGCGGATAGCGATGCCTTTCCGGGATTTTTACGCGAAACCCTCAATCAGTTTTGTGCGGATCAGACCTCATTTGAAATCTGGACCGCCCTGTCTTCCACCCTGATCGAGACCCGCTACCTGAAACTGCCCCGTGTGGCGCGCAAGCAATTGGACCGGGCTGTTTTCTGGACCTTCAAGCGCGATGTGCCGTTTGACGAGAAGGTCATGCAATTCGGCTATGACGTGTTGGGGGATCTTACCGACGGCGGCGTGCGCAAGTGCGAGGTCATGGCCTATGCCGTGCCCCGCAACGAAATCGAAAAACGCAAAGCGCTCTTTGACCGCATCGATTTTCCCCTGGACGGGATCACCATCGCGCCGTTTGCCTTTCAGGGCGTGCTCAGGGCCGGATGCCTGGATCATGGCGCCGGGAGTCTGTGCACCCTGTATATTGGCCGCGAATACTCCCGCATCGATATCTTCGAGCGCGACCACCTGGTGTTGTCCCGCGTGATCAAAGCCGGTGCGTGCAGCATGCTCGAAGCACTCAAGGAAGAATTGACCGAACTGAACCGGGGGCAACCCTTTGAGATGGAGATTGCCACGGTGCTTGACAATTTGATGAACACCGACGAACAGAACGCCGATTTTGTCGACCAACTGGCCCTTTGGTTGACCATGCCCCAAGAGCGGGTCTTTGAGCTGGTTTTACCGGCGGTCGAGCGGTTGGTGCGTCAGGTCGAGCGAACCCTGGAACACTACGCACTGCACTACAACGGCCTGCCGGTGGCGCAGATGTTTACGTTTGGTGAATTCAATTCCCAGCAGCGGATCGCCGCTCACATCAGCGAGCAGCTCGGCCTGCCGTGCCGGATTCTGAATCTCTTTGACAGCGCGCGGCTTAGAACCGATGCCGTGGCGCCGCCGGCGGCCGTGCAGGGCAGTCAGTACGTCCAGTCGCTGGCCCTGGGGTTGTCCGGCGACGACGTGACCCCCAATTTTTTGTTTACCCAGACCGACAAAGCCCATCTGCGCCGGCTGAAAACCGTCAATCGATGCATCGCGTTTTTGTTTGCGGTTCTCGTGGCGGTCATCGCGGGCGCCGCCGTGTTCCAGGGCAAAAAAATAGCGACCCACCGGGAATCGATTGCCCGGTTGGAGCATCAGTTAAGCCAACAGAAACCGCCCCTTGACCGCACCCGTGTCAATCAACTGGCCGCCGACATCAGCATGCAGGCCCGGCAAGCCAAATGGGTGGCCGGCAAGTATCTGCCGATGGCGATCATCAGCGAGATTACGGCATTGACCCAGCCCCGGATCCGTCTGAAAAACCTGGCAGCCGATTTAAGCTCGCGGCAAGGCACCGGCACCGAGGACAAGTCCTGGGAAAACGTTACAATCGAAGGCGTCGTTACGGGTGAGAAGATGGGACTGGACGTGGCCCTGGCCAGCTACCTGGTCAACCTGAAATCGTCGCCCCTGTTTGGCCACGCGGTCGTCAAACAGCGGCACATCAGCCGCTCGGAAGGTGAAGCCGTGTTAAATTTCAAGATCAACCTGGGATTGGAACGGTAATCATGTCCATGGCACGCATAAAACAGGCGAACCGGCGCACCATTCTATTCGGCGGTCTGTGTCTGGTAACGGTGCTGGCGGGCACCTTCGGTTTGCTCTACCCGCAGTACCAGACTGCCATTGCGCAAAACGAGCGATTGGAACTGCTTGGATTGCAGATCCGGGAGCAGCAGGCTTTGGCGCCGTTGTTCACCGAACTTGCGCGGCGGGCGCAAAACAAAACGCCCCGTGAGTTACAGACGCCGCCTTTGGAGAAGTTAAAGCGGCAGGCCACCGGCGACATCGCCGCCGTGTGCCGGGATATTGCATCTTCCTGCGATGTGGCCTTGAAAAACGTGCGGCCCGAAATCGGTGCCACCAACACCATGATGCTGGAGGTCGTCTTCCGGGGCGATTTTTTTCACTTTCGCGATCTGTTGCTCCGGCTCGGCAACTTGCCGTACCTGCACGGTATCGAGAAGATATCGGTGGCCAGCATTCAGGGCGGCCGTGAAATAAAACTGAAACTGAAGATCGCCCATGATTAGCCCATGAAGCAATTATCGTTACGTGAAAAAGTGTTGCTCGGCATTGTCGGCCTGACCTGCATCGCGGTGGGTCTGAGCTTTGTGTTTCCCACCGAAAGTAAAAGCAGCGCCCCCCAGGCGCCGGGTGCCTATGCCGATCTGAATGAATTTACGACCGGACTGGCCGCCCGGATTGCCCAGGCGGAATTGTCCCGCCTGGACCGGGCCGCCATTGAAAAAGCCGCGGCACCCTGGGCCAAAGATCCGTTTGTGAACTTGCGCGCCGAGGTGAAACCGCCGGCAAAAACCACGGATCAAACGCCGGCGGTGCCGCAAGCGCCTCAACCGGATAAATTTTCGTATTCCGGCTACCTGATCATGGGCAAACGCATGTTGGCCGTGGTCAACGGCATGGAGTACGAAGTCGGTGAACACCTGCAGGACAATCTGCAGATGGCGGTGGAAGCAATTTCGCCTCATCAGGTGGTGTTGCGGCGTGAGGATACCGGACTGGCGGTGGTGTTGCCGCTTGAAGACGAATAGCTTGAGAATCAGGAATTAAAAATTAAGAATTAAGAATTGTGGATGGAGATCATTTTTGAAATGGCAGTATACCTTCATTCTTAACTTAATCGTTGTGAAATGAATCTGATGCGAAATACATGCGGAGCCAAGTTGACCTTGAGAGTGGGTGGCGTACTCGTGCTGCTGTTTGGATGCGTTTTTTTCTTCGGCTGCATGAAGGCCAGGCAGGTAAAAAAAGACCCCTTTGCCGACAAGTGGCGGGCGCAGGCGGCAAAAGCACGGGGCTACTCGCCCCGCGCGATCAAACGCAGTGTTGATCTGCCCGTCCCCAGAAAGACCGCGCGCAAAACCGGCCCTGCGGCGGTGAAGCCGCAACGCGCCTTGCCGACCTCGAAAATAAGTTTGAAACTGCACAATGCGTCGCTGGGCGTTTTACTGCGGGCCATGGCGCGCGCCGCCGATCAGAACATTATCATCAACGAGCGCGTGCAGGGCCAGGTGAGTATCAACATAAAGAACGGTCGTTGGGACGAAGTCTTTCGGGGCGTGATCCGGGCGCACAACCTCAATTATGCCTGGGAAGGCGATATCATCCGCATCATGACCCTGGACGACATGGAGGCGGATCTGCGCCGGCAAGCCCAGCGCCAGGGCCTGCGCCGGGCCGAACCGCTGCACACGCGGGTGGTGCCGGTCAATTATGCCGAGGCGCCCAAGTTGAAAGACAGCCTGGAAAACCTGCTCACCACGGATAAAGAAGGCAAACCGTTAGGGGCCGTGCTGGTGGATGAATACTCCAACTCGATCATCATCCGGTCGATCCAGGACGATCTGGTCAAAATCATTCCTTTGATCGAAGAATTGGACCGTCCCACGTCCCAGATTCTCATCGAGGCCCACATTGTCGAGACCACCCAGGAGACCGCCCGTGAACTGGGCATCCAGTGGGGCGCCCTGGCCAAGGAGGGCAACTACTGGGTCTACCCCGGCGGCGCCAGCAGTGGCGTTTTCGGAACACCGCTCAGCGACGGCGGCATCGATCCGACCTCGGCCGCCGGCGTTAATTTTCCGGCCACCCTGGAAGACGGGGTCGGCATGACCATTGGGTTTGCCTACGAAGAGATCGGTAAAAACCTGTTGGCCGTGCAGCTGTCGGCCTTGCAGAATGACGGCAAGTTGAACATTTTGTCCAGTCCGTCGATCACGACCCTGGAGAACCGGCAGGCAATCATCGAGAGCGGCGAAGAAGTTCCCTTCCAGACCGTGGAAGACGATGAAGTGAAAATCGAGTTCAAAAAGGCGGTGCTGCGGCTGGAAGTAACCCCGCATGTCATCGATGGCGGCACGCTTAAAATGAAAATCGTGACCAGCAAGGACGAACTCGATTTTACCCGCACGGTGCTGGGCAACCCGACCATTATCACCCGGCGGGCCGAGACCAATGTTTTTCTGCTCGACGGGCAAACCACCGTGATCGGCGGTTTGAACCAGGAGACCGACAGCGATTCGGAAAAAGGGGTA
>JANQIE010000165.1 GCA_028282295.1 Desulfobacterales bacterium | reverse complement strand
GGCGGCGTTCTCGCATTTTTAAAATCCTCGACATAGCACGCTATGCCTGCGGTTTTAAAAATGCTCGGGCCTTGCCGGGAACCAAAATCTACTATTTCCGGATGGACACTAGCGAGTTGCAATCAACGTCGTCAGCATTTCATCGGCGACCTTCAGCAGTTTGGACGCCACCGTGTAAGCATGCTGATACTTCATCATGTTGACCATCTCTTCATCCAGCGACACCCCTGAAATGGTATCGCGCTGTTCCCCCAGTTTGTTGACCATCACTTCGGCAAAATCGCGCGACCGCGAGACATTCAACGTCTGGATGCCGATGCCGCCGATCAATACCTGGTGATACCCTTCCAAGGTGGTGGTCATGGCGCTGGAGGTGGCCTCCTGCCCGCGCGTGTAGGTCCACTGGGCAAACGTGCGGCTGACCGTCTGCAAATCGGCAATGGCCAGGGCGTTGGCATTGTCGCCCACCCCAAAGGTGCCGGTGGTGCCGTCGATTTGGGCCACAGCGATGTTGTCCTTTTCGGCCAGCACGGTGTTCATCTCGATGGTCATGGTGTCGTGACCGGCGAAAAACGTATTGAAACCCAGCGCCGCGGCCACCCCGGAATCGGTGAACTGATCGTCGCCAAACCCGAAATCGTAGTTGATACCGGAAGCGTTCACATCGAATTCCAGATAGCTGTTGGGCGCAATGGCCGTGACATTGGCGGCAAAGGCCACGGTGATATCGGCACTGTTGTCGCCGTCCAGGTCGAGTTCAAACCCACCGGCGTCACCGCCCGCAAGCACCTGCGCGCCACCATAGGCGCCATTGTTGGAGATCGCCCAGGCCGCACCGTCCCAGTCGAGCCGGAACTGATTGTTGTCGGCGGTCATCCCGGCCAGGGTGTTGACGGTGATGGTGGTGTTGGCCGCGGTAAACCCGTTGAGATCGCTGAAGTTAATATTGCTCAATCCGGGGCCGTCGGTGGTGGGCGTCAGTGTCAGGGTGTTGTTGGCATTGCGTGAGGCGGTCACCCCGACCACCTGGTCGTTGAACCGGCGCACAAACGAATCCTGGGTCCAATGCCACTCGGACCGCAAATTGGTGGTGGTGGCGCCGGTACTGTCCGTGGCAATGGTAAACACATCACCGGCGGCCAGAATGCCGGACGTAAAATCAAGGGTCATCCCGTCCACATCCACCGAGGTCGTGGACGCATCCAGGGTAAAACTGCCGGAGCCCTGGGCACTGGACCATTCGATATCGATGGTGTCGGTGCCGACCGTGCCGTTGGTGGTGGAGATCACCTTGAACTGATACATATCGAGAATGCTGTTGGCCGCGCCGGAGACACTCATGACCAGGGGCGCGGGAGCGCCGGTGGCGGCAGCCGTGTTGATGGTCACGGCGTTGCCGGACGCCAGCACATCGCCCGCGGTAAATGTCAAGGTCCCGCTGTTCAGAGATACCGTGGCAACCGCGCTCGACATGGTGACGGTGCCGGACGCACCACCGGCCTCTTCCCAGCGAAACTGAATATCGTCGGTTCCCACGGTGCCGCCCTGTAAAATTTCGATGGCATACTGCCCGTCGGCCACGGCAAAGTTGCCGCCGTAGGTCGGTGTGGCGGTGGCGATATCCATGTCGATCTGATACGCATTGGCGGTGGCCGGGGATGTGCCGTCGTTATGCACCCAGACTTTAAAGTCTTCGGTGTAGTCGATTTTGGAGGCATGGGCCAAGGTGTCGAACAGGCCGGTGGCATCCGCCTGATAGGTGCCGGTGATGGCGCTGTCGAAAAGCTTCACGCCGACCCCCTGGCTGTGCTGATAGTTAACCGTCCAGATGAATTCCTTGGCCAGGGTTTCCAGGTCCGCCTCGAACTTGGCCAGGGTTTCATCGCGCATATCGAGCCAACCGCCGATCTTGCCGCTGGTAAACCGGTCGGTCACATCGACATTCTGGTTGTTCGACCCCTCCCAGTAGATCTCGTCACCGGTCATGGCCAGGTTGAACGTGTCGGGTCCGTTGACAATGGTGTAGCCGCTGGCGGTGGTCACGGTCATCGAGCCGTTGTCCTGCTCAAAAGTGTACACATCGACCAGCTCGGCCATTTCGGACAGCAGGGCGTTGCGCTTGTCGCGCTGGTCGTTGGCGGTGCGCCGCAATTCAAGACCGATGATCTCATTGTTGATTTTGGCGATTTCGTCGGCAATGCTGTTCACCCTGAGCAAAGTCGATTCGATCTCGCGGTTCAAATCGGATTTAAGGGTGGCCAGATCGGTGTTCATGGTGTCCAGACGCTCGGCGATGCGCACCCCGTTTTCGTATACCGCGTCGCGTTCGGAGGTGCCGGTGGGATTGTTGGACAGATCATGCCAGGAATTCCAGAACTCGGAAATCAAGCCGCCGATGCTGCTGTCGGAGTTTTCGTTGAACAGCGTTTCCATGACCCCCAAAAAAGCCGAGGCTTCCTCGTAGGAGGCCAGATAGGATTTCTGCTGCACCAGACGATTTTCCAGCATCTGGTCGCTCGACTGCTGGATCTGTTCGACATCCACCCCGGTGCCCACCAGCAACCCCCGGTAGGGCAAGGGGTTTTTGGAAGTATGAGGCACATACTGCTTGCTGTAGCTTGGTGTGTTGACGTTGGCGATATTGTTACCCACCACGTTCAACCCCACCTGCTGGGCCGCAACCGCCTCCTTGGCAATGTTCATTACGAGGCCGATACCAGGCATGGATTACACCTCTCGATGCAGCAAAACGTTTTGTTTGGAAGACGCCGGCGCGCTCTGGCGCGTGTTGTCGTAAACCGCTTCCGACTCACCGGTGTCGGCGATGACGGCGATCAAATCGTCCAGGACGTCGAGGCATTCCTCCACAAAGCGCTTGTTGGCCCTGGTCAGATTTTGAACCTGATCCTTCAACGCCACCAAGGTCACCTGACTGTTTTGCAGCCGCGCGCTGAGCGCCTGAGGCAATAGCACGAACAGGCTCGCCAGTTTAAAAGTGTGAACATCCATGGCGTGCGTGATACCGGCTTGTTCCAGCTCCAAGAGGATGCTTGCGCGGTTGGCTTCGATTTTGACGACCAGGGCCTGCTTTTTTTCCGCCAGTTCCCACAACCGCTCCATCTGTGTTTTCAACAGGCTTTGCTTTTCATCCTGGAGAATTTCCAAAAGTTCCCGGTAGTACAATATCTTCTGATGAAAAAGGTGTTCAACCCGCTCTTGCATTGGTTTCATGTTCGATCCTTATCTACTTTTCGCCCGGCTCCAACTTGGGACTCAACTGCCGGTACAATGCTTCGGCGATCCCCACGCCGCGGCTGCGGGCGCATTGATTCGCCACTTCCTGAAAAAACATCGACTCGTACATATCCTTGCCGTGACTGCCGCCGAACATGCCGCCTTGCTGCACCGGCACGCGCATGGCCTGAAACATCTGGTTCAGAAAAACCGCCTCGAAATCGGCGCAGGCTTTTTTCAATTTGGCATCTTTACTTTTGGAATCGGTTGCGGCCTTGATGCCGGCATTGGCCGCCGGATTAAGTTTGTCTACCATGTTCGCTTTCCCTTTCCGGATGGGCACCTGCTATGCAATCGTCATCAAATAATTTCAATGTCGGCCTGCAAAGCGCCGGCCACCTTCAGACTCTGGAAAATACTGATCATGTCGCGCGGGGTCACGCCAATGGCGTTCAAACCGCGCACCAGTTGGCCGATGGTCGCACCGGCCGGCATGACCATGACCTTGGCCTGTTCTTCCACCACCTCGACATCCGTGTCCGGCGTCACCGTGGTGGCGCCGTCGGAAAACGGCCGAGGCTGGGATACATTCAGGGCTTCCTTGATGGAAATACTCAAATTGCCGTGGGAAATCGCCACCGTGGAGATGCGCACATTTTCACCGATGACCACGGTCCCGGTCTTCTCGTTCACCACGATCCTGGCCACCGCATCCGGCCGGACCTGCAATGTTTCGATACCGCCGATGAAGCGGGCCACCTCGTTGCGCATGCTCAGTGGAATTTGAAGATCGAGCGTGCCTGAATCAAGGGCCCGGGCCAGGTCTTCGCCCATGGTCTTGTTGATTTTCTCCGCCATGCGCAGCGCCGTGGTAAAATCAGGGTTGAACAATGCCAGCGTCAACCGGTCACGGCCGTCAAGGGTCATCGGGATCTCGCGTTCCAGGGTCGCGCCCTTGGCGATGCGGGCACCGGTGGCGTTGTTCTTGCCGACCCCGCCACCGGCTTCACCGCCGGCAGCAAAGCCGCCCACCGCCAGGGCGCCCTGGGCCATGGCGTAAATCTTGCCGTTTACCCCTTTCAACGGGGTCATCAACAGGGTGCCGCCAAACAGGCTTTTCGCGTCACCGATCGAAGACAGGGTGATGTCCAGTTCACTACCGATGCGCGCAAAGGGCGGCACCTTGGCCGTGACCATCACCGCGGCGACATTCTTCACTTTGACACTGTTCTTGTCTACGTGCACGCCCATCCGTTCAAGCATGTTGGCCAGGGATTGGATCGTAAACTCGGTCCCGGACTTATCGCCGGTGCCGTTCAATCCCACCACCAGCCCGTAGCCGATCAACTGATTGGTGCGCACCCCTTTGATCGACGCCAGATCCTTGATGCGCGCGGCATCGGCCGTATGGGGCAGTAAACCGGCCAGGACCGTTAAAATCAGTGCCGGAAGAACAAATTTGATCCGGTGGAACAGAATGCTTTTTATCGTCATCGTCATTGCCTTGTCGCTTCGCATGCTTAAAAGGGCCAAAGTTTATCCACTACCCGCGCGCCCCAGCCGGGACGCTGCTTATCGGCGATCACACCCTTGCCGTAGTATTCGATTTTGGCGTCGGACAGATAAGTCGATTTCACCCGGTTGTCGCCGTCGATATCCACCGGGCGCACCATGCCGGAGACCGTGATGATCTGGACCTCATTGTTGACTTTCATTTCACGCTTGCCGTACACAATCAGATTACCGTTGGGCAGGGTTTGCACGATCCGCGCCCCGATGGAGGCGGTGACCTGTCCGCTGCGGTCGCTGGTCCCCTCCCCTTCGAACTTGTTTGCCAATTCGGCCAGAAAGAGTTTGTTCGTCAGGGCGCCGTTCTGGTTGCGGGAAAAGTGTTCTTCAAAAAACTTGGAGTTCTTCGATTCCAGAAACCGCATGTACCCCAGCGCGTTGGTAATGCTGCCGTCGATGCTCGACGAGCGGTCGGCTTCGGTGTTGGCGGAGAGTTTGGAGGATGTATTTTCAACGATATCCACGGTGACCGTGTCGCCCACCTGCCGGGCCTTCAGATCGACAAACAGCGGCTGGGCGCTGTCGGTCCACAGCGATCCCTCGGCCGGGGCCCGGGGCACATAGTAGGCGTTGAAATCGGGCTGGGTCGTCGCGGTCGGGGCGGTTGCCGCCGGCGTGCTTTTTTGAGGCAGGGCCGCGCAGCTGAAACAAAACAGACAACTACCGGCCACGGCAAGTGTTGCGAAGATCTTTTTGGTCAAAACCACCATACGTCAATTCCTCCTAGAACAATACTTCCACGGTCCGCGCATCTTTGACACGGCCGACTACGATTTTACGGGAAGTTAAATTTTCCACGCGGATCTGGGCCCCGCGATCGCCATTGCTTTTCGCCACACCGAAGGTGACAAGGCGTAGCGCCCCGTTGCGCGCCACCATCTGCACACGGTCCCCTTTGCGAATCACCGGAACCGACTGCAGCAGATTGGGACGCAGGCAGGTGCCGGCCTTGATTGTCCGGCGGGTCGCCTTGCCCACGGCCGCCTCCAGGCGGGTGAGCAGCCGGGCCGGCGCCTTGGCGATGTTGACTTCACGGTATTCAAGATCCCGGGCCGTCAGCACGGTCTTGCCGAACAGATCGGTTTTGGCGCAAACGATCGACTTATAGCAGTCGATCCAGGCTGACAGGGTTACGCTGCCGCAAACGGTGTTATCAACGTAAATGATCGCCGGCAGGCTGATGTTGCCGGCCAGCCGCTTGCGTTTCCGGTCGACAATGGAGACGGTGAGTTTGCCGGTGGGCAGGGCCTTGGGGCCGCGAACTTTGAAACGGTTGACTTGAAAACGGGTTCCGGGAAGTTGATCCTTCAGATAACGCGTCAATTCGGCGCGCAGCAGGTCGGTGGGCAGCGGCTGCCAGGCGCGTGCCACCGCCACCTGTTCCGGCACGGTCAACTCGGCGCCGTCCACGGTTCCCAAAACTGCTTTTATCCGGGAAACAATCCAACTACCGGGCAGATTGCGGACTTTGCCCGGTCGCGCCGCCGGCCCCAGTTCGATTTGGGCCAGCTTTTGTTTCAGGGTCAAAGGGGCCTGAATCGCGGCAATATCGATCAGGTAAACCCGGTCAAAGGCCACTTGCGTTTGGGCCTGAATCCGGACGGACACTTGCACATCGTTTTGCGGCTTGACATCATCGCCGCAAACGGTGCCGGGCAGGACAAGCAAGCCGCCACACAAAAGCAGCAGTAATCTTGGGAGCATCGATTTGATCGGCCGTTGCAGTTCGAAGAAAATGCGTGTCATGATTTGAGTTTCCCTCAGATTCCGGAATTAGCGTTTCACATTGTTGGCCATGCCGAGCATGGTGTCGGCGGTTTGCAGGGCTTTGGAACTGGCTTCATACGCCCGCTGGGCAACGATCAACGTCACCATCTCTTCCACGATGCTCACGTTGGACATCTCCAGGAATTTATTGCTCACCGTGCCGAAACCGTCGGCGCCCGGTGTTCCCTCAACCGCATCGCCGGAGGCGTCGGTGGGCCTGAACAGGTTGCGCCCCATGGAGTACAAACCGCCCGGATTCATGAAAGTATACAGATTGATCTGGCTGGTTTGCAGCTCGGTATCGCTGGCGCCGTAAGCCGTCATGGTGCCGTCGGGCTGCACGGAAATCAGCACGGTTTCCTGGGGAATCGAAATCTCCGGTTGCAACCGCTCGCCGCCGGGGGTGGTGATGTAGCCTTCGCTGTCGATGGTGAAACGGCCCGCCCGGGTGTAGAGTTCCTCGCTGCCGCTCAAGACCCTGAAAAAGCCTTTGCCTTCGATAGCTAAATCAAGATCGTTGCCGGTCTCCTGGTAGTCGCCCTGGGTGTAGACCCGCTGGACGCCACCCGGCTTGGTACCCATGCCGACCTGAACACCGGTGGGCACCTGACCGCCGCCGGCATTCGTGGCACCGGCCATTTGCAGGGTTTGATAAAGCATATCCTGGAAATTGCAGCGACTCTTCTTAAAGCCGCTGGTATTGACGTTGGCGATATTGTTGGAGCACACATCGATGCCCATCTGCTGCGCCGCCATCCCTGACGCTGATGTCCATAAACCGCGTATCATTTAATTCCTCCGTGGTGTTGAAATTTGAAATTTGGGGCTGAGGGATTTTGCTTCCATTTTAAAATCGCCCGAATTCCTTCTCCAAATTTCAAATTTCAAGTTTCTAATTTCCATTTTATACCCGAGCCACTTCACTGATGACTTTCTGATTGGCTTCGTCGATCGACTGCAACATTTTTTGCATCGATTCATACGCCCGGTTGATCTCAATCATACGGGTCATTTCAGCGACCACCGATACGTTCGATTGTTCCAGGGCGCCTTGATTGACACTGATGACCTCCGGTTCGATCTCGTTGCCCTCTTCACCGGTGTAAACGAATTGCGAGTTGCCTTCCTTGCGCAACAGGGTTTTATCTTCAAACGTTACCACGGCCAGACGCCCGGCCGGGGCACCGTCGACCTCGACCAGCCCCTCCGGGGTGACTTCGATTTGGGCGCCGTCGAGCAGTAGCGGCCCGCCGTCCCCCAATACCGGATCACCTTGCTGGGTCACCAACTGACCCTGGGCATCGAGGGTAAAATTGCCGGCACGGGTGTACCGAATGCCGTTGGCGGTCTGGATTCTGAAAAAACCATCGGATTCGATGGCAAAATCAAGGGGATTGCCGGTTTCAAAAGGATTGCCGGGAGTAAAATCGGTGGTCATCCGGCTGCGAAGCATGTTGTCGAATGTCAGGATATCGGCTTTGAAACCGGTGGTGGCCGAATTGGCCAGATGGTTGGCGATCGTATCGAATTTGCGTTCCAACTTTAAAGCCCCCTGGGTGGGGCCGGTCATTTCCTGGATCACGTTGCAGCCTCCTGTTTTTGGCAGTTACCAAGAAAATAGCAAGATGAATGCCAACGCAAAGCTGTTTGGGCGGACTGGGCACCGGCCCGCCCGAAGTCACGTCGGGTTATCGCATCTATCTGTTTTCAATACATTTTAAATAATTCTGACTCCTATTGCGGGCATGAATTGCAAGGGGGCCGGAAGCGGGTTCTGAAAGGGTTATTTTTGCCGGGAGGTAATTTATGCCGGGGACAGCGGTTATTTGACTGGAACACGACCAAACAATCCGGCGCTCATACTTTCGAGGCCGTTTGCAAAAAAAAGAGGGACGGCCTTTCAGGGCGTTCGCATGCTCCGGTTCATTCCATACACAAACGCCAACAATTCGGCCACGATCACATAAACGCTTGGCGGGACTTCTTCGTTGATATCCAGCTTGGCCAACACCTCCACCAAATCCGGATCATCTTTGATGGGAATGCCGTGTTCTCTGGCCAGGGCGATTATTTTATCAGCCACCAGTCCGCTGCCCTTGGCGGTAATTTTGGGAGCAGCATCGGCTTCGGGGCGATAGCGCAGGGCCACGGCTTTTTTGGATTTTTTGGATTCTTCGGCAGCCATTTATAACTTTTTTCAGATGACCAGGTTCAACAGCCCCTCGTCGGCAGCCACCAGCTCATCCACCAATGACATGCCGCTAAGTGAACTGCGCCCGAGAACCTTGCACTGAAGGTCCTGGACTTCAAAGCCTTTTTCCGCGAGCTGTGCGATGAGGGTCGGCAGATGACCGGTGATATGGGATGCCGTTGCCTGGTCGCAAACACCGAACACCCCATTCAGGGCCTTGTCGAAAACAGCGACATCGGCCCGCAGGTCGCCCAGGCGGGACATGTGAAGTAAAAAGGATAACTTGATCAGCCCGTCCCCGGATTTTCTGGAGCTGTTCCGCCCGCCCCCAAGGTCAATCAACAACTGACCGAATTGAAGGGTATTGTCCTGTAAAACCGGCAGCGGGAGCCAAAAGCGCCCCAGGGTGTCGGCGGTCTGTTTGTTAAGCAACTGGATCGTCTCGATTCGTTCCCCCGCCTGCCTGTATTTGTCGGCCGATTCGGGGTCGTTTATCCGCAAGGCCGCCGCGGTATCGAGCAGCAGGCTTTTCAGATCGGCCTCGATCGCCGGCGCGCCTTTGTTAATCGCTTGCGCCATACCGGCTTCTCTGAAAAAGCCGCTGTCGCGGATCAGGTTCTTTAGAAAAACCGGTTGGGCCTGATCCGATTTCACGGCGATGCGATCGAGCAACGCGGTCAACCGGTCGGCGGGATGCCCGGTTTTGGTTTCGCTGCGCAAGTCGGCAACAGCAGTCATCAAACGGCCCAGCCGGTCAAACGGCCGTGGGCCGCCCGCGTCTTTCAACGCGTCGGCCACCGGGCGGCCCATGGTGGCGACATCGCCGGCGTCTACCAGCTTCAGCACCGGCCGGGAACCGCTTTGGGTGACTTTCATCATCAGCCGGTCACCGCTTTTTAGCGGCGCATACAGTTTCGCATTCACCGTGCGCCCCTGAATCATGAGCTGGGCACGGCGCTTGCCGTCGGTGCGGATCACACGCGCGCTGATGACCTGACCGGTTTTTAAAACAGGGAGCTTGCCTTGACGGTCCTTGCCCGCATCAAGAACGATTCTGGCGCTTGAGGCCAGTATTTGCAGGGGGGTGGGCATAAAAAGACAACTGGTGGCTAAAGTTTGAGAAACTTTTTCTTAAGATCGAGCACCAACTCGACTTCGCCTCTGGGCAGCGACAGTCGCGAGGCGATTTCATCGGCCCCGGCACCCTGCTGGAACAGTTCCAGGATCGATTGCTGTTGATCGTACACATGCCCTTGCCCCATGGCCGGATTGCCGGACGGTTCATCCATGTAGTTTTCAGCGCGGTTGAGTAACAGATTCAAACTGATAATCCGGCTGTCGAGGCGTTCATTGAGCGAATTGATCAAGCGATTTTTTTCACGCAGTTGCGCGTCAAAAGCCTGGGTGGTGGCCTCGGCCTCCTGCAACAGCGGTTCCATCAAGCCGATGACCTGATCGGCCGCCTTGCGTTGCGCCTCCTTACCCAGGCCGGTTTTAAGGTTCCTGAAAAATATGACGATCAACCCGACCAAAAACAGATCGATGATCAATTGAACAATGACCCAGTGTTGCAAATCCATAGTTGTCATGTGGTTTTCCGGTATGTTGTAGGAACAGATGCGATCAAATACACCCCGGTTTCGAATTTCAAACATCAGGCGATTGTATCGAGCAGACGGCCGGGGGCGCGTGGGTCCAACGGGTGTTTTTGATGGTGCGCTTGCTTGCGTTTGCGACGACGCTTACGGCCGTCTTTTTTCTGCTTATGTTCCTTGGCGTTCAGGCTGACCTGGTCGGAATCCTTGGTGTGCTGGACCTTGGTGCGCTTTTCCGCTTCCTGTTTTTCCTGCAAAGCCGCGGCCAACTGGCTGTTATCATGCACGACCGGCCGTGTGTTGTGCGCCTCCTTGGCATTACCCCCCTGCTGGACAACTAGATTTAAATCGGAAATGCTGCTCATGGTCTGGCCCTCCCTTTCGGTTCATCGCCGTCAGGTTAAAAAACGGACGTTTTTCGCAAAGCCGGCTGTGAGAAAGAGACACAGGTTATTGAATTAGAATTTAGAATTTGGAATTAAGGTATACTGTCGATTTATAAATGATCTCCATCCATAATTCTTAATTTTCATTTCTCAATTACGTTAAGGCAAAGTTTTCAATAGCCAGCCTCTTAATAGCGCCTTCAGGCAAAACCTGCCTCAGGGCTTCATTAAGGGTCACGGTCAAGCCGACCGGATCTATTTTGGATTTCACCTCCGAGCGTAAGACCTTTTGGAGTTCCTCATATACAATATTTCGGAAATAGGCCTGATGTTCTTTAATATCGTTGGCAATGCCGCGATCCGCCACGCTGATGACCAGATCGACCGCCAAATAGGTCAGGTCTTCACGGTCAAGGGGGGCCAGCACGACGAAGTTTTGCAGGGTGACGCTGACGCCGCCCAGGGGAACGATTTCGGTGGGCTTTGGTGCATCGGCTATTGGTTCCACCGGATACACCTGCAGCGTGGGGTTGGCCGCCTGCTGTGAATCGTCACCCAATATCTGATACCCAACGATACCGCCTAATAAAAGCACCAGCCCGGCGGCAGCCCCCCAAACGATTTTGGAGCGCAACCACGCGGGCTTGAACGCCAGTTTGAATTTTTTGGGCGCCGGTGCGTCTTCAGGTTCAGGGGCATCGATGGCTTCCTCGGTCTCCTCGTCCGTAGCCAAAATGACCGGTTCGGGTGCGGCCTCCTCGACCGGTTCCGGCGCCTGGGGGTCGGTGTCCGTTTTTAACAGGTCGTCGATTTGGTTTTGCGTGACGAGGTCCTCGCTTGCCGCCCCGCTTTCCTCTGTAGCGGTTTCGGTTTTTTCTTTCAGTTTGGCGAAGGCTTCGGCGGAAGTTTGTTCGTCATCGGCTTCAGTTTCCGCCGGTTCGTCCTCGGCCGCGCCGGACAGCAAACTGTCGATATCATCTTGTGAAACAGCGCCGGGGGCTTCGTCAGCAGCGGCGGGTTGCGCATCGGAAGCGTCTTTGCCCGGCTGTTCGGATTCCGCGCTTTGCAGCAGTG
This sequence comes from Desulfobacterales bacterium, assembly GCA_028282295.1. Lineage (GTDB taxonomy): Bacteria > Desulfobacterota > Desulfobacteria > Desulfobacterales > JANQIE01 > JANQIE01. Next base: position 8,384 of record JANQIE010000165.1, on the reverse strand, counting down.
CGTCGATATCGTCCTGGGAAACCCCTTCCGGTTCTGCCGTGTCACCCGCCCCGGAATCGGTTGGGGTTTCGTCGGCCTGCAACAAGGCATCGATGTCATCCTGGGAGATGGCACCATCGGCTGCGGCTTCTTCGCCGGTCGCCGCTGTTGCGGCAGGCGCCGCGTCGTTTTGTAACAGGGCGTCGATGTCATCCTGGGAAACCGTGTTATCCGCGGCGGTTTCTTCCCCGGCCTCCGGGGCTGCCGGGGTGTCATCGCCTTGCAGCAACGCGTCGATATCGTCCTGGGAGACCACATCGCCGGCAGCGTCGCCCGCCGGCTCAGTCGCCGGAGGCGCCTCGTTTTGCAACAACGCATCGATGTCATCCTGCGACACAGCCTCGCCGCCGGCGCTTTGTTCCTGCCCGGCACCGGCCACGGCCGCATCCAGATCAGCCTGGGTGACGTACTGCGCAATGCCGGTGCCCTCGTCAACCGGGACCTCTTGCTCGACAAATTCGGCTTCGGATTCGTCGCCGGCATCGTCTTCACCGACCGGCTGCAAGAGCGCGTCGATATCCTCCTGCGAGATCAGATCAAGCACATCCTCTTCCGCCGCCGGAGTGGTGTCGATCGATTCGAGCAGAGCGTCGGCCGACAGGGGCGTTGAATCTTCAACCGGTTGCAACAACTGGTCGATATCATCCTGTGAAATCGTTTCTGCCGCCTGATTGGTGTCCGAATCGGAGGCCGGCGCGTCAGCCGGTGTTTCGGGTTCGGGTTGCTCCCCGGTAACGGGGGCTTCGGCTGACGGCTCGGGATCGGGCTCAGACTCGGGATCGGGCTCAGGCTGCGCCTTGTTTTCCGGTTGGCTGCCGGACGGTTCGGCGTCATCCGCCACGGTCTCGGTGAGTTCTTCTATCGCCGAGGCGGTCTCTTCACTGACAACCGGTTTCACCTCTTCCTCAACCGGTGGGGCGGCCTCGCCTAAAAGACCGGCAATGTCCTCGGCGGAAAACAGGCTTTCGGTTTCTTCCGGTTCGGATGCGGGTGTGTCTTCACCGGCTGTGTCCGGCGGCAGGGGCTCGCCGGCCTCGGATGACGGTGTCTTGCCGGGGGTGTCCGCAGCCGGCGACGGTTCTGTCGCAGGGTCAGCTTCGCTTTCGGGTGCCGGCGTGTCGGCGAGCCCCTCGTCAACACTTGCGTTTCGGGGTGCCTCCAGGGGTTTGTCTTCACCCAATTCAGCCATCAAGGCTTCAGCATCGAGCGTTTCGACCGTCTTTTGATGGGTGCCGGAGTCTGCGGGGGGGGCTTCGGTTGAAGCTGAATCCACATCGGACGCCTGAGTTTTGGCATCATCGGTTGCGGTTTCGTTTGATGGGGCGTTAACGGATTCGGCCAGTAGCTGGTTTAAATCGGACTGGGACAACAGCAGGTCGTCGTCCGGCTCGCCCAATGCCGTGGTGATTTCAGAATCGCCGGTGGATTCGAAATCCGCCAAAGACGCCTCCAGCGTAACAACACCGGTTTCGTTCCCGGTCGTCGCCGGTGTTTTTTCGGATTCGGATGGCGCTTTATGATGCTCGGTTTCAGGCATGATCTTGCGTACAGTACCGACTGGTGTTCATCCGCAAATAGTGGCTGGTGTCCATCCGGAAAGGGCATCTTTTGGCCCGGGCCGGCGTTCGCGCCCAATTGCGATCCTCGACGTCGCCTGGCTACGTCTGCGGTCGTAATTAAGCTGCGGCCTTGGCCTGAGTCAAAATTTACTATTTCCGGATGGACACCAGCTTGCGATTACCCTGATTCGTGAGAACGCCGGCCTGGACCCAATGCTGTTTTCTGATGGGCACTAACTATTGTAGTACGTCTTTAGCCGGGATTTCAGTTTAATCAATGTCAGTGTATGTATCTGACAAATTCGCGATTCCGTCAACCCCAGAACCTGACCGATTTCTTTTAGGGTGAGTTCGTCGAAATAGTACAGCGATATAACCATTTGCTCTTTTTCGGTTAATTTGGTGATGGCCTCGGCTACGACGCTGCGAAGCTCGCCACGGGCGACATTGTCGGCGGGATCGTCCTTGCTGAGAATTTTATCCTGGAAGGTTTTTTTGGTTAGGGCATCATTGTCTTCATCTTTGATAAACTCATCCAGGCTGAGCATGGCCACGCCGTGGATGCTGGATAGGGTCTTGAAATAGTCCTCGAGTTCGACGCCGAGCTCCTTGGCCACCTCCCAGTCTTCGGCCGGCCGCCCCTCGCGGGCTTCTACCATTCGCAGGGCTTTTTCGATGTCCTGAATTTTTTTGCGCATGGAACGTGAATACCAGTCCATGCTGCGCAGCTCGTCGAGGATGGCGCCTTTGATCCGATAGGAGGCGTAGGTTTTTAGATCAACATCGCGACTGGGGTCATACCGGTCGATGGCATCGATCAAACCGACCGATCCCGCGCTGATCAATTCATCGTAAAGCACGCTGGAGGGCACCCGCATGGCCATCCGGCCGGCGATGTATTTCACCAGGTAGGCGTACTTTTTGATCATTTCTTCGCGCTCCTGGAGAGTAAAGCCGTTTTTGGGGGTCTTAAATTTTTTGGTCGCTTTTTTTGCAGGCATTACTTTAATCCTTTAAAAAAATATCCGCTTGAAATTCAATTTTACGGCCTCGATCAGGCGCCCATGCGATAATTAAGAAACCGGTTCAGGAAGAACTTGATATTGCCATCCGTGTCCAGCCGGCGCGGCATCCTGGCTATCTCGCCGGCAAGCTGCGCGATTTTCTTGCTGGCAACGGCTTGCGGGTATAGTTCCATGACGGTCTTGCGGTTGCGAACGGCGCCGGCCACACGGTCGTCACGGGGAATATAACCGATGTAGTCGATCAGGACACTGTCGAGGAAACGTTCGGCGGCCTGACTCAGGTTGTGAAAAACGGCTTTGGCTTCATTCGGGTCGTTCACCATGTTGACGAGCAGCTTGAAGCACTTGGCGTTGTATTGGGTCGACATCACCTTCATCATGGCGTAGGCGTCGGTGATGGAGGTCGGCTCGCTGGTGGCGATGATGATGCATTCATCGGCAGCCAGATTGAAATACAATACATTGGAAGATATTCCGGCGCCGGTATCGATCAGAACAATATCAAAAGCGTCTTCCAGGGCTTCAAATTCACTCAGCAAGCTTAACTTTTCACCTTCCGTCAACTGGGTCAGGTTCACAAAACCGGAGCCCGCCGGCACAATTCGAATCCCTTCGGGGCCCGGCACCATGATTTGCGCCAGATTTTTTTCACCGCTAAGCACATGCCCGATATTATAAGTGGGATGAATCCCGAAAATAATATCGATATTCGCCAATCCCAGGTCGGCATCCAATATCAGTACGCGCTGTCCCATGCGGGCAAAGGCAATGGCAAGGTTGCCGACGATATTGGTCTTGCCGACCCCTCCTTTGCCGCTGGTCACGGCCATGACGCGCGGCGCTTCGTTCTGGTCGCGGCCGCGTCCGGCTAACGCGGCCCTTTTCTTCATTTGCGCCGCTTTCGAATTGACGATTTTGCGTAGTGTGCTTGCTTGGTCCAATTTTGTTCTCCCTTTATCCTAAAATAGCCCGATATACGTCGCTATGTTTCATCCTGGCATGTTTGCGTGTGAACCAAGGATCATCCGCAAGAGTCTTTGCTTGCGGGCCGGCAGAATATCTTCGGGAACGCTCTGACCGTTGGTCACGTAAGAAATTGGCAGTTTGTGTTCAAAAACCTGATCGATGATCGCCCCGCACCGGCTGGTTTCATCCACCTTGGTGAAGATGTAGGATTGCGGATCGAGCACGGCGAAATTGGCAGCCGCTTCGTGCATGTCGCTGGTGCGCGTGGGCGTGCTGAGTACCAGATGGGTGCTGACGATCGGATCGTTGCCGATTATCCGCGCCAGTTCCTGCATCCGTTTTTGATCCAGGTGACTCTGGCCGGCGGTATCGATGAGCAGCACATCCATGCCCTTCATTTTATTAACCGCCATTTGCAATTCACTGTGGGAAAAGGCCGGCAGACAGGGCAGACCCATGATGGCGGCATAGGTCTTGAGTTGCTCCACGGCGCCGACGCGGTAACTGTCGATGGCGATGATCCCGACCCGCTTTTTTTGCTTCAGGCTTAAATCCGCGGCCAGCTTGGCCACAGTGGTGGTTTTGCCGACACCGGTGGGGCCGATAAACGCGGCCAGCCGGCGTTGCCCGTCGGCGCCGGCAAATGGATCGAGCACCTCGATGGCGTCCAGAATATTGCCGATCACGTTTTTGGCGACCTGCTCGGCGTCGGTCGGTCCCATGGGGGTAAAGGCGTTGCCCTGGGACATCAGGGCATGGGCCCGTTTTTCGGAAATGCCGGCCTTGAGCAAACGGGCGTAGAGGTTCAGCGTTGCGGGTTGCACCTGCGACAAGTCCATGGCCGCGCGGGTCTGATTTAAAACGAACAGCATATCCTTGATGTGGAAAATTTCGTCCTTAACGACATTCCACTGGCCCGCCGGGGTTGAATCATCCGGGCGTTGTGCGTCAGGCGCCCGATAATCTTTCACGACATCCGGTCGCTTTGCCGCCGGAGTGGATTCATGGGCGGTGTCGCCGGCACTGGCGGTCACTTCAAACAGCGGCTGCGCATACGGATCACGGGTGTTGCGCGGCAGGCGGCGCGTGGACAGGATCATGGCGTCGGCGCCCAGTTCACTTTTAACCCGGCTAAGCGCCTCCTGGATACTTTTTGCTTTATACTGCTTTACCTGCATCTTAAATTGCTACCTCGGCCACGGATTGAACGCGTACATGGGGAAGCAGTTCCGCATGCGAAATCACCATTACTGCCGGTGCAAACGACTCCACCAGCCGCCGCATATGACGGCGCAGGATGGGGGAGCACAAAATCATCGGGTTGATATTCATTAAATTGGCTTTTTCCGCCGCCTTTTCGATGGCGGCGGACACCTTTTCAAGCAGGGTCGGTTCAACGGAAAGATAAGCGCCGTGATCGGTGTGCTGCACCCCCTTGGTCAACTTCTCTTCCAGGGTCGGATTGATGGCGATAATCTGCAACTGGCCGTCGGACTGGACATAGGGACCGATGATCGAGCGGGTCAGCTTTTGCCGGACATATTCGGTCAGCAGATCCGGGTCCTTGCTCATGGGGGCGTAATCAGCCAGGGTTTCCACGATGGTGAGCAGATCGCGGATCGATACGCGCTCGGCCAGAAGATTCTGAAGTACTTTCTGCACAATCCCCAACGGCAGCAAGCCGGGAACCAGCTCTTCCACCGCCTTGGGACTTGTTTTGGACAGGTTATTGAGCAATTCCTGCACTTCCTGACGCCCCAGCAGATCAGTGGCGTTGCTGCGGACGATTTCGGTCAGATGGGTCGCCACCACGGTGGCGCAATCGACCACGGTGAACCCGCCGAATTTGGCTTCTTCTTCTTTTTCCGGCGGAATCCAGACCGCCGGCAGGTTAAAGGCCGGTTCGGTGGTGGGGATGCCGTCAAGTTTACGTCCGGCGTCACCGGGATTCATGGCCAACAGATGGTTCACCATGATTTCGCTTTTGGCCATTTCAACACCCTTTATTAAAATGCGGTATTCCGAGGGGCGTAATTTCAGGTTGTCCCGGATGTGAATGGGCGGCACCACGATACCCATTTCCGTGGCGAACTGCCGGCGAATGGCGCGGATGCGCCCAAGCAGGCTGCCGTCCTGATCGGTGTCGACCAGCGGGATCAGGCCGTAACCGACTTCAAGTTCCATGGTATCCAGGGCCAGCAGATGCTCCACTTCCTCGGGGCCATGCTCTTCCAGGGCTTCTTGTTCGGCCTCACCTTCCAGTTGCTCGGGCTCTTGCGCGTCCATCCGTTTTTTGAGCATGAAGACGCCCCCGCCCATGACCAGCGCCAGGATCGTAAAGGGCGCCATGGGCAGGCCCGGTACCAGGCCCAGCATAAAAACGACAAAGGAACCGATATAGATCGGACTGACCTGCCCCATGATGTGTTTGCTGAACTCCTTGCCCATCCGGTCGCTGGAGGCGGCGCGGGAAACCAGGATGCCGGCGCCGGTGGAGATGATCAGGGCCGGAATCTGCGACACCAACCCGTCGCCGATGGTCAGCAGGGAATAATTCTGGGCCGCATCCAACATGGTCATGTTTTTCTGCAACACGCCGATGATGAAGCCGCCGATCAGATTGATAAACGTGATGATGATGCCGGCGATGGCATCGCCGCGCACGAACTTGCTGGCGCCGTCCATGGCGCCGTGAAATTTGGATTCCTCGGCGATCTCTTCGCGCCGCTGTTTGGCTTCGTTTTCATCGATGATACCGGCGTTCAAATCAGCGTCGATGGCCATTTGCTTACCCGGCATGGCGTCGAGGGTAAAACGGGCGGCAACTTCCGCAATCCGGCCGGAGCCTTTGGTGATGACGATAAAATTGATCAACACCAGGATGGTGAACACGATCATCCCGATAACGTAGTTGCCGCCAACGACAAAACTGCCGAACGATTTAATCACGGCGCCGGCGGCCATGAGGCCCTCATTGCCGTGCAGCAGTATCAGACGGGTGGAGGCCACGTTGATGGCCAGACGAAACAGGGTCAACAACAGCAGCAGGGAGGGAAAGATCGAAAACTCCATGGGGGAGGTGGCGTACATGGTGGTAATCAAAACAATGATCGCCACCGTGATATTCAACGCAAGCAACAGGTCCAGCAGAAACGGCGGCACCGGTAACAACAGCGCCATCAGAATTCCGATGACCACCAATATCAGAGCGATATCGGCTGTTTCCTTACCTAAAAACCCGCTCAGTCCTTTTGGTTCAGTATCCATTCGCGTTGTATCCTACCCGTTGCTTGAGATTTGAAACTCGAAATTTGAAATTTGAAATTTGGCGGAGGTATTCTGACGATTTTTTATGAAAGACATCCCGATGGCTCCGCTTTTAGTCAATATTGCTGATTGAAATTTTTTTTTATCCATACAACCCAAGTGAGTTCGACAAAGGTATCCTGCCGTTTCCAAGTTTCAAGTTTCACCCCTTCCCCCACTGCCATTTTCAAGTCTCGCCTTGACAAACAATTGGCAGTTTGTGGGGGGCCTGACGAAAGCGTCGATTTCCGACCTGCTGTGCGGCGCTTGGTTATCCCGCTGATTTTCCTTTGAGTTTATAGACGTAGGCCAAAAGTTCAGCAACGGCCTGGAAAAACTGCGACGGGACTTCATCGCCGATGTCAGCTAATTTATACAAGTTTCGCGCCAACTCCTTGTTCTCGATCACCGGGATGGCGTGATCACGGGCCAGGTTGCGAATACGCTCGGCCACCAGTCCGGCGCCCTTGGCCACCACCTTGGGGGCGGTCATCGACAGGGCGTCATATTTAAGCGCCACGGCCAGGTGGGTCGGGTTAGTGACCACCACGTCGGCGTCGGGCACCTCCTGCATCATGCGTTTGCGGGCGGCTTCATATTGCAGGGTGCGGATGCGCGATTTGATCTGCGGGTCCCCTTCGGTCTGTTTGGCTTCGTCCTTGACTTCCTGTTTGGTCATGCGCAGATCTTTTTCAAATTTCCAGCGCTGAAACGCATAATCGGCCGCGGCGACCACCGCCATGGCCAGGATGACCCAGATGAACAGCTTGAAGGTTCCCTTGAGGATGTAGAGCAGGATATAAGCAATGCTGGTTGAGTGCAGGCTGAGGACGCTTTCCATTTCCCCGCGCAAGACAATGTAGGCGACAACGAAAATGATGGTCAGCTTCAGAATCGATTTGATCAGTTCGGCCAGCGCTTTGGTGGAAAACAGCCGTTTGATGCCTTTTTGCGGACTGACATTGGACAGTTTGGGCGTAATGGTTTTGCTGGACAGGACAAAGCCGACCTGCATGAAATTGGTGATCAGGGCCGCCATGAAAACCGTGCTGAACACCGGTACCACCAGATAAAGCAGGCGCTGGATCAAGTCACCCGCCAACCGGAGCAGATATTGCGCGTCGACCAGGGGCGGCTTTTCGAACGTGAAAAAGTCCCGCATCAGCGCACTCAAATGCCGGAACATGTAGCCGCCGAACAGGTAAATGATCACAACACCGGTCAACAGCACAAAGACGGAGGGGATCTCCATGCTTTTGGCAACCTGCCCTTCTTCGCGGGCTTTGCGCCGCTTTTTGGGGGTCGCCTTTTCAGTTTTTTCCTGAAAACCTTCTTCTGCCACGACGAAAAGTACAATTAAGAGTTAATAATTATGAGTTAGTGTCCATCCGGAAATGGTAGATTTTGGTTCCCGGCAAGGCCCGAGCATTTTTAAAACCGCAGGCATAGCGTGCTATGTCGAGGATTTTAAAAATGCGAGAACGCCGCC
>JANQIE010000164.1 GCA_028282295.1 Desulfobacterales bacterium | reverse complement strand
GCGGCGTTCTCGCATTTTTAAAATCCTCGACATAGCCCGCTATGCCTGCGGTTTTAAAAATGCTCGGGCCTTGCCAGGAACCAAAATCTACTATTTCCGGATGGACACTATCTAAAATAACCGCTCACGGACTACCGGTGACCAAGTGACGTAAATTTTTGTTTCGCGGTAAAGGCGCAGAGTTCGCAGGGCAGGGTTCGCAGAGGGGGGTAAAAAATGAAATCCCTCTGCGCTCTCTGCGCGAAACTTTTTGGCTCTTCGATGTCAGGCGCTTTGTTCCGTGCACAAACGCTGGGGCACAGCGAAGTGTCAGGAACTTATCCGCGCGACAAGTTTTACGAGCGCTTGCTCGGTTTTAGATTCTAAGTATTTTTTATTCTTTGTCCCTTTGCGATGAGCATGGGCATCTTTTGATATAGCCGCAATTTTACGACATATCGCATTATCGGCATCAAATTGCGGCACTTTCATATGTTCAAAAATGGTGGTTCCGATCTGTTTGCCGAGTAAAAAACCGCCCAACCACGTCCGCACAGGTAGAGAATTCAGAAAACCGCACAGATAGTGGGCTTCATCCTCAAAATCCAATGCCGCAAAATATAATTTGTGATCCGGAGCAACAAGCGTATTGGGCAAAACAGAATGGGTCTGATGAGATATTACGGATGCGCGAAAGGACTTGGGGTTCTGTTGTTCCATCCAAACCACTTTGAAAGGACTGAAAGAATAATCGCCGACACAATAAATAACATAAAACGGCAGACGCTTTTGATACCGTTTATAGGATGACCGATTGCTTAGAATAGCTTGATAGTTTTTAAAATAAGAGTAGGCGAGCGGATATGTATCTGAAAAATCTTCTTCCGATTCCAAATTGTCATAATGCCTATTCGGTATGATTTGATACCAATCTTGAGTCAACGTACAGTACCGGCCCAAATCACGACCTCGAATAAGGGGAAATAACAGGTCTGCCTCAATCCAGGCCCCCTCAACAGGCTCTACGGATCGTGCCCGCGGCAACTCTTCTTCGGTAAGTGTTCGTATTAAAGCCCTGTTTGTGGCAGCGGAATATTTGATCACCTTAACCCAGTAAACTCTGGCGCAATCGGAAACAGTACCGCGATGGGAAACCGTCAGGTACCCGCTGTTGCCTTTAAGGAAAGCAGTTTGTTTAAAGTGAGCCAGGTCGCCGGTAAACAAAGGGGTGCCCCAGTCACCGACCGGACAAGCAACGCCATTTTCTATCTCACAAGTTTTGTACACTTTTGAAAGTTGCAATGAAGGTGAGACACGGGCCTTGCCGCGTTGAGGTTTCCAAATCCTGCAGGGTGCTTTTTTGAACCGCGCCTTGCTTGCGGGGCGAACCTTTTCAGCGATATAAACGGCCGTTTCATTCGTGGCATCAGGAAATGGCTGCAAATGGGTCAAATCCTCAATTTGCTTTACCTTTAAGCCGGCATCACCAGGTAAGCTGCCGAGCCTGAAACCACGAGCGGAACCGCTCTTAAAAACAGTCCATGTGATTAAGAACGCAACCAGGCCACCGTCTTTGAGCCAGTTGTCGGCGGCGCTAAACGTAATTACTGTTGATATATCGCTTTCAATACCACCGGAATATCCCCGCCCGGATACGAGTCCGTAATAGTTACAGAAGTTTTTGGCACGCTTGCGATATGTTGCCGGTAAACGGCTCCAACGGACCCATGGTGGATTGCCTATAATTAGATCGAATGGAGTAAATCCGCGCGGGCTGAAATTGTTTTTGATGATGCGGCACCATATTTTATCCCAATCACGGGCTTCAAGCGATTCAATGACTTCGTAAAATCTTTCAAGGCGACCGGCCACGCGGTCGGATAAATGAGGTTTGACTTCCGGGAGGTTACGAATTGTTTTGAGAAAACGGCTGAAAGGCTGATTGTTGGCAATAGCTTCTTCGCAAGCCAATAGAACAGGGCCCATGACTTGCGCATGAACAAGTTCCCAAGGGAGTTCCAGAACAAAATGATCTATTTCCGTATCTAAAAAGTACTCCAGAAATCTGTACCCATCGTCGTCTTCTTTCTCAATGGGAACATTGATGGCGTCGGCAAGGTATACCGGCAATTCGATATCATCACCAAGGTCAAACACAAGGTCATAGATTGACAAGATATAGTTTGCACGCGCCGAAATTACCGCCAGGGGGTTCAGGTCAAGCCCTTTGACATTATTTATAATTGTGGTGAGCGTTTCAAGAGGGGACAAACCGGCATCCGCACATCCTTGCTTTAGCCGCATGATGGCTTCGACCAAAAATGTACCCGATCCGCAGGCAGGGTCTAAAACCTTGCTGTGAGGGTCTCCATAATAACCTGCCTGGTCAAGAAGGTGTTGGGCCAGCCAATCCGGTGTGTAGTACTCACCAAGATCATGCCTTATTTGTTCATCAACCAAAGAGGAATAAAATTCCTTGAGTAAATCCTGTTTCGCTTCCGGCAATAAAATTGCACTTGCAGGCTCGAACTCCAGAAACTTACGGGCAACGCCTCGAATTGCATCGGCCATTGGGCGGGAACGTTCGTTCATATGCCAGCTAAAAAAATCACCTTCCAAAAAATTGCTGATACGATAACGACGATAGTATTCACCATTCTCAATGCGGGTCATAACCGCACGAAGGTCGTCAATGGTTGCAGTTGCCACAACTTCGTCACACACGGAAAAGGTGCGATGCGTAGCGATAGATAGCAGTTCGGATGTGACTATTTTGACAACCAGGCTGTAATAGCTGTGTATTGCAAATAAAATATGCGACGCATCCTTGGTTGCAATGCCGTTAGCGGTTGCCCATTTTTTCAAGGATGGAAGCTGGTCAAGGCCATAAGTGGAAACCTGCTCGAATAGACGCTTCCATTCTCTGAACAGCATGTTCGTTTTGTGTCGGGGCTTGGATAGATGTGAACACATTACACGTATTGTTTCTTGTGCAACAAGCGATTCTTTTCCAAAAGCCGTGCTGAGCAGGGTTGCGGTTAATGGTTTGCGTTGAAGGGAACGAAATGCATGTAGCAGAAAGAGCAATGTGCTTTCCGTGACAGGCAATGGACGTGACCACTGCCAGAGCAGCGAATTGGAGCGACAGTAGATAAGAGTGATTCCGTCGCAGATATAGCCAAACCATTGTCTGCAGATGACAGGATCATTTTCATGACCGCCGGTGATACGGTCCAGGTATCTTTCGATCTGCTGCTTTGCCTTCTGTCTATTTTTGGCGGATGCAAGGACCTTGGGCGCCTTATAGTCATAGACAATGTGACCGAAAACCCCATCCGGTCTATCGGCATCAACTTGTGAGAGCCCCATGCTTTTCAGAGTTTCATTGACGTGAGGGTCGAAGTCGATTCCAAAATCAGCAAGGCACTCTTTTAAAACCTGGTTGAATGCACCTTCGAGTTTCGCTTCAGATCTTGCTGTGTTTGCTATTTTTTTAATTCTATTTATATACTCAGAAAGAACCACTAATTGCTTTCCTTAATCTTTTGTTTCGCGCAGAGGCGCTGAGCTCGCAGAAGGAAAAAAATAAAAACCCTCGGCGAACTCAGCTTCGATGTTGTAATGATGGGCATTTAACTTCTCTGGAGTCACACCAAGTTTTCTCCTGTATGCATATTTGCGGATTAGAGCGCCAACTAAACGGTTAGTTCTCCCGAGCGTGCTTGACCAGGTGCCCCAGTTCCGGAAAGATCAGTTCGCGACAGGCCAATTGGCAGGCCCTTTTACTGCCCGGCAGGCAGAACACAATGGCTTGTCCAATGACGCCGGCTGTGGCGCGGGATAAAATCGCGGCCGAATCGATCTGCTCGAAACTCAATTGGGCGAACAGTGCGCCGAAAGCCGTCAGTTCCTTGATAAACAGCGGTTTGATCGCTTCAATGGTCACATCGGCCGGGCTGATGCCGGTACCGCCGGTGATCAGGACCACCTCGGGTGCCGGGTCGCGCAGAATATCCATCAACAGGTCGCGGATCAGACGGGCATCATCAATCACTATCTGGTGCAGTGCCACGGTGTGTCCCTCTTTCTGTGCTTGGCTGCGCATCCATTGGCCGCTTTCATCCTCGGCCAGACTGCGCGTGGAAGAAACCGTCAGAATCGCCAATTTGACACGCCGCCGGCCCGCCTTTTTGTGTGTCCGGGTTCCCATCGGTTTTGCACTCCCCCTTGAATTGGTTTAAATTCTAAGCTGTTGCTTGGCTTGGTTTTATAGCACCGGTCGGGCAAGATCAAGCTTTAGGGCCGCGGAAAAAATAAAATGTTCCAAAGTATGTTTGCATTTGGAAAACCGGAAAGTAAATCTGATAAAAAAGCTTGGTTGGTGGGCATGGCCCACCCTTCTACAAGTATACCCGACGACAATGGCAGATAGGGTGGGCCGTGCCCACCGGCATTCTCTGTCTTAAAACCGGCAGGTGACGTTTGTCGTTGAAAGCCCTTGATCGGAAACCTATTTTTGCCTAATGTAGCCGTGCAGGTATCGCAAGGGGGTTGATGTTCATCCCCACCTCGTCACCCTTATTTTATTCTATGGCGACCCATGAACATTCCCGACACTTGTTCAGGCATTATTCTGGCCGGCGGATTGAACACCCGTTTTGCCGGACAACCCAAGGCGCTTGCCAACGTCGGCGGGCAGCGGATCATTGATTATCTCGTCCCCCTGTTTCAGTCCGTGTTTCACGACGTGATCCTGGTCACCAACACGCCCGAGGATTTTCTGGAATGGGACGCCTTGATCGTTGGTGACCTGTTCGAACTGCGCAGTTCACTGACCGGCATTCATACCGGACTGTTCTACATGCGTCGCCCGTTCGGTTTCTTCACCGCGTGTGACACACCGTTTTTAAACCGGCAGGTGATTGAAACTATTTTGGCCCGCATCGATCCGGACGTCGATGTGGTGATGCCGCAAACCCGCAAAGGCCTGGAACCGCTTTGCGCGGCTTATTCCAAACGCTGTCTCGAACCGGTGGAAAACGCCTTGAGGCTGGGCAAGTGCAAAATTCAGCGGGCATTGCGCAAGCGCCGCACCCGCCTGGTTTCGGAAAAAGCGCTACGGCCCCATGACCCGCAATTGCTTTCTTTTTTTAACATCAACACACCGCAGGATCTGGAACACGCCGCGAAAATCATCAACACCAAGGACGCATCATGACGGAATTTACGCATCTGGATGACAAAGGACGCGTGCGCATGGTCGATGTGACGGCCAAGGCACAAACCGAACGCCAGGCTGTGGCACAGGGCCGGATTACCATGAACGCGGCGACATTTGCGAAAATCGCGGATCAGCGCGTCAAGAAAGGCAATGTGCTTGAAACCGCCCGCATCGCCGGTATCATGGCTGCCAAGAGAACCGCGGAGCTCATCCCCATGTGCCATCCGCTGTGTATCAGCCATGCCGCGGTCGATTTTTTTCCGGATGAAGCCACCTGTTCCATTCGGATCGAAAGCCGGGTACGGCTGACCGGCCAAACCGGGGTGGAGATGGAGGCGTTGACCGCTTGCAGCGTGGCGGCGCTGACCATTTACGACATGTGCAAATCCTACGACAAAGCCATGATGATCACTGATATTTGTTTGCTGGAAAAGTCCGGCGGCAAGAGTGGAGATTTTAAGCGGCCTTCGGAGTGAGAAATTCAGGAGGCGGGAAGCAATAATCACTGCCAGACATGATAAATCTAATCACCACCTACCCGGTACTACTTTTTCTGATCGGCGTTATTGCCGGTTTGGGGCTCGGCTGGGCCGTGGCCCGGCTGCGGTTGGCCGGGCGGCAGGCTGAAAGCCGCAGCGAAATTGCCGCGTTGAAGGCCACCGCACGCAGCACCCAGCAGGAACTGATTGACTTCAAGGTGCGCTGCGAAAAGACTGGCGAAGCCCTTGAAGCAATGCGGGAGCAATACCTGAAGGTGTCCAACCAACGCTCGGCAGCCCTGGTTCAGCTCAACCACCTGGCAGAATACAAAACCCGCCTTGAGCAGCTTTATGCCGACAAATCCAGATTAAAGGCCCGGGTGTCCCACTTGGAGACAGCCCTAGCAAAAGAACGCGATGCCACTGCAGAGAAGATCGCCCTGCTCCAGGAGGTTCGTGGCGAATGGACCCAGGCGCACAAGGCCCTGGCGGCGGACGCGCTGAAGGCCAATAACCGCGCGTTCATGGATCTGGCCCAAACCACCCTTGCCGGTTATCTGAACGGCGCGCAAAAGGATCTGGCGGCCCGCGGCCGGGCGGTGCAGGAGATCGTGCGGCCGATCCATGACTCGTTGCGTAAATATGACGACCATATCCGGGCTGTGGAGCGATCGCGGGAAAAGGCCTACGGCGGCCTGTCGCAGCAGGTGCAGACTCTGACCCAGGCCCAGATCCGCCTGGAACAGGAGACCGGCCGATTGGCGCAATCGCTGCGCATGCCCCATGTACGCGGCCGCTGGGGCGAGATGACCCTGCGGCGGGTGGCCGAGTTGGCCGGGATGCAGAATCGTTGCGATTTCGTCGAACAGCCTTCGGTGCGCAGCGCCGACGGTGAACAGCGCCCCGACATGGTGGTTTCCCTGCCCGGGCGTAAACAGATCGTGGTCGATGCCAAGGTGCCCTTGACAGCCTACCTGGACGCTCTGCAAGCCGTCACCGAAGAAAAACGCCGCGACCGGTTGCAAAAGCATGCCGGGCAGGTTCTTAACCACATTCAGCAATTGGGCCGCAAATCCTACTGGAAACAGTTTGCGCCGACACCCGAGTTTGTCGTTCTTTTCATTCCGGGCGAAAATTTTTTCAGCGCCGCCCTGGCTCATGATCCGAATCTGATCGAAACCGGCGCCAAAAAAGGCGTTATCCTGGCTACCCCCACTACCTTGATCTCGTTGTTGAAAACCGTGGCCCTGGCCTGGCAGGACCGGGCAACCGCCGCCAACGCCAAACAGATCGGCGCACTGGGGCGTGAACTCTACGACCGGCTGGTGTTGTCGGTCCAACACATCAACAAACTCGGGCAGGAGCTTGACCGGACCGGACGGACTTTCAATCAAATGGTCGGCTCGCTGGACAGCCGCGTGATGGCGTCGGCGCGCAAGCTAAGGGATTTGGGCATTGCCCCGCAAGACCATCGCGAGTTGCCCGAAATGAAGAGCGTGACAACCACAATGCGCAAGCTGAATTGGAAAGGGGAGACATGAGAAGCATTTCTTCAACTATGCGGGCAGTCTTGTTCGCCGGTCTGATCGCATGGTCGGCGTGGATCGTGGGGTGCGGCACACCGGGCCCTCTGGTCAAATTAAGACCGTTTGCCTATCCGCAATTTAGCGACGACATGCATTACGACGGCCTGGAACACGCCATCGCCTACAGCCTGGAATACCTTCGCAAACAACCGGCCACCCGCCTGTTCAAATTCGGTGAAGACAGATACCCCACCGGCCATTTGATCCGCTCGCTGGAAACATTGGACACTTTTTTAAAATCCCGTCCCAACGCCGACCGTTTGACGGCGTTTATCCGGCAGAACTATCAGGTTTATCGTTCGGCCGGCGGTGCTTCCGATCGAAAAGTCCTGTTCACCGGCTACTACGAGCCTTTTTTAAACGGCAGTCTGTCCCCCGGCCCGGCGTATCCGCATGCGGTCTATGCCCGGCCGCGTGATCTGGTCACCATCAACATGAACCTTTTTCTGCCCGATATCACACCCGGCAAACGCATCGGCCGGCTTGCCGAGGGGACGGTGATCCCTTATCCGGAGCGCCGGACTCTCCTTGAGCAGGATCAGCTCAAAGACCGGGCGGCGGTGCTGGCCTATGTGGACGATCCCGTCGATCTGTTTTTTTTGCAGATCCAGGGCAGCGGTAAAATCTACCTGAACAACGGCGCCGCGCTGAATGTGCACTACCACGGGTCCAACGGACAGCCCTACCGCAGTATCGGTAAACTGCTGATCGATACCGGCAAAATCCCACGCGCCCAGATGTCCATGCAACGCATCCGCGCTTATTTGGCGGCACACCCGCAGGAGATTGATGCGGTGTTCAGCTATAATCCGAGTTATGTTTTTTTTAAACTCGAAGAAGACGGCCCCATCGGCTTTTTGAACGTCAAATTGACGCCGGGTCGCTCGCTGGCCACCGATCGCCGCCTGTTTCCACCTGCCGCCCCGGCTTTTATCGAAACCGAGAAACCGGTGGTCGACGGCAACGGCAGGATCGAAAAATGGGTACCCTTCACCCGTTTTGTCGTAAACCAGGATACCGGCGGCGCCATCCGCGGCCCCGGCCGGGCCGATCTTTTCTGGGGCAACGGACCCTACGCGGAAATTGCCGCCGGCCACATGCAACACACCGGCAAAATGTATTTTTTAATACTCAAACCGGATTCTTAGGCATTATTCGCCCGCCAACTACACCTTGACAGCAAATCCCATAATTCGTAAATATAGCGGTTACCTGTGAATAATTACGTGCCATAAGGAGTGCCTTGATATGTTCGGCATCGGAATGCCCGAATTGTTGATAATCCTCGCGGTCGCTTTGATCGTCATCGGGCCGAAAAAACTGCCCGAGTTGGCCAAATCGTTGGGCCGGGCCCTGGGTGAATTTAAAAAGGCCACCAACGACCTCAAGGAGTCGATCGAGCTGGAATCGGAAACCCGGAATGTGAAAGAAGCCTTTGAGGGCTTGGGGCAGCCGGGAAAACCGGAGACTGATTCCGCCAAGGATAGCGACACAGGCGATGCTGATGATGCCGCAAACCTGTCCGAATCCGATCCGCTTGAAAACGACGAGTCGGCCTTTGATGAGCCCGCCGCCTCTGAAGACAGCCCCAAATCCACAGCTTCGGATGACGGCAAAGGACCTGCGCCTGATGCATGAAGAAGAAGATAAGGTTCCTTTTACGGCGCATCTGGAAGAACTGCGCAAACGGATGATCAATTGTTTTGTCGCTGCGGGCGTCGGCTTTGTTATCTGTTACGCGTTCAAGCAGAAATTATTTCTTATTTTATCGCGCCCTCTGGTCGAAGCCATGGAGAGCGGCGAGAAGTTTGTCTACACCGGCCTGCCCGAAGCTTTTTTCACCTACCTGAAATCGGCCCTGATCGGGGGTCTGATTTTGGCCGCCCCGGTAATTCTCTATCAATTCTGGATGTTTGTGGCGCCGGGCCTCTATAAAAATGAACGCCGGATACTGCTGCCCATTATATTTCTATCCACGCTTTTTTTCGTCGGTGGCGCGCTGTTCGGTTATTTTGTCGTGTTTCCGTTCGGATTTCAGTTTTTCCTGAGTTTCTCCAATGAAATTGTTCGTCCCTTGCCGTCAATGAAGGAATACCTGACCTTTGCCTCCAAATTGCTGCTGGCGTTCGGAATCGTTTTCGAGTTGCCACTGATGATCACCGCCATGGCGCGATTGGGGTTGGTGACCGTCGATTTTTTAAAGAAAAACCGAAAATATGCGATTGTCATATTTTTCGCGGGCGCGGCGATTATCACCCCGCCGGACGTGGTGACCCAAATCATGATGGCGCTGCCCCTGATGGTTTTATATGAAATCAGTATTTTGGGCGCCCGTCTCTTTGGCAGAAAAAAGGTCGAGGAAGCCGAGGGAACCGAGTAGACCGTTAGCTGCGTAAACCGTTTGTAAACACAGGCGTCTAATGGGCTTGGCCGGCTTTCCAATTGACAGGCCGGGGCGGCCTTGGTATGAATGGTGCCTTGAACCGCAGCCTGAAAACTGGGTCAAACCCCATGAAAATAATATACGAAGAGGAGGATAGAGAGTTTTATGAGTAAGAAAGGTTTTTTTATTGTTGTGGCGTTGGGAATCGTTTCATTTTTTTGTGCTGCCGGCCTTTACGCCGGTACGCAAGTTGCGGATATTATCGAGCTGAACGATCCGATTTATCCGAAGCACAAAAAGGGCATCGTCAAATTTTCGCATAAGAAACATGCCAATGACTATGGCGCCAAATGCGGTGAGTGCCATCATGATAACAACGGCAAACCGCTCGACCTGAAAATGGGAGATGACGTGCAAAAATGCAGCGCTTGCCATAAAGAAGTTGGCAAGATTCCCAAAAAAATCAAAAAGGCAGAAAGAATCAAACGCTTCCACAAATCCGCCCTGCACGAAAACTGCAAAGCGTGTCACCGTGACTGGAACAAAAAACAGGGACTGAAAAAGAGTGATCCCAAGGCCGCCCCGACGACTTGTAAAGCTTGTCATCCGTCCAAGAAAAAGCAATAGTCATTCAGTTAAAAAAGAACTCCCAGTGATGGCGATGCGCCGCGACTTGCAGCGGGCATCGCCTTTTTTTGTTTTTAAACCAATATCATTAACTTAAGCCATTCACATTCATACGATCAACGCGATTGTAGGAGCGGCGTCCCGCCGCGATTAAAAATGGTCATAACTTACGCCAATCGCGGCGAGACGCCGCTCCTACAGTCTTAAGTTAATAGCATTGGCTTTTAAACTCTAAATGAAACGTATGCGTAATTTTTCTTTCTTCAAATTTCACTACGGTCAAGTCATTGCTTCGGTCTGCTTCAGTATCCAGGCCATCGGGATTGGTGTTTATATCGCCTACGGCGTTTTTTTCAATCCCCTGATGGCCGAGTTCGGGTGGTCGCGCGCTGTTCTTTCCGGCGCATCGTCGGTGGCCTTTTTTATCATGGGCGTTTGCGGCATTTGGGTTGGAAGATTGAACGACCGGTTCGGGCCGCGCAAAATCATGGTGGTAACGGCGGTCTTTCTGGGGACCGGCTACTTGCTCATGTCCCGCTTGACGGCTATTTGGCAGCTTTATCTACTTTACGGCATTGTTTTTGGAATCGGCTTGAGTTCGGTGGATGTGATCGCCCTGTCAACCATTGCCCGCTGGTATACGCGTAAACGCGGCATGATGACCGGCATTGTCAAAGTGGGGACCGGGGCCGGTCAACTCACACTGCCCCTTCTGGCCAGTTTTCTGATCGCCGCCTATGGCTGGCGTACCGCCTACCTGATCATCGGTACAGCCGCCATGTTGATCCTCGTTACAATGGCGCAACTACTTCGGCGCGATCCGGGAGAGCGCGAACGGTGGTGGGATCGGCCCAATCCGCACAAAGCACCGCCCCGGTTCGCGTCGGCAAACAGTGTCACTTTCGAACATGCGACCCACACGGCGGCGCTGTGGATCATCTGCTGCGTCAATTTCACCCTGGTCTTTTGCCTGATGACGGTAATGGTGCACATCGTGCCGCATGCCCGCGATATCGGAATCGCCGCGGCTCCGGCCGCGGGCGTGCTCTCGGCCATCGGCGGCATCAGCATGCTGGGACGGTTTGTCACCGGTATTGCGATCGATTATATCGGCAGCAAGCGCGTCATGATAATCTGCTTTGTGTTGCTGCTCGCCGGACTGTTGTGGTTGCAAATTGCCGACACGTTGTGGATGCTGATGATGTTTGCATGTGTCTACGGCATTGCCCATGGCGGCTTTTTTACCGCGATTTCACCGATTGTGGCCGAGCAATTCGGTATCGGGTTCCACGGGGCCTTGTTTGGTCTCGTGGTCTGTTTCGGAACAACCGGCGGTGCCATCGGGCCGTTTTTGGCGGGCTGGCTATTTGATAGCTACGGCAGTTACAGCGCTCCGTTTTGGCTCGTCACGGCAATAAGTACGGTCGGATTTGGATTGATATTGGCGTTGAAACCGGCCGCCCCCAAGGAAGGCGAAAAATCGTGACTAGCGTTGCTGAGCAGCGGCCGTGTCCTTGTACTCAACGGCTTTGCGCACCAGGGCGGTAGCCCACTGGGGGGTTCCAAGGGCGTGGATGTGGCTGTAGGTGGCCAGGACATTTTTATAGCAAAGACCGTCGCGTTTATTGACGATCCCCTCGCCCCGCTTCATTTTAAAAACCAGATCTTCGGGGCCGGCGTCACACTTCAATACCTGCGAATAGTGAAACTCGTGCCCGCGAATTTCGTCACCTTGGTCGTAATAGGGGTTATCGCCGTCGATTTCAATGACGGTGTATCCGTGCCCCTGGGGTCTTTTGGCAAAACCGAATACGATCGGCAGAACACCGGCCATGGGGTGCGATTGTCCTTCCAGTACCAGGGCTTCACCCAGGTACATCAAACCGCCGCACTCCGCGTAAATGGGCATTCCGGCTTCGACGGCGGTTTTAATATCCCGGCGAAAGTGTTTTTGTTCAGCCAATTTCTCAGCATGGGTTTCCGGGAACCCGCCTCCGATGTACAGGCCGTCCACGGGCGGCAGCGCCGCATCGGTGAACGGGCTCAGCCAGACGATTTGAGCACCGGCTTTTTCGAGGGCGGCGATATTCTCGGGGTAGTAAAACTGAAAGGCCGAATCACGCAGAACCCCGATGCGGACCGGTGGCGCCGGTTCGTCGTTGGCGTGGGAAGCGGCAACTGTTTGGTGTGCGTCCGCATCGATCGGTGGTGTCGTTTTTTTATCCGCGATTGCCAAAAGGGCTTTCAGGTCGAGATACTTCGCGGCCATTTCAGAGGCCGCTTCGATGGAAGTTTGGGCCCAACCGTGCTCCGGTGTCGGCACTAGCCCCATGTGCCGTTCGGGGAAGCTTTGGCGGCCGAGTTTGGGAATGGCGCCAAGGACCGGTATGCCGCAGTAGTGTTCGATATTGCGACGGGCAACCGATTCATGGCGTGGGCCGGCCACGCGATTTAAAACAACCCCCTCAATCCGTACCGCCTCGTCAAAGTGCATGCACCCTAAAACGGTAGCGGCGGTTGTACGTGTGGTTTTCGTGCTGTCGATGCACAGGATCACGGGCAGATTCAACAGCTTGGCCAGTTCGGCGGTGCTTGTGGTGCCGTCCAGATCAATGCCGTCATATAAACCCCGGTTACCCTCAACAACGGCATAATCCGTATTTTGGCTGTGGGTCAGGTATGAATGCGTAATCAGCGGGGGCGGGATCAGAAAGGTGTCCAGATTGTAGCAAGGCCGGCCGGCCGCAAGGGCTAGCCAGCCCGCATCAATGTAATCCGGACCTTTTTTAAACGGGGCAATTGCATTGCCCAAACCTTTTAATGCAGCGATGAGGCCCACGGAAATGATGGTCTTGCCCGCGCCACCTCGCAGGGCGGTAATGACAAGGCCGGAGATCGGCTGTTTCTCCGTGTGTTTTGTAAATTGCTCCAAAGGCTATAAAAAAAATTTTATTTAGTCTTCGCCTTCGGCACCGGCTTGCTTACCGGTACCCGGCAGACCGTACATCGACGTGCTGCCACTGGACCAGTATTCCAGAACGCCTTCTTGTACCAGTTGGTTGACGATTTTTTTACCCTCACGGGGTTTGCAACCCAAAATTTTGGTCAAGTCATTGTAGTAGAACTTGGATTTGGTCTTTTGTTTTTTTTGCAGGGCTGCAACGATTTTTTCTTTTGATTCTTCGTAATCCAATGCCATTTGTGGATTCCCCTTTCATTTACTGCGCACAAAAAGAATTGCAGGGGGCGACGCCCCCTGCATATTGATCCGCAGATAAAATATTAGAACTTGAACTGGGTGGTCTGACGCCAAGTGTAGTACGCCGGATCACGGAAGTCATCGATCAGATGATGCGTGAATTCCAGTTCGCATACGTCAAAGAAGCGTTCCCAGCCGATGCGTTCGGCCCATTCGCCCAGGCGTTCGTATTTGCGGGCGTTCTTAGCGTAGGTTTCCACCATCTTTTTAATGACTTCGGTGGTCTCCGGCCAACGCGGCGCGTTGTTCGGCAGGAAGGCGACGACGACCTTGGAAAATTTCGGCGCCGTGATCCGGTTGGAAACCTTGCCGCCGGCCATAATAACGATGCCATCACCCACGTCATCGGCCAGGGGCAGCGACGGACACATGGTGTAGCAGTTACCGCAGAACATGCAGCGGCTGTTTTTGATGGCAACGGTGTTGACTTTCTCACCGCTGGGCAGTTCATGCTTGGCCGGTTTGATGGCGGCGGTGGGACAAGCGGCGATAGCCAACGGGATTTCGCACATTTTGTCCAGGTATTCATGGTCGATCATCGGCGGTTTGCGGTGATAGCCGAGAATCGCAATGTCGGAGCAATGCACCGCGCCGCACATGTTCAGGCAGCAGGCCAGAGAGACGCGCAGTTTGGCCGGCATGCGCATGGTTTGGAAATCATCGAAAAGCACGTCCATGGTTGCCTTAACCGGACCCGAAGCATCGGTGGCCGGAGTGTGGCAATGAAGCCACCCTTGGGTGTGAACGATGTTGGTGATGCTGTTGCCGGTGCCGCCGATGGGGAACTTGAAGCTGCCGCCGTCGAATTTGCGGCTGCTCAGATCTTGCTTCAACGGCTCGACCTTGTCCTTGCTGTCGACCATGAACTCGATGTTGTTGCGAGTCGTCCAGCGAACATGCCCGTCACAATGCTTGTCCGCAATCTGACAGATTTCCTCGACCATGCTGACCGACATCAAGCGGGCGCCGCCGACGCGCACGGTGTAAACTTCATCGCCGGATTCGGCAACGTGCACGAGCACGCCCGGTTCCAGGATTTCGTGATACAGCCATTTACCCTTGTTTTTGGCAATGACCGGTGGATAAAACTCGTCATATTTACGCGGACCGATGTCGGAAATCCTGTCCTTCATCGGTTCATTGGGATCGTAACCTGAGGATACAAATGCCATGATGCTGCCCCCCTCTTATCTCTGATGATATTTTCTGAATTCGTTAACGTCTCGGTTCCAGCCGCCTTCAACTTCGTCTTCATTCCAGAAGATGTAGGGGTTGGAGCGCGGTTCCTGAACATGCTGCGGCGCGGCTTTGATGTTGGTCGCGGCAAGCAGTTTCTGGAAACCCTGACGTTTGATCAATTCACCCAGGCGCTCGCGGTTTTTGCCTTCTTCCATCCACCAGTCCCAGATGTTCTCGATCACTTCTTTGATCTCATCGTAGGGTTCTTCACATTTGACAAAGGGAACCAGCAGGGAGCTCATTTGAGCACCATCGAGGATCGGGGCTTTGGCGCCCACCAGGATCGACAGCCCACGGTCGTCACCGATTCTCAGTGCACGCGGCATGACATTGATGCAGTGCATGCAGCGGTTGCATTCCTTGTTATTGATTTTCAGGTCTTTGCCTTCCATCCACATACATTCGGTGGGGCACAGGTCGATGACTTCCGTCTGGATGTCAAAGGGACCCCAGTCGCGTCCGGCGTGTGAACCGGCATTCGGGGAAAACTCACCGCCGATGTAGGCTTGCACGGCTTCCTGGTCGATTTTGATATCGTCTTTCCAGTTACCGATGAAGCTCATGTCGGCGCGGGCGATGGAGGCAACGCAACCGTTGGGACAACCGTCGAATTTGAACTTGAATTTGTACGGGAAGGCGGGACGGTGCAGTTCGTCCTGGTATTCCTGGGTCAGGTCATAACAAAGGGCCTGGGTATCGTAGCAGGCGTATTCACAACGCGCCTGGCCGATACAATCCGAGGGGGTACGCAGGTTTGAGCCGGAGCCGCCCAGATCCTGGTCCATATTGTGTGTAATTTCGTAGAAGATTTCTTCAAGTTGCGGGGTGGTGGTTCCCAGCAGGATGATGTCGCCGGTGGAACCGTGCATATTGGTCACACCGCTGCCACGCATGTCCCAGATTTTCATCAGGCTGCGCAGATAGTCGGTTTTGTAAAATTTACCGGCAGGTTGGTTGACACGAATGGTGTGAAAATGGGCCACGCCCGGGTATTCTTCCGGCTGATCGCAGTAACGGCCGATAACGCCGCCGCCATAACCGAAGACCCCCACGATACCGCCGTGTTTCCAGTGGGTCCGGCCGTGTTTGAAAGACAACTCGAGAATGCCGAGAATGTCCTCGCAAACGTCAACGGGAATTTGATATTCAACACCTGCTTCGTTTTTTGCTCTTCGTTCGGCCTCCTGCTTAAGGTCGGACACAAAGCTTGGCCACGGCCCGGATTCAAGCTGGTCCAACAACGGAGTTTCGTGTTTTGCCATTGTTTACCTCCATTAGTAATGAATAATTCTGAAAAAAGATAAGCCGTTTTACCTGCACCCGAACGGGGCGCCGCGTCACCTCCTCTCAATTTTGAATTTATTTGGATTCAATATTCGAAAGACTGTTCCGCATTATGCTTTACGTATTGATTAAAGATGCAGATATAGTCGCAACGTCTGGGCTTGTCAATAGAAAACCAGGCGCGCGGGCCGGTTCGTCGGGCGTTTGAGCGTGCGATGGTGAATTAGTGCCCATCCGGAAATAGTAGATTTTGGTTCAGACCAGGGCCGCAGCCAATTTGCAACCGCAGGCGTAGCAAAGCTACGTCGCAAGAACATGAATGGCTGCGCCATTATTGCAAATTGGCGAGAACGCCGGCCTGGGCCAAAAGATGCTATTTCCGGATGGGCACGAATTAAGAATCAAGGTATGCTGTCATTTGTATAATGACCGCCATCCACAATTCTTAATTTCCAATTCCCAATTCTTAATTCTCAGCGGGTCCGCCTCAAGGCCCTGTGCAGTGTTTTTACATGGGCGGCCAAATGGGACTGGATGACGGGCACGTCGGCTTCCTGGACACTGAAGGTTTCCACACACAGGTCAGCCCATTGGGCAACTTCACCAATCTTGCGGCGACTGGCGAAATCCGCGAAAGCGTCGGCCGGCGCGGGTAGCTGCGGCAGGGGTTTGTATTTTTGCATGGCGTCCTTGAATCCGTTAACTGTGGCGGCAACGATGTAATCCGGTGCCCAGATGGTGTTGCCGACGCCATCCAGGCGATCGAGCCGCATGCGAAGCGACAGATTGGTCAGAAACAACAGCAGCATTTGCAGTAAGGTTTGCGGTGAGTGGCCGGCCGCACCGGACTCCGGGGTCAGTTCGATGAGCGGCTCATAGGCGCGGACCGTAATTAATTTGACCGCCGGTGGGTCTGCGCCCGGATTGACAACAAAATCACCGGCGGCGTGGTGCCAATGTGAAACCTGTTCAAAGGTCGCCGGGTTGTAGCAAGCAGTCATGATTTGTGCCGCCCGGCGATAGATCTGTTCACTTTTTTCCGGTGCCAACATTTGGTCACCGTTGTCGGTATCCCAGACAGTTACGGCCAGAGCGCTTTGCGTTCGGGGCTTGCTCCAATGAAACTCATAAAATCCCTCCAGCCATTGTCCCAGAAACGCGGCCGCGACGATACCGGCGTGGGTGTTTGCCTTGGCGATGGCAAGCACTTTGGGAACATCATTGGCGGCATGGCTTTGCCCCAATTGATCGAGCAGCCGGTACTCCCGCTCGATGCAAGCCAATCCGAGCGGTGTCAACGCGACATTGAGAACCATGGCATACCGGCGGCCGTCCAGATTAACGCATACTTGGGCCGGATGGTAAAACTGACCGTGTTTCATGGCCAAAAGGTCTACGCTACCGATTTCAGCCGGTGTGACCGTTCGGCCGCATAGGCGCGACAGACCGGCGCACAGAAGGCGGGCGTCGTCACAAAGTAACAATTGGCGCAGGGTTTCAAAATAATCACCGTAGGTAAGCCCTGAAGCGGCCTCATCATTGGCAAACGCCGACCGCTGCAACGGCAACGGTCTGTTGCGGGCCGGACTTTGCGCTATGACCGGATTGTTGAGTGTCCCAATATAGTCGTTGAACTTGATCATGGGCGCTGGACGGCAAAACCGCAAGAGCGGTGTCCGGCGGCGGTCCCAATGTGTTTGTCATTGTGGACCGTTGCGGGCCACAGCTCCCGGGGCCGCCAAAGGGTGTTTGTGATCAGGGAATTATTGATTGGCCTCAATGTCTTTGATCAATTCCGATGAGACGTCATAACCGAGTTCCTGGGCCTTTTTGCAGTGTTGCAATGCCAGTTCCGGCTCCTTGTTTTCCAGGTAAGCGATGGCCAGGTTGTTGTGGGCGACCGCGAAGTCCGGTTGCATGTCGATGACCTTACGATTGGTTTCGATGCTTTCGGCCACCTGGCCGTTCATCAGATAGGCGTTGGCCAGGGTAGTCCAGGCCTGGAGAAACTTGGGATTGAATTTGGTGGCCTTTTCCAACGCGTATATGGCGTCTTCGACCTTGCCCTGTTGCAACTGGACAAAGCCGATGTTGCCCCAGCCTTCGGAAAAGCCGGCCCGCGCGCGGGTGGCCATGCGGTTGTATTCCAGACAGCGATCCAGGTCGCCGCGTTGAAAGGCGATGCCGCCCAGTTGGACGTAGGCTTCAGCCAGGTTGGGGCTGCAATTGACAGCCTCAAGCAACTCACGTTCGGCCTCTTCGAATTTGCGTTGGCCGAGCAAGCCCACGGCCAGGTTGTAACGCGACGTGCCGCATTCGGGATTCTGCGCCACGGCCATGCGCTGTTTGGTGATATACTCTTCCACGTTTTTCGGTTTGTCCATGATCCTTACCTCTTATCCGACATTAGTACGGCTGCTGGCGATGACCGGTGAACGATCAACCCGCCGCAGCCGTATGTTTTTGGTGTCCATAACACATGTCAGGCTATTTTGATAGTCCGGGCCGTGCTTGTCAAGCCGATTGACACTGACAGCCGTTTCTTGTGCCGCCATGTTTCCGGGCCGGGATTTTTAGTTGACAGATTTCGGTCGGTTCTTTACCTAGTGGAACACTTGAACCGGGCCGATTGCGAATAGCCGGCCGCAAGTATTCTCGCAATTGTCTGAATTTCATAAGTGTAAAATCACATTTCCCAGTTTTCATTTAGACCTTATAACAAGGGGGCAGTCATGCTTGAAGGATCCTTTACCGCACTGATCACACCGTTTTTGGACGGTGAAATCGACCACAACGGGCTTGACCGGTTAATTGAGTTTCAGATTGCCGAGGGGATTTCCGGTATCCTGGCGGTGGGCACCACCGGTGAAAGCCCAGTGCTTTCCTGGGACGAACACAACGCCGTGGTCGAAAAAGTTGCCCAGAAAACCAAGGGCCGGTGTGCCTGCATCGCCGGCGCCGGCAGCAACAACACCCAGGAGGCCCTGACCGCCGCCGGTCATGCCGCCGAGGTCGGTGTCGATGCGGTTTTGTTGGTGGATCCGTACTACAACGGCCCCAGTTCCCTTGAAATCCGCAGGGAATATGTTGCACCCGTAGCGCGCGCCTGTCCCGGTGTCCAGGTGATTCCTTATGTCATTCCGGGGCGCACGGGGGCGCAATTGCTGCCCGAAGACCTGGCGCTGCTAAGCCAGGAATTCGACAATGTCCAAATCGTCAAGGAGGCCACCGGCAGCCTGGAAAACATGAAACGGACCCGCACCTGTTGCGGCTCCGGTTTCAACATCTTGTCCGGGGACGATGCGGTTACCTTAAAAATGATGCAAGACCCGGCCATCAAGGCCGGAGGAGTGATTTCCGTGGCCTCCAACCTGGTGCCGGGCGGTGTCACCGCCATGGTTAAAGCAGCTCAAGCCGGTGAGATGGATACGGCCCGCAAACTGGTGGACGACATGACACCCCTGTTCAATCTGGTGACGGTGACAACCAAAGAAAAAACCACCTATGGCGCGGTGACCTGCCGGGCGCGCAATCCACTGGCATTCAAAACATTGATGGCGGTGCTCGGACTGCCGGCCGGCGGCTGCCGGCAGCCGTTGGGCAAGATGACCCGGCAGGGGCTGGACGTGGTGTTGACGGCCGGACGCCAGGTTATGGACAAGGCGCCGCAACTACTCGCCCCGGCCGCCGAATTTTTCGGGGTGGATATTGAAAAACGATTGAACGATCCGGCGTGTTGGCAGGGATTGTTCTATGAAAATTATTAGACGTATTGATCTGAGTTATTTCCCCAAACAGCGTTATTTCCCCAAACAGCGCAAAAAAATCGGGTCGCTTTCTTGGAGGAGCGGCGTTTCGCCGCTCCTTAATTTTAGGCAGCTTACCCCTCCGGCTCTCTGAGCTTGAACAGATCATCCTTGACCGCGCTGAACAAACTGGTTTTCAGCCAGCGGCAGCCAAACTTGAGCAATTCAATCTCATCTGCACGAATTTTTTCGACCATCTGCGGATCAATATCGTAACGCTCCAGAAAAGAACTTTCAAAAACAAACGCCTTGAACTTGTCGATATTGTAGGCGGCTAAAAAAAACATTTTCTTGCTCTGCTCGGACAATTTGACATTCGGCGGAAAAGAGCGCTTGCGCACAACCAGATCGGTCCATTCGGCGTTGATCTCGTCATGAATATCGACCCCCTGGTTCCTGCGCCACTCCTTAACCGTCCACACGGTGTCTTGCTCAAAGCCCTTGCAGTGCGGCTCGTTGACGAAGAAGTAAAACCCCTCGTCGTCCGCCCCGTCCTTGTGCTGCAGCGAGGCAACGCCCAGCGGGTAGTAGCGGCAGGAGCCGGGGCGATCTTCGTAGACAATGCAGCCGTCGTCGCGGACAAAAGGGCACGACTCCTGCTCGTCTTCGAGCAGTTTAAGGGTCACCACCGGTAGATCGGTTTTTTCGAGCAGCTCCGGCCGGGTGTAGACCGCCAGAAATTCTTCGCTGGTCATTTGAAGGCGGTTTTTCAATCGGATAATGTCATAGGGGGTGAGGATGATATTGATTCCCCGGCAGCATTGCGTGAAGCAAGCGACCTTGGGATGGCACTTGAATTGAAATCGATGATCCGGGCCGACCCGTTCGGGAACGATATCGGCCATGTTGCCTGAAGCCTTGGTGTCTGTCATGGTATTGTTCTCCTGGGACTCTATTTAGTGCCCATCCGGAAATAGTATCTTTTGGTCCCTGGCGGCGTTCTCATATTTTTAAAATCCTCGGAATAGCTTGCTATGCCTGCGATTTTAAAAATATTCGGGCCTTGCCAGGAACCAAAATCTACTATTTCCAGATGGGCACTATTTAAAGATGGCAATGATAGTGGACCTGCCGTGTAAAGTCAACCTGCGGACGTCGCCGTTTCAGGGTAACCGCATTTGGAAATCATCCCGTTGGTGGGCACGGCCCACCCTACCCGCAATTGCCGCCGGATAGAATGGTTGCGGTGTCGTTGTCCGTTTTACCGATGGCCCATGGTGCGCGGGGAGTGGACATAGGTCTTGATTTCGCCTAAGATTATGGTATCGTTTTTTATTTTGCAAATAATTAACCCGATTGGGTTTAACCATGACACGTATCGTTTGCACCGAATTCACTGCCGGGCGTCGTTTCCTGGGGCGGCTGCCCCGCGGCGGGGATCTGCTTGCGTCCATCGAAACGTTTTGCCGCAGCCACAACGTTGAAACAGCGTCCTTTACCGTCAACGGCGCTGTCAACCGGTGTACTTGCGGCGTGTACGATCAGAAACAGCAGGTGTATGTGACGCACACCCAACTCGGGTCGCTGGAACTTGCCGCGTGCCAAGGCAATGTTTCACTACTGGAAGATGAGCCGTCTGTTTGCATGCATGCGTTCTTGTGTGACCCACAGGGCAAGACCTTTGGTGGCCGTTTGTTCACGCCGACCACGGTCTATGCCGGGGAAATCGATCTGCTTGAATTGAAAGGGCCGCCTCTGCATCGTCGCTATGATGCCGAAACGGGCCGCATGCAATGGGTTTGAACCGCAATTAAAAATTGGGAAGTAAGAATTGACAAATAAGAAAGCCGGGTCTCATCTCATCGGCCTGATCCATTATTCTTAATTCCCAATTTTTAATTCTTAATTGCTTTCCATGGAGGTTTCACATGCAAATTACCGTCAAACGCGCCGAGCAGCTCAAACCCCATCCCCCTGAAGACAAACTCGGTTTCGGAATCAACTTTACGGATCACATGCTCAATCTGGATTACGATACCGCAAGCGGCTGGCACTCACCGCGCATCGAGCCGTATGCGCCGATCGTGATGGACCCGTCCACCATGGTGCTGCACTACGGTCAGGCGGTTTTTGAGGGATTGAAGGCGTATCGCACACAGGGCGGCGAGATACAATTGTTCCGGGCGCGAGACAATATTGCCCGCCTGAACCGATCGTGCCGGGCGCTGTGCATTCCGGAACTCGATCCGGATTTTTTGATGACGTCCCTAAAGGAACTGCTGCGTTTGGAGCAGGCCTGGGTACCCGGCGCACCGCAAACCTCTTTGTACATTCGTCCCACCGTCATTGCCACCGACAATTTTCTGGGGGTGCGCGCCTCGGATACCTATCGCTACTTCGTGATCCTGTCACCGGTGGGGGCCTACTACGCCGAAGGCTTTAATCCGATCAAAATCTGGGTGACCCGCAGACATGTGCGCGCTGTGCGCGGCGGTCTGGGCGAAGCCAAAACCCCGGCCAACTACGCCGCCAGCCTATACGCGGGTGAAGATGCCCACAAGCATGGCTACACCCAG
Organism: Desulfobacterales bacterium; assembly: GCA_028282295.1. GTDB lineage: Bacteria > Desulfobacterota > Desulfobacteria > Desulfobacterales > JANQIE01 > JANQIE01. The sequence goes on along the minus strand of JANQIE010000164.1, from coordinate 17,872 downwards.
GTGTTGTGGCTCGATGGCGTGGAACAAAAATATGTTGAAGAAGTCGGCTCCATGAATATCTTTTTTGTCATTGACGACGAGATTCTCACGCCGGCCTTGAACGGCAGCATCCTGCCGGGCATCACCCGCGACAGCGTATTGCAACTGGCCCGTCACTGGGGCCTGAAGGCGGCTGAGCGCGACATTACCATTGACGAAGTCATGCAAGCCCACAGCGACGGTAAATTACAGGAAGTCTTCGGTTCGGGCACCGCGGCAGTCATTTCACCGGTGGGCGAACTCAAATACGACGACCAGCAAATCACGATTGGACAAGGCCGGGTGGGACCCGTGGCCCAGCGGCTTTTCGACGCCATCACCGCAATTCAGTACGGCAAGGGCGACGATCCGCTGGGGTGGGTGGAGAAAATTAATTGATAATTAAGAATGACAAATTAAAAATTGCGGTGGGGACCTGAACCCGGCGGTTGCCACGCCGCGCAATCACGAACGCATTGGGAATATGGCATCTACGACAAAAAATCACATCGACGCGTTTTCCACAAAGATGCAAGCCGCCGGTCTGAAACCGGCGGTGATCGAAACCTTTGCCCACTATTACGCCAAAATCCGGGGCGGCGATGACGGCCTGTTGCACAACACGGATATCGAACCGGTGGCAAGCGGCGATATCAAAGCCATCGAGGACCTGGATGAGTTCCAAGCCCGCGGCAGGCAGGCCCTGCCGCAGGCCGTCAAGGTCACCCTAAACGGCGGCCTCGGCACCAGCATGGGGCTCACCGGCGCCAAATCGTTATTGAAAGTCAAAAACGGCCTGTCGTTTCTGGCGATCATCGTGGCCCAGGCCCAGCGGGCCGGGGTGCGACTGGCGCTCATGAACAGTTTCAGCACGCACCGGGACACCCAGGATGCCCTTGACACCCTTGCGCCGGCGCAACCGCCGCTGATGTTCGTGCAGAACAAATTCCCCAAAATTTTACAGGACTCGCTGGCGCCGGCCCAATGGCCGGCCAATCCGGCCCTGGAGTGGAATCCGCCCGGACATGGCGATGTCTACACCGCCTTGCATACCTCGGACACTCTCAAGCAGTTGATTGACCAGGGGATTCGCTACGCGTTTATTTCCAATTCCGATAATCTGGGGGCAACCTTGGACGAGGCGCTGCTCGGCTATTTCGCCGCCAACCGGTTTCCATTCATGATGGAAGTGTCGCGGCGCACCCCGGCGGACATGAAGGGCGGTCATCTGGCCCGGCACCGCAGCGGACGCCTGATTCTGCGTGAAGCGGCCCAATGCCCTCAGGACGAACTGGACGCCTTCACCGATATCGGCGTCTACCGCTATTTCAACACCAACAACATCTGGATCGATCTGGTCTTTTTGCAGCAATTACTTGCCGCCGAAAGCGCCGTCCATCTGCCGATGATTCTCAACCCCAAGACCCTGGACCCGCGCGATGACGCCTCGCCGCCGGTTTACCAGGTGGAATCGGCCATGGGCGCGGCCATCAATCTTTTCGACGGCGCCACGGCGGTGGAAGTGCCCCGCAGCCGCTTTTTCCCGGTCAAAAGCTGCAATGAACTGATGATGGTGCGTAGCGACGTCTTCAGTTTCACCACCGATGACCGCCTGACCGTCAACCCCGCGCGTAGCGCCGCCGGGTTATCCGATCGCCCGACCATCAAACTCGATCCCAAATACTACAAGAAAGTCGATATGTTCGAAGCCCGCTTTGCGGCCGGCTTGCCGTCGCTGGCGACCTGTTCATCGCTGCAAATCAAGGGTGATGTCCACTTTGAGCAAAACGTCGTCATCCAAGGCGAGGCGACCATTGTGAATCACTCACCCGAACCGGCCGTCATTAAAGCCGGTGCCTGTATCGAAGGTTTGCTGGAATTCTAACGCCCCCCTATTCGCGTCCCAATATTAGCGTGTGCCCATCCGGAAATCGCATCTTTTGGCCCCTGGCGGCGTTCTCGCATTTTTAAAAATCCTCGACATAGCCTGCTATGCCTGCGGTTTTAAAAATGCTCGGGCCTTGCCAGGAACCAAAACCTACTATTTCCGGATGGACACCAGCGTGTTTTCCAATTGCCGGTTGAATACCGGCAATTGTGTTTTATGTTGCCCTTATCCGCCTTTTTTACGATAAATTTCGTAGCGTTACTTAATTTTTGGGGGGGCTATGAAACCTAATCAAATCGATTTGCAGCAGGAACCGGCCCCCGGTGAGCACCTTTTGAAGTTCAAAGGCGATCTGCTGTGCTTTACGTTGCGCTTGTCCTGTGCCGCAGAGGGCACCGCCTGGCTGCGCACCAACCTGGGCCACGCCGCCGCCCGGCGCCGGGAAATCATCCGCGCGGTGGATGCCGGTGAACCGCGCCTGGGCAAGGACTGGTACGACATTCCCATGACCCGCCAGGACGATTGCACCTTTACGTTACGGTTAGGGCTCAGTCAGGTCGGTCATTTCCAGGCCAAGGGCATATTTTTGCAAACCGGGGCCGCCGCGCCGGTTTGGCCTGCGGGACCCAACACGGTGATCAACACGGTGATCAACGTGGAACCGGCCGACACCTGCGGGGCCAACACCCTTTACAACGCCTTTGTGCGCCAGTTCGGTCCCCATAAAACCGCCCGCAGCCAGGATCCTCAGAAAGAGGCCCTGATCGAACAGCTCGACAAAGACGGCTACACCGTAATCCCGCCGTCCGGCACGTTTCGGGACCTGATCGCGGATCTTGATTTCATAATCGGCCGGCTCGGGTGCCGGTATATCCAACTGCTGCCGGTGCACCCCACGCCGACCACCTATGCCCGCATGGGCCGTTACGGCAGCCCCTACGCCGCCCTGAGCTTCACCGCCGTCGACCCGGCCCTGGCCCGCTTTGATCCGGCCGCCACCCCCTTGGAGCAGTTTATCGAACTGATCGATGCCGTGCATGCCCGCAACGGTAAACTGCTCATCGACATCGCCATCAATCACACCGGATGGGCCGCGGGTTTGCACGAAAGCCACCCCCAATGGCTGGTCCGGGAAGCCGACGGCACCATCGAAGTACCCGGTGCCTGGGGGGTGCGCTGGGAAGATTTAACCCGCCTGGATTACCACCAGACCGATTTGTGGCAGTACATGGCCGATGTTTTTCTGATCTGGTGCCGGCGCGGGGTGGACGGGTTTCGGTGCGATGCCGGGTACATGATTCCCGTGGACGCCTGGCGCTATATTATCGCCCGGGTGCGGGAAGAGTATCCGGATACGATTTTCCTGTTGGAAGGCTTGGGGGGCAAATTGACGGTGACGCGGGACCTGCTGAACCGCGCCAATTTCAACTGGGCCTATTCCGAGCTGTTTCAAAATTATGATCGCAGGCAAATCGAATCCTACTACCCCGGCGCCCTGGAATTTGCCGCCACGGTGGGCGGCATGCTCAATTTCGCCGAAACCCACGACAATCAACGTCTAGCGGTTCGCGGAGAAAACTGGGCCCGGCTGCGCACCGCGCTGTGCGCCTTGTGCAGCCCCCATGGCGCCTTTGCCTATGCCAACGGTGTGGAGTGGCTGGCGGCCGATAAAATCAATGTGCATCAGGCCTGCACCCTTAATTGGGGCGGCGAACCGAACATTGTCGATTTTTTAAACCGTCTGGCGGGCATTCTTAAAGCCCATCCGGCCTTTTACGATGACACCGAACTGGCGCTCATCCAGCAGGGCGCCGGCAACGTGATTGTTTTAAAACGCCGGCACCGGCCCTCCCGCAAAACCCTTGTGGTGGCTGCCAATCTGGATGACCGGCACCCCCAAACAGCCCAATGGCGGCGGGACGACGCCGGGCTTGACGCCGAAACGTTGACTGATCTGGTCACCACCGCAGCCGTCACGGTCCACCATGACGGCCCCTTGGCACGATTGCCGCTGACACCCGGTCAGGTGGTCTGCCTGTCGGCCGACTCCCAGGATTTAACGGCAATCGGCGAACACTCTGCTCACGATCCCGGCTTGCCGTTGCGGGTGATGCTTCAGAAACTGCGGGCCAAGGCTCTTGAAGTACATCAGGCGATAAAGGGATTGAGCGACCAGCCAGATTTCGAACCGAATCCCCAGGCCTATGCCCTGCAAAAAAATCCGCTGGCCTATTGCCGCGCGTTGAATCCCGATAGCGATGAAACCCGTGTGGTGGTCTGGCGCGTGGGGCGCGATGAGACGCGGCAGGTCATGGTGCCGCCGGGGCACTTTTTGCTGGTGCAGGCGGCGCACCCTTTCCGGGCCCGTTTGATGGACGGTGACACCTGTTTGCGCCAGGAAGAGAGCCTGCCGCAAACCGGACACGACCATTTTGCCTTGTTTGTACCGCGAACCATCACAGCGGCGCACCGCGACGTGACGCTGACCCTATCGCTGTTCGCGCCGGCCGGCACCCGCCATGTGCAGGCGCCGCTCCTTTACCTGGCCCCGCCGGAACAGATCCGTCTGCGGCGGCTGTTAAAACGCGATGCGCTGACCGGCGGGCAGTACGAATTTCTGGCGGTCAACGGGCGCGGTGCCATGATGTTGAGCCCGGTGCATGGTGAAATCCTGTTGAGCCGCTACAACGCCTTGCTGGCCGCGAACCTGCACCCGCAGATTCCCGAGGATCGCCGGATCATGTTCAGCCGTTGCCGGGTGTGGCTGGTCTACCAGGGATTTTCGCAGCCCCTGGACCGCGATTGCATCGATGCCTTTTTTATCGATGACGAGGGGGCCGGCTGCCGGCGCTACCGCGTTCCGGCCGGTCAGGGCGAACACGTACTGTTGACCATGCGCCAGCGCATGGATGACGGCCACAATCGGATTCGCATCGGATTTTACCGTCACGCCGCAGCCAAACGCACCGGTCTGTTGGACGACAATATCGAAGTCCGTTTGATTCTGCGGCCGGATATTGAAGACCGCAACTTTCACAACACCACCAAGGCTTACCAGGGGCCGGAAACCGAGTGGCCCGGCGCGGTCACCGCCCGGGAGGATCATTTTGTGTTTGCACCGGATGCTGGCCGGCCTCTGACAGTCGGCCTGAGCGGCGGACAGTTTGTTTCCGAGCCGGAATGGACCTACATGGTTCACCGGCCGCACGAGGCCGAACGGGGCCTTGACCCGGATTCGGACCTGTTCAGTCCCGGCTATTTTACCGCAACGTTGCAGGGCGATCACTACGTCGAGCTGATTGCCGGGGTCGGCGCAAACGGCGTGGCCGCTACCCCGGATAAAACGCCAAAAGCAGGGACCTTTGCGTTTCCCCAACAACGGCGCGGTTCTTTTACGGCGCAATTGAAAACAGCGCTCAGACAATTTATCGTCCAACGCGGCGCATTTGCTTCCGTAATTGCGGGATATCCCTGGTTCCTTGACTGGGGCCGTGATTCGCTGATCGTCGCACGCGGCCTGATCGGCGCCGGAATGACCACTGAAGCCCGCAAGGTGCTGCATCAGTTCGGCCGCTTTGAAGCAGACGGCACCTTGCCCAACATGATTCACGGCGACAACGCGACAAATCGCGATACCTCCGACGCGCCGTTGTGGTTTGTCGCCGCCTGTGCCGATTTGGCGCAACAAGAAGGCGGGGCCGCGTTTCTGGAAGAACCCTGCAAAAACCGGTCGGTGCGCGAAGTGATCCTGTCCATCGGCCGGGCCCTGACCGGCCGGCCGGCCAACGGGATTTACATGGACCCGGACACCGGGCTGCTCTTCAGCCCCTCGCATTTTACCTGGATGGACACCAACTTTCCGGCCGGCACACCCCGTGAAGGCTTTCCCATCGAAATCCAGGCGCTTTGGTACAACGCCCTTTGCTTCCTGGCGACCATTGACGACGACGCACACCGCGACCGGTGGCGCCTGCTGGCGAACCGGGTGAAGACTTCGATTTCAGACTATTTCTGGTTGGCCGAAGAAGAATACCTTGCCGATGGTCTGTGGACCGCTTCCGGCGGCCCGGTGCAGACCGCCGCGGCCGACGACGCCCTGCGGCCCAACCAACTGCTGGCAATTACGCTGGGGGCCGTGGATGACAGCGACAAGTGCCGCAAGATCCTGGATGCCTGCAGCGAGCTGCTGGTGCCGGGCGCCATCCGCAGCCTGGCTGATCGTCCCACACGGCATCCGCTGGTGATTACGCGCAACGGGCAACCGTTGGCCGATCCCCACCGGCCCTACCAGGGGCGCTATCAGGGAGATGAAGATACCCGGCGCAAACCGGCCTATCACAACGGCACCGCCTGGACCTGGCCCATGCCGGCCTATTGTGAAGCCTGGGTGCGGACCTACGGCCCCCAGGCCAAACCGACCGCCAGGGCATGGCTCGGCGCCGCCGGGCGGCTGCTCGACACCGGTTGCATCGGTCAAATGCCCGAAATCGTTGACGGGGATTATCCACACCTCCAGCGCGGGTGCCGCGCCCAGGCCTGGGGAGTGAGTGAGCTGTTGCGGGTCTGGACGTTGTTGGCGTGATCAGGTCGCCGGCCCGGCGCCACCACTATCATCGGGATAATTTCCAAATGCGAATGCCCTGGCATTGGTTGAAATTCGATTGACTTTTGCTTTTTATAAATCGAAATTACAGGAGTCCTGTCTGTTACGATCCCAACAAGCCTGTGTCCATCCGGAAATAGTAAATTTTGGTTCCCGGCAAGGCCCGAGCATTTTTAAAACCGCAGGCATGGCGCGGGCTATGTCGAGGATTTTAAAAATGCGAGAACGCCGCCGGGGGCCAAAAGATGCTATTTCCGGATGGACACAAGCCTAAAAGTGCACGACATCGGTTTACAGCCATGGTGTTGGGTATTATCTATTCGCAATCATTTGTTCATTTCAAAAACATGAGTCTTCCCCGTTAGGAGGCGATGCAATGAGCCTGAAAAAACGCTATCTCAAATCGAAACCGATTTGCAAAGTGACGTTCACCCTACCGAAACAAAATGCCAATACCGCCGCACGTGTCTTTCTGGTAGGCGATTTCAACAACTGGAACACCCGCGCCACGCCAATGAAAGCACTAAAAAGCGGGGCGTTCACAGTCACGCTGGATCTGCCCAAAGAAAAGAAGTACCAGTTTCGGTATTTACTCGACAACGAGTGCTGGGAAAACGACGGCGAAGCCGATAGCTACGTTCCCAACGGTTTCGGCGATGCCGACAATTCGGTCGTGGTGCTTTAGGCCGTAAATATTTTTTTTTCGTTTTGTCATCCCAACCGGCCTATCCGGTGCAAGAGTAATGTGACCTTGTTAACACGCAGGTGGTGATATGAATAATATTCAGACATTTCAGGTGTTTCCGTCCATTCCGGAGCCGATATCGTTTTTAGATGAGTTGTCGCGCAATCTTTGGTGGTGCTGGAATCTGGATGCCATCGAACTGTTTCGCAGAATTGATCCAAGTCTTTGGAAGAAGGCCGGGCGCAATCCGCTTACCTTTCTGACACGCATTTCCCAAGACCGGTATACCGAGCTGGCCCGGGACGAGAGCTTTCTGGCCCATCAAAAAAGGGTCAAATCCCAATTTAGAACCCATTTAAAACAAGCGCCGTATGCAGATAGCGAGACGTTGAGTCATCAGAATCCGATCGCTTACTTTTCCATGGAATTCGGGCTGCACGAAAGCCTGCCGATTTACTCGGGCGGGTTGGGTATTCTGGCGGGCGATCACTTGAAAGCCGCTTCGGATAAGGGCCTGCCGCTGGTCGGGATCGGCCTGCTTTACCGCCAGGGGTATTTTCGTCAATACCTGAATCCGGACGGCTGGCAGCAGGAAGAATATCCCGAAGTCGATTTGTATCAATTACCGGCCGTGCGGGCCCTTGATCCCAACGGCCGGGAAATCAAGATCGCCATCGAAGGCCCGGAGGGCACCATCAACGCCTGTGTCTGGAAAATAATGGTAGGGCGCATTCCACTTTATCTGCTCGACACCAATCTGGTTGAAAACACACCGGCGATCCGTGACATCACCGCCCGCCTGTATGCCGGGGACGGCGAAAACCGGCTGGCCCAGGAGGTCCTGCTGGGGATTGGCGGGATGCGCACCCTGTATGCCTTGGGGCTCGACCCGGCAGTGTGTCACTTAAACGAAGGACATAGCGCCTTTTCCAGCCTGGAGCGGCTGTCCCAGATCATGCAACGGCATTCGGTGAGCCTGGAGACCGCCCTTGAAATTGTTCCGCGCACCACGATTTTTACAACCCACACACCGGTGGCGGCCGGGCATGATGAATTTGAGGTGGATTTGGTGCGTCCTTACCTTGATCCGCTGCAGAAACAGCTCGGCACGGCCAAGGATGAAATCTTGTCCTGGGGCCAGATCGACAAATCAAACCCCGAATCCCCCCTTTCCATGTTTGTGCTTGGTCTGCGGCTGGCCCAGAACTGCAACGGGGTCAGCCGTCTGCACGGCAGGGTGGCCCGGGGCATGTGGGCCCATGTGTGGCCGGATCGGCCCGAAGAAGAGATCCCCATCGGGCACATTACCAACGGGGTGCACACGCCCAGTTACATTTCGCGGGAAAACGCCTTGCTGTTTGATCGTTACCTGGGGCCGGAATGGCAGCAACGGCCCACTGATCCGGCCATTATCAACCGGATCGACGAGATCTACGACGAGGAAATCTGGCGCGGCCATGAGATGAGCCGCAGCCGCCTGGTGCGAACCTGCCGCAAGCTGATGGTGAAGCAATTGGCCCGGCGCAACGCGCCCAAGGCGCAAATGGAAGAGGCCGAGGCGGTGCTGGACCAGGATGTGCTCACCATCGCGTTTGCCCGGCGCTTTGCCACCTACAAACGGGCCAATCTGCTCTTTGCCGATCCCGAGCGCCTGGAAGCCTTGATCAGTTCTTCGTCGTGGCCGGTGCAGTTTATTTTTGCCGGCAAGGCCCATCCCAAGGACGACGAAGGCAAGGCCCTGATCCAGCGGATTATCCAATTCAGCCAGCGCCCGTTGATTCGCGGCCGGGTGGTTTTTCTGGAAAACTACAATACCTTCATCGCCCGCACCCTGATTCAGGGCGCCGATGTCTGGCTCAACACACCCCGCCGACCCTATGAAGCCTGCGGCACCTCGGGCATGAAAGCCTCGCTGAACGGCGTGTTGAATCTGAGTGTACTGGACGGCTGGTGGGATGAGGCCTATACTGCCGAGCGCGGCTGGCAGATCGGCAACGGGCAGGAGTATAACGACCCGGCTTACCAGGATGCCGTAGAGAGCCGCGCCCTTTACAACCTGCTTGAAAATGAAGTCATCCCCTGTTTTTACGAAGAGAAAAGCGGTGACGCCCCGTCACGTTGGGTCAAGATGATGAAAGAGGCGATGAAGGTGGCCATGGCCGATTTTTCCGCCCATCGCATGGTTAACGAGTATGAAAGCCTTTACTACCAGCCGGCGTCAACGCGGGTGCGGGAGCTTTTTGCGAATAACGGGCAGGAAGCAGTTCATCTTGCCCGCAAACACGATCGCTTCCGCTCGCATTGGGACGCCATTCGGATCAAGCCGCCGGTCCGTCATCTGGATGGCCCCTACCGCGTAGGAGAGAACTTCCGGATCAGCACCGAAGTGTTTCTGGGCGACTTGGAACCGGAAGAAATCGAAATGCAGCTTTACTACGGACAGGTGAAAAGCCTGGGCGAGCTGGCGCAAAGTCATACCCAGGTCATGTCCGTCGAAAAAGAAATCGGCGACGGCAGCTATCTTTACGAATGCGGCATTACCTGCAACAGTGCCGGCCGCTATGGATTTACAGTCAGGGCCACGCCCAGGGGCGACAAGTGGATCAAGATGACACCGGGATTGATTACCTGGGCTTAGTGGAAACTTGAAATTTAAAAATAGATGCCATCAACTTTAGCTCTCTACTTCGGTGGTTACAGATTTAAAGCCATTCAGGCACTGTGAAAAGATGGCCGCATCTTAATCTTAGTGGCATCAGTCTGTATAAATAACATGATTGCGCTTTTTCGTTGTATTTTCCGGATTCCCGCCTGCGCGGAAATGACGCCTAAACACGGCGGCGCAAAACCTACATCGTCATTCCCGCGCAGGCGGGAATCCAGAAGATGTAGCAAACCGGCTTCAGGTCATCCTGGCACGATCTTCGGTCCCAAATCCTCGCCATAGCTTGTTGTGCTATGGCTGCGGATTTGGCACCTCAGATCGAACCAACCTGACCTCAGGGTCGCGGAAAAAATAAAGTATCCCAAAGTACGTTCGTATTTGGGACATTTTATTTTTTCCGCAACCCTGAGTCCGGGCGCTCAAAATGTGAGATTACTTTTTCGTGAGCCCTTAGTGAAAATTTGAGTCGGTCATTTGATTCGAGGAACCGCCATGTCCGCAGCCACCACCAACCCGCGGGTTCTTGTCGTCACGCCGGAAGTCACGTATCTGCCGGACGGCATGGGCAATATCGCCAACTACCTTTCGGCCAAGGCCGGCGGGCTGGCCGATGTGTCGGCGGCGTTGGTGTCGGCCCTGTTCGCCCAGGGCGCCGATGTGCATATCGCCTTGCCGGACTACCGCGCCATGTTCAGCGAACAGGTGGCGCCGTTGTTGCGGCAGGAGCGTTCCCGTCTGCGGGCCGCCGTTCCCAACGAGCGGATCCATCTGGCCGAAGACCGCGCTTTTTTTTACGTGGACAGCGTTTACTCCAATTACAGCGATGAAAACATAAAAATCGCCCTGGCTTTTCAACGGGAGGTCATCAATAACATCGTGCCGCGCGTCCAGCCGGATTTAATCCATTGCAACGACTGGATGACCGGCCTGCTGCCGGCCATGGCCCGGCAGCTCGGCATCCCCTGCCTGTTTACGATCCACAACATTCATACCGTAAAAACATCTCTGGCCCACATTGAAGACCGGGGCATCGACGCGGCGGCGTTTTGGCACCATCTGTACTATGAACGGATGTGCTACAACTATGAAGAGACCCGCGACGCCAACCGGGTCGACTTGCTGGCCAGCGGTATTTTCGCGGCCCACTTTGTCAACACGGTGAGCCCCACCTTTTTAACCGAGATCGTTAAGGGGCGTCACGGGTTTGTGCAGCCGCAACTGCAATCCGAATTGACCAACAAAGCGGCCGCGGATTGTGCGGTCGGCATCCTCAATGCGCCGGACCCGAGTTTTGCCCCGCAAAAAGATGCGAGCCTGGAATTTCAATTCGACCCTGCAACCCACACCCGGGGCAAAAGGGCCAACAAGCGGTTCTTGCAGAAAGCCCTGGGGTTGAAGTGCAACGACAAGGCCCCCTTGTTTTTTTGGCCCTCCCGTCTGGACGCCGTGCAAAAGGGGTGTCAGCTCCTGGCGGATATTTTGTATGCGGTGATTGAGCGTTACTGGCAGGACGGCCTGCAGATTGTTTTCGTGGCCAACGGTGAATACCAACAGATTTTTAAAGACATCGTTCGCTTTCATCAAATGTTCGACCGTGTGGCCATCTGCGATTTTGATGAGCGTCTGGCACGGCTGGCATACGGAGCGTCGGATTTCGTGCTGATGCCGTCGCGCTTCGAGCCCTGCGGACTTCCGCAGATGATCGGCCCCATCTACGGCTGCCTGCCCGTGGCCCACAATACCGGCGGTATTCACGATACCGTCACGCCTTTGGATTTAGCCAGGGAAACCGGTAACGGATTTCTGTTCGATGTCTGCGACGCCGGCGGGCTCTATTGGGCCTTTGGCGAGGCCATGCGTTTTTACCGAAGGGACGCGGGTGTCAAGGCGCGCCAGATCGAACGGATCATGTTGCAAAGCAAGGCTACCTTTAACCATGATGTAACGGCCCGGCACTATATCGATTTATACGAAAAAATGTTGCAGCGGCCGTTGGTGGTTTGAAATCATGGCACGTCGATCCGCAAAGGCGCCTGCTGCCGATACCTCCGCCGACCTCATGATCAGAAGCGATCCGTATCTAACACCTTACGCCCACATCCTCAAACGCCGCCTGCATCAGGTCGACGAAACCGAACAGCGCCTGACCCAGGGCAAACGGTCGTTGGCCGATTTCGCCGGCGGGCATGAATTTTTCGGTTTGCACCGCCGTGGCACGCAATGGATTTTTCGTGAATGGGCGCCCAATGCAACCGCGCTTTACCTCATCGGCGATTTCAGCCATTGGCGGACCGGCAATGCCTTTCGGTTGGCCAAAATCGACACCGACGGCGTTTGGGAGGTGCGGCTGCCGGCGGCGAGCCTGGCCCACGGCGATCTGTACCGCCTGCGGATGATCTGGCCCGGCGGGGAAGGGGACCGGATTCCGGCCTGGACCCGCCGGGTAGTGCAGGATCCCCGGACGAACATTTTCAATGCCCAGGTCTGGCAACCGGACCGGCCGTATCAATGGCAGTGTGCCGATTATGAACCGGCCGAAGAACCGCCCCTGATCTACGAAGCGCACATCGGCATGGCCCAGACCGAACCGCGGGTCGGCACCTTTGCAGAATTCACCGCCAACGTCCTGCCGCGCATCGTCGCGGCAGGCTACAACACCGTGCAGTTGATGGCCGTCCCGGAGCATCCGTATTACGGCAGCTTCGGGTATCACGTGTCCAGTTTTTTCGCGGTTTCATCGCGTTTCGGCACGCCGGAAGAATTCATGGCGCTGGTGGATGCCGCCCACGCACAAGGGCTGCGCGTGTTGATCGACCTGGTGCATTCCCATGCCGTAAACAACGAGGTTGAGGGCCTCAGCCGGTTCGACGGTACCTTGTACCAATATTTTCACGACGGCGCCCGTGGCCGGCATGCGGCCTGGGACTCACGTTGCTTTGACTACGGCAAAGTTCAAGTGCTTCACTTTCTACTGTCCAACTGCCGCTACTGGCTCGACGCCTACAAAGTGGACGGCTTTCGTTTCGACGGCATCACCAGCATGCTCTACCATCACCACGGCCTCGGCAAACCCTTTACTTCCTACGACGATTATTTCAACGACCAAGTGGACGAGCAGGCCCTGACCTATCTGACCCTGGCCAACAAACTGATCCATGCGGTCAAGCCGGCGGCCGTCACCATCGCCGAAGACATCAGCGGCATGCCCGGTTTGGCCGCACCGATAACGCAAGGAGGCACCGGCTTCGATTATCGCTTTGCCATGGGTGTGCCCGATTACTGGATCAAGCTGACCAAGGATGTTGCCGATGAAGACTGGTCCATGGACGGATTGTGGTATGAATTGAACAACCGGCGCCAGGATGAAAAAACCATCAGTTACGCCGAGTCCCATGATCAGGCCCTGGTGGGCGACCAGGCCCTTATTTTCCGGCTGATCGGTACGGATATGTACACCCACATGCGAGTTGACGATCCGCATATGCGTGTGGACCGCGGCATGGCCTTGCATAAATTGATCCGCCTGATCACCCTGGCCACGGCCGACAAGGGTTACCTGAATTTCATGGGCAACGAATTCGGCCACCCCGAGTGGGTCGATTTTCCCCGCCAGGGCAACAATTGGTCGTATCACTACGCCCGCCGCCAGTGGCCTCTGGCCGACGACCCGGCCTTGAAGTTCCAGTTCCTGGCCCGTTTCGACCGGGACATGTTGGCGCTGGTCCGCGCGCATGCGTTGCTGCGCGATTCACGAATCGAACGGCTGCATCTGCACAATGACGACAAGGTCATCATCTTCGAACGGGCCGGATTGATCATGGCGTTCAACTTTCACCCCACCAAATCATTCACCGACTACCCCTTCGACGCCCCGCCGGGCAAGTACCGGATGATTTTTAACAGCGACGCCTCAACCTACGGCGGCCACAATCGTCTGGCGGCCGATCAGGTTCACTTGACCCAATACCACGCCCAACGTCCCTACGCCCGGCATACCCTGAACCTGTACCTGCCTGCCCGAACGGCGCTGGTGTTACAACCGGAATAGACCGACATAATGGAGAGGTGTTATTAAACCGGCGACTAAATATGTAAACCTTCGTCATGCCGGGCTTGATCCGGCATCCAGAATTGACGCTTGATTCCGGCGCTCGCCGGAATCACAATTTTAAAGGTGTTTTATTGCCGGGTTAATATGTAAGTGTTGTTTCCCGCGCTTCTATCGTATTTTCGGCTCTCTTTTGCCAAATTAAAACAGAGTTTGCAGTTTTTTAGACCCCAGAAATTTGGTAATTTGCCAGCCCTATTCAAGCTTTCCCACCCATGCCCAAAAAAAACCCATCCAATTCGATTGCGCGTAGCGAATCCTTTGTCGGCTGCCAAACGCGCATCAGATCCTGGTTGAGCACAAGCAAGCCGCCGCCGGCCGCGCAAACCTGTGACCCGGCCCTTCAAACCATCTTGCATCTAAAACGTGTTTTTGCCCGCAGTGCTCGTCCCATCAGTGATTTTCAATACCGCTTTCAAACTTCTTTCTTCTAAATTTCAGATTTTTACTTCCCATCAAATCCGGCCATGCGACCAAATTGCCGTCGCCAAGGGCGCCTGAGAAATCTTCGCAATAAAGCGGCAACACCAGACAGGGATTTTGCTTGACGAACCAATGCGATACTTGGTTTCAAAACTCAAAAAAGGAGGTCTAAAAATGAAATGGCCCAGCGCGTATCTTAAAATGCGGGTGTTGGGCGCGGTTCAAAATGCTTACGGCAAAACTCTGGAACAGCGGATTAAAAATAAGGCTTCCACCTAAAAATAAAAACGGCAATCAAAGAACAACTTCTTCTATCGCATTGCTAATTATGTGTCCCGGAACTCGTCACCGGAACTCCGAAGCAATGCGAACCTTTATCATAGACCAGCTCAATGCGGCGCAACCGGCCCATAACATCATCACCGAAGAGGCTCTTTCGCTGGTTGTTCTTCATACGGTTCCGACAGAACAACGGATCGACACCGAATCTAAAATGGCTTGTAGATGGACGGAAAGATCAACTTCTATTTCATCGTCTGAGGCATCTACGGTTGAGCGCACTAAAAGTGTATAATCTTTGACGGGAAACTCACCGTCCTGGTCTTTTACATCGGGCAAACCGAGAAGAGCAATCTCCATACCAAGAACATGTGCAGTAAACGCGGGAAACTCTTCGTAATAACCGGATGAATCTTGAATGAATCTGACACCCAGAACATCTCCCAATCGTTTCGCCATTACCTCAAGGGTCCCATCAGGGGCGATTACAAGAGATGCAACAAAATCCATATCATTCCCCTCCTATAAAAAAGATTTGAGAGTCACCCTTTAGGGCCTTTTTCTGTAATTCTTTTGAACCCCATATTCGAAATTGGAGTTTATCCCTTCCTCCCCTAAGCCCTTCAAATCCTGGAGTTTGTCGAAGCCGCGTATCGATATCTTTTGCGATATTGCGAATTGGCTTGGGGCCAATTTGAAATCCAGCGCCTTTTCGCAATTTATCGCTAACGATGAAAATATCAACACTGAATACCATATTATTTTACCGACCTATGTTAGATTAAAAACTCCAGAAACTTTCGTATTATCCGGGAATTGAAAGATGGTATGATAATTTACTGGAAAAATTGTGATCGCATCGGTTTTTAATTGCCTTAAAAATTTTTTCATTTCAATTTTTATCAAGTCTTTAAGAGTCATATTAAACATGAATTTTTTACCATTTACAAAGGCTGCAAAACAATAGAAAGATATTAGTCCAATTACATAGCCGTCGAATTCCATACCATTTTTAATTTTTATATCTGCTTTAATAAACAGTGTTCCTAGATCATTTGGCAAAATATTTCCTTCCAACTTAACAGGACATTGGTTTTCTTTTTCGTCATCCCAAGTCCATACAGGATACTTATCAAAGCAATTTCTGGTTAATGACGACACTTTTACATTATTTAATTTTTCCATATTCTCTTAAAATCTTTTCAGCAGATTCTCTGCCTTTTCGAGGAGTGATTACAATCCAATCGCCTGTTCCATCAATTGGGTTATACTTGCTTAAAAATTCTTCTAAAATAACTGGATTATCCAAAGAAACTTTCTTAATAGGAATCTCCTTAATTCCTGCTTGCTGGAATGCGACAAGCCTCCTATTATCTAATGTCCAAAATTTCCCTTCGTATTCAACAACCTTAATGGTTGGGATTTTAGTCGGGGACATCCCAGTTTTCAAATCGGTTATTGTACTATTTATCGTATGACCACCTTTGCTAAAATTAGGGCTTGCTGTTGTCTGGGTAAATTTGATGTCTAATGGGTCTGCACTCTTTGGATTTCTTAAGATTTTGTCTTGCTTTATTAATTCACGGCTTTTTAATGCGATAAGTTCTTCAATATACTCATCGGTTAAATTAATGTTTCCAGACGGATCAGCATATCTGAATTTTATGTTTCCACCACCCATGCCAAGAGCTGTTCCATTTGGATTTAGCGCCAACCTCCAATTTTTCCAGTTTTTGGGCATTAAGCTTTGAACGGCATTATTTCTCGCAAGGCTTCTTGTGGTTTTTAATAGATCAAGTGGCGCATAGTATAAGGAGCTAAATCCAGTACCCGCGTCAATTGACATCGTGGTTCCGGCATAGTCAGAATCCGTAGCCACTTTGTAAAGATGAAAGGCGGAAAGTGCAGAAAGTGCTTTTGCAACTAACGGAGAAGACTCCATAGTCACATAAACTGCCGTACTCGCTTCTCCAGCTAACGGTGTCAATGGCAATAAGACAAAGCCGACTTCAGCAGCCACAATGACTTTAATTTTTTTCGGAGTTGTCTCTATGGAGTATTCATTCAGACTATCTTGCTCTTCTTTAGGGACCCCCATAACAGCACCGGTTGTGGCAGGAAATAAGAAAGAAGAGCTAAGCGGTCTATGTCTAATTTTTGGATAGATGCGATTGCTTTGATACCCTGCCAAATCGATATAAATCGTTGGATTAGAGTAAGCATAAAGATATCGGTTAAGACTCGGCGGCGTTCCACTTTCTCCTAAATACGGATCTTGGGTAATGAACCTGGCGGTATCCGGATCGTAATACCGTGCCCCGAAGTAGATCAGTCCGGTTTGGCTGTCATGTTCTTGTGAAGTAAAAACCTGCCGGTTGACACTGTTTCCCTGCTGCTCGCGGATATGCCCCCAGGGGTCGAGTTTGTAGGAGACTTGCACGTTGGCAGCGGTATCGGTCAGGTTGACGGTGCTGCCTAACGCGTCGTGGTGGTAGTATTGAACACTGCCGCCGGTATCGAGGCTGATGAGCCGGTCGGCGTAGCGGTAGTGGGCCAGCAGACTGTCGTCATCGGCGTTGCGCTCTTCGAGTATGGCGGTGTCATCGTAGTAGTAGTCGATGTTGCCGCGCTGGCTGTGGGTGTGGCGGATGCGCAGGTTGGCGTGGTTGTAGTCGTATTGGCCCAGGATCTGTTCGGTCACAGGCGGGCCGCGTTTGACCTGCACCAGGCGGTTTAAGGCATCGTAGGCAAAGTGCTCGCTCTGGTTTGTCAAAGAGCTGTTGGTTCTGGTCAGGGTGTTGCCATTGTTATCATAGGCGTAGGCGATGGTAAAGGGATTGGCCGGGTCGGTGGCATCTTCGGTCCGGGTGAGCCAATCGGTGGCATCGTAGGTGTGCGTGCGCGTTCTGGTGACGGTGGTGTTTTGGGTGACGGTTTCGGTTTTGCGGTTGTAACCTTCGTAGGTGTAAGCGGTGGTGGGGCCATCGGCGATGGTAAATTCGGTCAGCCGGTTGACGGCGTCGTAGGTATAAGTGGTGGTTTCGGACGCACCGTTTTGTACTTCGGTTTGTTCGGTGCGGTTGCCGTTTGCGTCGTAGGTGTAGGCGTAGCTGGAGATCACGGCCGGACCGGCGCTGTGGGTGATGGCCTGCACCCGGTTGGTCAGGTAGTAATCGTATTTGGTGCCGGTGCCGTTGGGATGG